>CAYIZA010000024.1:0-16077 GCA_964367965.1 uncultured Christensenella sp. | reverse complement strand
CGCATACTAGGCTTTGTAATCGGTGCGGCAAAGGGCGTTCTAGCGGTATTTATAATCTGCGGACTGATGTTTGTGCTGGGAAGTATAATCCCGGGTGTGGCGAGTTGGACAGACCAGATACTGGGCGCCAACACTGTTGCCAGAACACTCTATGGCTGGTCGGTGGAAATCCTGGAAACCACCATTATTCCTTTCTTCACTGGTTAACAAAAAAACTAAAAAAACCGCCTCAAATTGTAAAAAAGTGTGCAATTTGAGGTTTTCTTTTACTTGTTTTTCTCTTTCGACAAACAACCGCAAAAATAGCAGCATTTTTTCCTTATTACCGCAAAAAACGCCACATTAAACCCTTGGTCTTTTAACTTGCTTTTGCTAATCTAAAAAAGTCATGGTAAGAGTTTTGTTATAGGAGGTTATAATGAAAAAAATAAAACTTGTCATAGTAGATGACAGTCAACAGATGAAGACGCTCGCAAGGGAACATTTTGCAGTCAGCGAGGATTTCGAACTTCTGGAGGAAGTTTACGACGGCGCCCGTGCGGTCGAGGTGGTCAAAACTCAAAAGCCGGATGCCGTACTCCTGGATCTGGTGCTGCCCAATCGGGATGGATATGCCGTACTGGAAGAACTTGCAAAGTTGGAAAAAGCGCCTAAGATTATTGTCTGCACAGCGCTGTCCAGTTCCAATTTTGTGCACAAGGCGATGCAGTCGGGTGCCAGTTATTTTGTGGTTAAACCCTGTAGCCAAGGGGATTTGGATCGCATTATAAAAGAGCAGGTATTTGGAGAACAGCCTGGATTTAATCAGGAGCAGGAGCGTGTCCGGGGCGTAGTGGAGCAATATGTCAAGGTAGGTCGGGTGACCCAACGCAATATGGACGAGAGAATCTCAAATATTTTTATAACGGTCGGCATCCCGGCACATATCAAGGGCTACCAGTTCCTCCGTGAGGCAATCAAAATGGCGATTGATGCCCCCGAGGTTATAAATAGTATAACTAAAAAACTCTATCCCAACATAGCGGACCGCTTTGATACCAGCCCTAGCAAGGTGGAACGGGCAATCCGTCACGCTATTGAAGTAGCCTGGAATCGTGGTAAGATTGAGAATATAAACTCGGTCTTCGGACTGCAGGTCTATGGTGCTAACGAAAAACCGACCAATGGCGAGTTTATTGCCCTGGTGGCAGATAAAATGCTAATTGAGGGCGCTTAATGTCTATATTTTCCGATATTTTGGTAAAAATGTCGACTTTTTCCGAAAAAAACAGTGAAAAAATAAAAAAACCTGTATATTTCAGTGGACTTTCCCTTTGCCTTGCACTATAATATAGCAAAATCACTATCGGAGGGAAACAATTGAGTAAAGAAAAAGACTTGGACAGTTATATACGCTGTCCACGATGCGAGCTGAACTTCATCAAGAAAAAGGATAAATACTGTTCAGTCTGTAAAAGGGAGATGGAAGCCGCCTTCAAAAAGTCTGATGAACTGGATATGGATTTAGGTACGGATTTTGATATCTGCCCTATTTGCCATACCAACTACATACGAGAGGATGAAGAGATGTGTGCTACCTGCCAGCGGGAGAGGGATTTAGACCGCAGCCTGCACGGCGATGAGGAAGAAGTGTTGGAAAAGTTGGATGACGAAGAGGACGAGGAATGCGAGCCAAAAGAGGAAGACGAGTTCGGCGTTATGGTGGGAATCACCGAGGAAGAGGATGCCATCGACGACTTAGGCGAACTGGATTTGGATATCTCTATGGACGACGAGGATCTGGACTTTGACGAAATGGCGGATTTTGATGAGGAAGAGGACACCGAGGAAGACGGCTTTGAAGAGGACTTCGAGGACGAAAATGAAGAGGAAGATGACGACGAGGAGTAAAAAATAAAAAGAGCGTTGCTCTTTTTCTTTTGTTTTGTTGTAAAAAAAATGGTTTTAGTTTATAATTAGGTAAAGAGAGGACTCTATGAAAAAATTATTTATAATTGACGGCAATAGTTTAATCAACCGCGCCTTTTATGCGCTGCCACCGCTTGCCACCAGGGACGGCAAGGTCTACAACGCAGTTTTCGGCTTTACCAGTATTATTATAAAGTTGTTGACCGAGTATAAACCCACCCATATGGTGGTGGCTTTTGATGCCGGCAGAAAGACCTTTCGCAATGAGTTGTATTCTGAATATAAGGCTGGGCGTAAGGGTATGCCGGAGGAACTGGCTGCCCAACTGGCACCGCTTAAAGAACTGCTGGTTGAAATGGGGATAAAGATTCTGGAAAAACCCGGCATTGAGGCGGATGATATCATCGGCACTCTATCCAACCGCTTCCGCTTTCCCAATGTCATTGTAACCGGCGACCGTGACTGCCTGCAACTTATAGACAGCGATACCGAAGTGTGGCTCACCAAGCACGGCATATCGGATATTCTCTCTATGAACGAACGGCAACTTGCCGACGATACCGGACTGACCCCTGCCCAAATTGTCGACCTCAAATCGCTTATGGGTGATAGTAGTGATAATATCCCCGGAGTTCCCGGCATAGGTGAAAAGACAGCAAAGGATTTACTCGCACGGTTTGGAACGCTGGATGGTGTGTATCAGAACCTCGACCAGATAACCGGCAAACTCAAAGAGAAACTCGCACAGAACGAGGAACTGGCAAGGCTCAGTTTTAAACTCGCCACCATAGACACCAACAGCGAGGTAGATTGCACCCTGGATGAATGCACTGTCGCCTTGCCCTTTAACGCCAGGGTCAAAGAACGGTTTACTGAATATGAATTCAACTCGCTGCTAAAGCGGGCGGAACTGTTCAGCGATGCCGCTCCGGTGGCAAGGGAGTCTGTACAGCCGGAGCCAGTAGCGGTGAAATCGCTTGCCGAGATTCAGAGCGAACTCTCCGGCAAGGTAGCGATTTTACAGCAGGAGGATCATATGCTGGTTGCCACCTCCGGCAGCAAGTGTTTTAAAATAAAGGGTGGGTTTGCCGAACTTGCGCCTATCTTTGCCGATGCTAAACTCACCAAGATAGTGCACAAACTCAAGCCTATTCTGCACGCTCTTAACGGGGAGGTGCAGGGCACCTGCCTGGATTTGGGGCTTGCCATATATTTGATAAACAGCAATGTTAAAAACGACTCGCTAATCGATATATTTGCCTTTTTACAGTTGGATAGAGAACCCGATGCCGCTGGACTTTTTATAGCCTGGCAGGAAGCGGAGAGAAAACTTGCCGAACTGGAACTGACCAGTCTTTATTTCGATTTAGAGTTGCCGTTGGTGCCAGTGTTGTATGATATGGAAAAGCAGGGTGTTTCGGTAGACATTGAGGTGCTGGAGAAACTGGGACAGAACTTTAACACTGAGATAGAGGGGCTGAAACAACAAATATGCCATCTGGCAGGTACAGAGTTCAATATAAACTCGCCAAAGCAACTGAGTGAAATCCTGTTCGACAAACTGGCGCTGAAGACGACAGGCAATAAAAAGCGTTCCACAGCGGTTGACAAACTGGAAGAGTTGGTTGGCTCACATCCTATTGTGGAGTTGTTGCTGCGCTATCGTGCCATAGCAAAACTGCAGTCTACCTATATAGAGGGGCTCAAGCCTTTTATAGACCAAAATAACAAGATTCATACCCAGTTCAACCAGACCCTGACCGTCACCGGCCGGCTGAGTAGTAATGAACCCAACCTGCAGAATATCCCTATCCGCACCAAGGAGGGCAGAGTACTGCGCAAGATTTTCACTTCATCGGGCACTGACAAAGTGCTGCTCGATGTGGACTATTCCCAGATAGAACTCCGGCTGCTGGCACATTATAGCGGCGACGCTAATCTAGTCAAGGCATACGCCGAGAACAGGGATATCCACACCACCACAGCCTCACAGATTTTCGAGGTGCCATACAATCAGATTACCAGCGATCAGCGCCGTGCGGCAAAAGCGGTAAACTTTGGTATCATCTATGGCATTTCACCATATGGGCTGGCACGCAATATAGGCACAGATGCCAACAGCGCCAGGCGATATATAGAGAGATATTTCCAGACCTACCCAACTATAAAGAACTTTTTGGAGAGTTCGGTGGAATCAGCGAAGAAAAACGGCTTTGTCACCACCTTGCTGGGGCGGCGCCGAAACATTGCCGAAGTTTTTTCCAATAACCACAATGTAGCAATGTTCGGAGAACGGGCGGCTATGAATATGCCACTGCAGGGTACGGCATCAGACATAATCAAACTGGCGATGCTTAAAATTACTCAAATCATCAAGGAAAAAGGCTTAAAGAGCAAACTGATACTGCAGATTCACGACGAGTTAATTTTTGATACGCCGAAGTCTGAGGTCGCTCAGTTGACCTCCTTGGTGCGTGAATGTATGGAAAATATTGTAAAATTAAGAGTGCCGCTGGTAGTGGATATCAGCAGCGGCCGCAGTTGGTTTGACTGTAAATAGGGCAGGTACCCTCATCTGCCTAGGGCTTTAGTGCGAAATAGCGTAACAAAACACAAAAAATTTTGATAAAACTCTTGATTTTTGTTTAAGTTTATGTTATTATGAAAAAGCACGACCGAGAGGGGTGTTAATTTTTTATTAAAGAGGTAGATATTATGCGTACTAACATTATTTTAGCCTGCACTGAGTGCAAGGAGCGCAACTACTCTACGGTGAAGAACAAGAAGAATGATCCAGACCGTATGGTTATAAGCAAGTACTGCAAACGCTGCAAGAAGCACACCGAACACAAAGAGGGCAAATAGCCTAAATTTAAAACGGGAGATTCAAGATGACGAAACCGAAACGCAAAGGTAAATCTAGGCAGAAGAGTAAGCCAAAAGTTGTGGTAGAAACAACGGCTGAAGTGGTAAAAGAAGTTGTAGAACAACAAGTTGAGCCACAGCCTGTGGAAGAGGCGCCGCTGTCCGAAAAGGACAGTAAAAAACTCGAAAAAGAGAAAGCCAAAAAGGATCGCCAGATTGCCAAGGACAAGGCAGACAAGAAGAAGAAAGAGGCAAAAGAGAAGTCCGGCAAGGTGGGCATAGGTCGCAGACTTAAGGAGACCGGCAGCGAACTCAAAAAGATAAGTTGGCCGTCTTTTAGGCAGGTTGTAAAAAAGACCGGCGTGGTAATCGCTGTGGTGCTGTTCTTTGCAGTGGTTTTATTTGCTTTCGACCGTTTACTTTCCTGGCTGTACAGCCTGCTGGTCTAAGGAGGACTTATGACACAAAACAAATTTATAAGCACTGAGCCAAAATGGTATGTGCTACACACTTTTTCGGGATATGAGGCGGTTGCCAAAGAAAACCTGGAGCAGGTAGTAGAAAACGGAAGCCTGCAAGAGCGGATTTTTGATATTGTAATTCCCACCGAGGATGTCATTGAAGATGTCAACGGCAGACGAAAGATTGTAACCCGAAAGAGTTTTCCTTGCTATATTTTCATAAAGATGATATACGGCGATGACATTTGGCATACTATCACCCACACCCGTGGAATAACCGGATTTGTGGGGCCTAAAGGTAGGCCACTGCCGCTGACCGATGAGGAAATCCGCAAGATGCACCTGGAGAAAGTGGAGATAGACTTCACCCTGAATGTGGGCGACGATGTGGAGATTCTTTCCGGTTCGCTGGGCGGAACGGTTTGTAAAGTACTAAAGGTAGACGACGAAAACCAGCGGGCACGCCTGAATGTAAATATGTTTGACCGCGAAACACCAATTGAGGTTTCTTATTCAGAAATTAAGAAACTCTAATAAAACAAGGGGCAACTATGTCAACATTTTTACTTGTATTTGCATTTGGAGTGCTTTTAATAATGCTATTCGTCAAGAGGTAATTTGATTTTATCTTTGAATTTTCAAAGTTAAAATATATTGTGGGAGAAGGGTAAAAATATTTATTTACCACTCGTTAATACCACACCGATAAAGTCGGGAAGGAGAAAGGTTATGGCAAAACCACAAAGAAAGCCAGTAAAAGTCATAAAACTTCAACTGCCTGCTGGAAAAGCAACCCCAGCACCACCAGTTGGAAGTATTTGTGGAGCGGCAGGAATTAATATTCCTCAGTTCGTTCAGGCATTTAATGGACTCACCGCATCACAGATTGGAACTATAGTTCCGGTTGTGATCAGCGTATATGCTGACCGCAGTTTTAGTTTGGAGATTAAAACTCCGCCAGCATCATTGTTGATTAAAAAGGCATGCGCCGTGGAAAAAGGCAGCGCAAAGTGCCACAAGGACAAGGTTGCTCAGATAACTAAGGAACAACTCAAAGAGATTGCCCAACTGAAGATGCCTGACCTCAACGCTCAGGATATTGATGCAGCCATGGCAGTAATTGCCGGCACTGCTCGCAGTATGGGTATCACAGTTAAACAGGAAGAGGAGAGTTCAGACAACTAGTCTGGCGGAGGTGTATTATGAAAGGAAAGAAATATATCGAATCTGCTAAGTTGGTTGAGCCACTTAAGATTTACAGCGTAGAAGAGGCTATGGAACTTATTACCAAAACCGCTCGTGCGAAGTTCGACGAAACAGTGGAACTTCATGTGCGATTAGGTGTGGATGGCCGTCAGGCAGACCAGCAGGTACGGGGCACTGTAGTGCTTCCTGCCGGAACAGGAAAGAAACTCCGAGTGCTTGTTATCGCAAAAGGAGACAGGGCTGAGGAGGCTATCAAAGCCGGTGCAGACCATGTGGGAGCAGAGGAAATCATCGCAAAGATTGCCGGTCAGAACTGGCTGGACTTTGATGTCTGCATAACCACTCCGGATATGATGGGACTTATCGGCCGTGTGGCTAAAGTGCTTGGGCCTAAAGGGCTTATGCCTAACCCAAAGAGCGGCACAGTGACCAACAATATAGCCAAGGCTATTAACGATGTTAAAGCAGGAAAGGTGGAATACCGTCTGGAGAAAAACAACATTGTGCACTGTCCAATCGGTAAGGTAAGTTTTGGAAAAGACAAGTTGACTGAGAACTACCGTGCAATGATTGATGCACTTACTCGTGCAAAACCGGCAAGTTCAAAGGGAACATATTTCAGGTCTATCAGTGTAGCGGCAACTATGGGTCCCGGCATAAAAGTAGCAGAAAATTAATTAAAAAGCAGAGATAGAATCTCTGCTTTTTTTGTTGTTAAAATCAAATTTTTGTTATTAAAATCAAACTACTTTGCCCCTGTTTATGTCTGGCACAAATTATAATGTGGAGCGGCCGCCGTCTATCAGGATACTCTGTCCGGTTATATATTTAGACTCATCACTGGCAAGGAAAAGAGCCAACTGTGCCATTTCCAGCGGTTCGCCAATTCTGCCAATGGGAACCTGATTGCTCAGAAATTCTATGACATCGGGTCGCAGACCATCCAGAATTGCAGTGTTAAATATACCCGGGCATATGGAATTCACACGGATGTTGTCCTTCACATATTCAGTTGCCGTGTTGGTGGTGAGCATTCGAATCGCCCCCTTGGCAGAACAGTAGGCGCCCGAGCCGATAGTGGAGCGGAAACCGCCAATAGAACCGGTGTTGATAACAGAACCGCCGCCGCTTTTCAGCATCAATTTAAGGCTTTCCCGCAGAACGAGAAAAGCGCCACGAACCAGTACATTGTACAGGGCATCCCACTCCTCAAGCGGGTACTCGTGCAATTTATACGGCTTCTTATTGTTTGTGCCGGCGTTGTTGCACAGAACATCCAGCCGCCCATAGGTTTTCTCGCACAGTTTGACCATTGCCTGCACCTCTTCAAACTTGCTGACATCGCAAAGACACGGGGTAATATCACCCTTGATAGTCTTGCCTATTTTCATAATTTCAGGATTGTAGTCCGCCGCTATTATCTTAGCGCCTTCACTGGCGAATAGCCGGGTCATCTCCTTTCCGAATCCGGAATTTGCTCCGGTTATAATACAAACTTTACCTTCTAATCTCTTCATGTTTTGACCTCCAGAAATATTCTAGCAAATAAGCCGGATTCCTGCAAGGAAAATCAGCCATAAGTTTTTAAAGTTAGAAAAAACCTGCAGGCGGCCGATAGAAAAAACATTAAAAAAGAGCAGTCCGCAACGGCTGCTCAGATTGCTATGGCAGAAAAAAGAGAGGCTAACCTCTCTTTTAATCTTCTTTCTTTTTAAAGGAAATGGTCTGGGTTTCTTCTTCAATTTCAGGTTCTTTAGCAGGCTCCTCAACCTTTGCCTTAACTTGCGCTTTTGGCTTTTCCTCAGCCTCTTCAACTATTTTATTGACCTTGGCTTTCTGCGCCTTTACTTTTGGCTGAATCGCTCTTTTGGTAGTGCATATGAAAAGTCCCTCTTTGGCTATTATGTCCTTGTACCAGAGTATCATATATGCTCCGAACGCTCCATCAATCAGCAGGAAGTTTAGGAACAGTCCAAAGCCTGGCGCTCCGTTCGAAAATGCAAGCACGCAGATGAATACCAGCAAGGTCAACCCGGCAAGTATGATGAATGCGAGTTCACCCAGTGCCTTATGATTTAACCTGCCCAGCCTGAGTTCTTTGCCTTTGCCATTTACAGCAAGCAGCCCCCAGATTCCCAGGGTTATCAGCAATACAATGTCCAGCAGCACAAAGATTTGCAGCAGCGCTGCCATTACTCCCCAGAATCCGACTGACCAAACACCCACAATGGCATAGCCTGAAGCAGTCAAACTTACAATTCCCATCGGTTGAGAAGTAAACGCCCAGCCCAACAAAAGCAGGGCAAGCACACCTACGCCTAGGAAGCTTAAATAAGGCAAATTATTCTTTAATCTTTCTTCCATAAAAAAACACCTCTTTTTATTTACTGTAAGTATAATACTATAAAAGTGCGTAAATTGTCAATTAAAAGAGGTAGTTTCCTGGAAAAACAGACAGTTTCAGCCCGGAAAAGAAAAAAAAGACAGTAAAAACTGCCTTTTTTTGATTGCTTATTTTTTTATGTTAAGGAACTCACACACTGGCATTTTATCGGTGGTGGTGAAACCGTGAGGTGCTTTTAGGAGGTCGGGAATTCGGTTCACTATGGTGGCACAGGTCAACTCCACTGTGGCAGGGCGGTTGATAGTCACAGTGGTGTCCGGCTCGCCATATATAGTCCACTCATTGGAGTCAAACTCTTCAGGGGCATACACCTTGCCCACGCACTCGGTCTCCAGCACAATGCCCTCTTTGGTCTTGCTGGTAACCACAGCGGACATACCGGTAGCGTTTCCAGCCGGGATTTTCATATTCAGGGTGGCGGATTTCAAATCCTTTTTATAAGTCTGAGGCACACATTTTTGAGTCTGCTCAGTAATCGTCCAGCCAAAGCGGCTAGCCAGCCAGCCGTTAGTGTTCCACATATAACTTGGCGAGTAGACTCCACTTTTTATCATACCTTGACGCTTTTTATCACTGATACGGTCGACACTGGCAATCTTTTTATCGAAATCCTGCAGTGTCATACCGGCGCCGTGCACCTCGGCAAGTGCAATGCCGTAGTCTTCAACGTTATAACTGGTGCGCCCCTTGATTTTGGTGATTCGCTGAGTAGCGCCCGCCAGCACCATAATCAGGTTGCCCCAAAAGACATCCTGATAGCCCGTTCCAGCCAATACGCACTTGTTCTTTTTGGCAAGTTTGTCCAACTTTTTAAACAGGGTTGGATTGGAGTTCTGCGGATAGAAAGCCTCCTCACAGGTGGTGATTGCATTGACTCCGGATTCAGCACAGATAGTCAGAACTTCGTCCAGGTCTCCCAGCAGGCTCATAGTGGTGATGATAACGCAGTCCGGCTTTTTGCTCCTGAGCTCTTCTTTAAACTTGTCCTTTGACTGAATCTTCACCGCCAACGCCTTGATTCCAGCAAAGGTACCGGCATCGGTGCCAAATTTGCTAGTGTCTATGTCATATGCGCCCACTAACTTATAGCCCTTTTCCACACCATAGCGAATGGTGTACTTTGCCATTTTGCCGCAGCCATATTGCATAAATTTGATTTGTTTCATAATTTCTCCTTTTTAATTTTTCTAATTATGCCAAATCTTTGCAATTTTAACAAATAAAAAAATATATGTTTTTTATTTTTTTGGAAGAAGTTGAGGAGCCCTAAGGCATATTGAACGGAATCCAAAACCCGCCACTATATTTTTTTAAATTGCCTATTGCAAAAAGATTAAAAAGGTAGTATAATTAAACTATGGAAACTATGGAAAAAGATTTTGTTAAAATAATGAATCACCATATGAGTAAAAGCGGCATCTGTTTTTTCACTCTACTTTCTGAGAAAGAAAATGAGTATTCACTTCGGGCGTTGAGGGATGAAGACCTAACCGAGATGGGCTACCTCCTCTTTAAACTGGAAGGAGAGCAAGAATATTCCACATATCAACCGACTCCAGTTTCGCCGAAACGTGTAACTAAAAAAGAAGAAAAGCTCACCAACTGTTGGATAAGAGTGGTACGGGTACACGAGCCCTTTTTGGCTTGTGGGGTGGGAAAGGCAATGCTGACTGACTTTGAAAATTTTGTAATCCAGCAAGAGGTGGAGTTGATTGAGGCGAAGTTCTATCCCAAAGGTCCCGGCGCGGACCGTGCCTTCAGGTTCTATGAAGATAACTACTATAGCGTAATAGACAATCATGAAATTGTAAAATATCTTTATCCGGCACACTACATCTGTAACCAAAAACCAAAAAAAGCATCCCGTGAAAGTGCCGACAATAAAAACAATCAATCTGAAAATAATGCCAGCCAAATGTAAAAAGATGACCTCGGTCATCTTTTTTGTTTGCCTGTGAAATAACTCCGGCAACTGTTTTTAATCAAAACATATTGCTAACAAAGTATTTTTTATCTGATTTATATTAAAACTCAGGCGTACAGCCTTTTTTAACATCCGTTAGCCACCGATTGCTTTTTTAACCGTTGCAACCCCTCGTTCGCACTTGTTGCCCCACATATCTATGAGTTGCTTATCCTTAAAAACGCACACTATTTCACAGTTATTTGGACAACTCTCACACTCCATGCCCTTAGTTTCAAACAGGACATTGGCAATATTGAAGTCGAAAACAATCTCCTCTTCCTCATCTTTGCACAGAACTGCCGCTCCCAGAGCGCCCATCAGGTGACCGTTCGGATCGACATGCACCGGGATGCCGAGTTCTTTTTCAAATTCCCGCACCACAGCCATATTCTTACTGACTCCGCCCTGGAACATAACCGGCTCTTTGATTTGTTTTCCCTTGCCGACATTGTTCAGGTAGTTCAGCACAATAGCCCTGCACAACCCTGCCACGATATCTGCCTTGGTGTAGCCAATCTGGGCTTTATGCACCAAATCGCTTTCGGCAAACACGGTACAGCGTGCTGCAATTTTTGCTGGGTTGTTGCTGGTCAGAGCAAGTTCGGCGAAGTCGTTTATATCGAGATCCAGGCGCCTTGCCTGGCTACTCAGGAAAGAGCCGGTGCCGGCAGCACACAGGGTGTTCATAGCATAGTCCATAACCACCCCGTTATTTATCAGTATAATTTTGGAGTCCTGTCCACCAATCTCCAGTATAGTCTTCACATCCGGGCGTACGGCAAGCGTGCCCACAGCGTGGGTGGTTATCTCGTTTTTGATTACCTTGGCGCTCAGCGCCGCCCCGATAAGGCGTCTTGCGGAGCCAGTGGTGCCCACATTGACCACGATATAGCCTGAGGGCATCTTGCTGTAGAGTTCCGCCAGCACATTTTTTACTGCCTGAATAGGGTTTCCCTGTGTCCACAGGTAACTGTCTGCCAGTATTTTATTATCGCTGTCGATAACCACACCCTTGGTAGAAATCGATCCTATGTCCACTCCTAAATATGCCTTTTTCATCCTCTCTTCTCCTTTCTGCTCAACATATCCAAAAAAGCCTCCAGTCTGGTGTGCAGCCCTGCCTCACTGGTTTCAGTATCAAAGGTGAGGTAGATAATCGGAATGTTGTAGTCCGCTGAAATATTCTGTAAAATCTGGATAGCGGTAATCTCAGGCGAGCAGGTCGCCGCCTTGACATGGATGATTCCATCCACTTCGCCCCGCGCCATCTCATTTGCCAGAACTATGGTATTTCCTGCGTTGCCGCCTATGTAGTAACTAATATATCCGCCGCTGTTCTCTATCTGTCCTGTTACATCAAACATATTGTGATAGAGGTAGGTCATATTTATCGGGCGGACAATTTCCACCCTGTTTTGGGCAAGCCATCGCTCCATATAACAGTTTCCGTGCGGCTCCATTACAGAATACAGGTCACCAATTATGCCGATGCGTAGCGGTCGCTCCGGCTTATTCAGTTCAATACCCCGGAACTTTTCTATGTATTTATTTTTAAGCGTCTCAGATTGCTCTATACTCTCCACCTTGCGCAACTCGCTGAGGTATTGCTGGTGAGCGGTCTCAAACTGACCCTTTTTGGTCTGGAAAGCCATATTCTTTCGCATAATCCCACCCAACTCATCCATATCCACCACCACCTTGGAAGCCAGCATTGCCGCTCGGTTGAACTTCTCCTCAGTGAGTTTTGGCTCTACCTCTTTCAGAACCTGAAAGACCTTACGGGCGTTCGGGGTCATCGCATACTCAAACAGGTTTATCATATCAAAAGTATAGCCCAAATCAGTCAAAATCTGTTTAAGCAAGGGGTCATAGAAACCTAGCCGGCAGCCCATTGCAGGCATTACCAGCACATTGGCGCCGTTATCCAAAGCATCCATAAAGTTGCCTAAAATTATCTTGAACGGAGTGCATACAGTGTCCGGGCTATTTTTGCTTCCACGCTCCGCCGTCCTCTTTGTAGTTACTGGACATTTCATTGTCTGGTAGCCCAGTGTCTTCTCAATCAGAATATTAACCGGAATCTCATAGTCCTCGATATTGGGGAAACAGGCAATCTTAGTTTGCATTTTGCTTTCTCCTCCTCTTGGCGGATATGATATCGGTAAAACTCTCTAGACGGGTCATCAGCCCTGCGGTAGCATCCAACTCATCAATCATAAGCGACAGAATAGGTTTATCTTTGGTGTTTCGGATGATGAGTTCGTTCATAATAGAGTCCGGCATACACGGGAAGGTGGAAACTAGCACAATGCCGTCCACCTGGTCTTTGTATGTTATCAGTCCGCCCAGTAACTCGGCACTTACCTTCCAGTAGAGGCGTGGATATATCTCTTTGGCAGCAGCCTTGGCGGATTTTTCATCTACCAGGTCGGCGTAGATGACCGATATCCCACTGTCTTCAAAGAACTTCACCACACTCTGCCCAATCATAGCATCAAAGGTGTTGTAGGGGTGGGAGAGAAGAAGCACCTTAGTTCCGGGGCTGTCTAGAAGTTGCTGTTGTTTGGCGAGTTTTTCCGCCCGGATATCGCTGGCGGTCTGTACTGCCCGGTTGTATGCATCCAGGCTCTCTTCAGCGGTTTTGCCCAACTGTCTGCCTATATCTATAAAGGCATCGCTCTCCTTTTCACGGAACAGATAGTTCACATTTGCATTGAGTAGTTTCGCCTGCGGAAAGGTGTTTCTTATCAAATCATATATGCCAAAAAGACGAGTGCAATACTCCTCTTTAATGGCACAGTTTTCCACTCTTGGCACGAAAATCATATCGCACTTATCCAGCAGATACTCCACATGCCCGACATATATCTTGGAAGAAAAGCAGCCCTCGTCTACCGAGTTGTCCATACCTTTCTTAATGATTGCTCTATTAGTGGGGGGACTGATTGTCACATCGATATAAAGATTTTTAAAGAAATTTATCCACAAATCTTTGTAGATGTGGTAAAGAAGTGCCCTCGGAATCCCTACCCTCATAACTCCTCCTATTTCTCAAAGAAAACAAGCGCAACAGCGCCGGGACCGGCATGTGTTCCTATGGTTGCTGAAATGCTATAGGTTCCGCCGTCAATAAACTTAGCGACCTTTTTCGCCCGTTCTCTGACCTTTTCACATTCCGCTATAGCGTTGGTGTGAGCAAAATAGACCGGTTTGCTAAAGTCCACATTGTGCTGGGTTAAACGGCTTGCCAGGTACTCCTGAGCCTTCTTTACCCCGGCAAACTTGGCATTGCTGTCCAACTTCCCGTCGGTCACAATCAGGTTAGGCTTAATACCCAAAATGGTTCCGATAATCGCCTTAGAAGCACTTATTCTGCCGCCGGCACGGAGATGTTTCAGGGTGTCCACATAGGCGAATAACTTCACTTTTGGCACCAGTCGCTCCAACTCAGCAACAATTGCAGTAGCAGCCAGCCCCTTGTCCCGCAGTTTTACCGCCTCCATAAGAAGGGCAATAAGCATAGTCGCCACACCGAGAGTGCTCACAATATAGATTTTGTCGTAACCCACATTATTTTTGGCAAGAACTGCCTGTTGGTGGGTTATAGAGAGTTCTTTAGAAATACAGAGCACTATCATCTCATCGCCCTTTTTCTTCACATCGTTGAAGATTTCCTCGAAAGAACTGCTGTTCACAGCCGATGTCTTAGGGAGCACCTTGCTCGCCTTGAGTTTTTTATAGAAATCCTCTGAGGTTATGTCCAGCCCATCATAGTATTCGGCATCCTCAAAGTTTATAGACATATGCACCCGTTCAACCTTGTATTTCTTTGCGTCCGCCAGATCCAGTCCGCTTCCGCTGTCCACCAAAATTCGTATCATTTTATTCTCCTTACTTTAAGTCCTTTTGTTCAAAGTGACTGTTGTGAGTATACATATTTTAAAGCCATATGTCAATTAAAAAACTGTACAAAATATGATATGTATAGAATATATGTACAGAATAACCAAAAATATGCCCCAAATAACTAAACACAATATATTTTGTATAGTATTTTAACAATTTCGGCAAATCTTTTGACAAAAGCAAAAAATAGTGGTAGACTGAGGATAAATAAAGGGCGGGAAGAGATTTTGAAGAAAGAAAATGTGCCGTCGGGCAATCTGAGAACGGATATTCTGAATTGCGCTGAGCGGCTTTTCAGGACACAGGGTTATGATAAAACGACCTTTCAGATGATTGCGGACGAACTTAAAATAACCAAGGGTGCAATAAGTTATCACTTCCAATACAAGTGGAAGATTTTTAATGAACTCTTTTCCAACTATCTTAAAGGACTGCACTCATATATCAAGGAGTATCTGGTGGAGAATCACAATAGTTATGTCCACTACAGTATTATATATATCTCCTTTTTCCGCCAGGCTATGAGCACCAAGGAGAACTGGAATCTGTTCTATCGCAACGAGGTCATAGAGTTTTTGCAGCGGGAAAACACCAATCTTTTCATAACTATGTTCTATAGAATTTCTCAGGATTTTCATAAAGATTTTTCGGAGGAAGAGGTCAAAATGGCTTGCAGTATGGGTGTTGGAGCGGTTCTAAAATTGCTCTCAGACTACGAGCAAGATGCGAACCCAGGCGTAGATGCCGAGGCATACTGCTACTACTGCGCCTATGTCATAGGCTTGCTTTCCAAGTTGGACGAGGCAACCATAAAAAAGAACCTGATAATAGCCTTCGACTTTATGGACACCCACTACCTGCCCAAATTCCCCCTGTTTATCCCGTAAAGGACATATAAAAGAAGGGCAAGAAAAGGATGGCACACACAATTCTCACACAACCCACAAGTCATAGAAAAGCATTGAAAGAAAGAACAATAGTGCACCGAATTCATATATAACCCCATAAGTCAGATAAAAGCAGGGAAAGAAAGAACGATGAGTGTTGCCGCTGCAAGAAATTGGGCGGCGCTTTTTGTTTAATACAATAATGGTGTATTGCTACTTTCTAACAAGTGAATATAACTGGCATTCTTACCGATAGCCAAACTTAGTGCTCGTGCAGATAAATTGGCACGAGTGTGTATAATTCCAATTCGTGTGATTATTTCATTTAATTCTGTATTCCTTCCTCCAACCCCATATTTTAGTGTTTTTGGAGATTCAACCATACTGGTAGCAGAATGCCAAATTAGGTCTTATTAGATAAAATACTAATCATATTAAATACATATTTAAATGAATTAAAATGTTTAGAACAAA
>CAYIZA010000023.1:0-16428 GCA_964367965.1 uncultured Christensenella sp. | reverse complement strand
TATGCATATTTTATTATCCTTTGTTTTTATTTTTGGGCTTAGCGCTCCCGTAAAACCAGAATAGCGAGGACAAATCGCAACAGCGAAAGAATGGAGACAAGCAGGCTGGCAACATAAGTCAAAGCGGCTGCGGAAAGCACCTTTTTAGCGCCAATCAGTTCGCCGCTGTCCAGGATTTGCATCTGCGCCAACTGCTGCTGGGCTCGTTTGGATGCATCATATTCAGTGGGCAAGGTTATAAGGCTGAACAGGGTAGACAGTCCGAATAAGCCTACACCGATCCACACCATAATCTGTCCTGCCATATTCTCTACCGAACTCAGGGCGCCCAGTAAAATTCCGATGATAACCAGCGGCCAGAGAATCTTGGAGGATATATTGAGAATGGGTACCAGCACGGTGCGTATTTTGGACGGCATATAGTTTTGCTTAGTCTGTATAGCGTGCCCAACTTCGTGTGCAGCAATTCCGATAGCGGCAATACTAGTGCTGTCGTGCACCTTGGTACTCAGTCCGATAGTGCCCTTTTTGGGGTTATAGTGGTCGGTAAGGTCGCCTTTAACCTTTTCAATAGTGATATTCTGCAGTCCGTTTTGGTCTAGCATCTCCCGTGCCACCTGGGCGGCGGTTTTGCCCGACTTAGCCGGGATTTTGCTCATAGCGTTGAATGAAGAAGAAACCTTGCCCTGCGCTACAGCGGCAAAGATAATTCCGGGAACCATCACTATTGCAAGCAGATAGTATACCAGATAAAAGTCCATTTTTAACCTCTCGTTTTTAGTTTATTCAGGGGGTAATTTGATTATTGGGAGTCCGTTATCGTCCACCGTTATATGCTCAGCAGCCGGTTTGGAGTTCTGTTCTCCGGTTGTCTCGACACCCTCCTGATTACTCTTGCAGGAGAGGGTAGTTACCCCCTTTTTGGGTGCTCGCTTGACCACCCGGCGTACCATTTTGTTGACAACAATTATATTATAAAACAAGCGCTCATAGAATGCAACTATATAGGTTGACAGCGCCACGCTCAGCATCTTTTTCGCCATTTTCAACTCGTTAGGTGAAAAAAGTTTGGTTTGTTCCAGCATCCGCATCGCCTGGTCTGATGCCTGCTTTTCGGTTGGAATATTGACAATCCGTCCGAAGAGTATTCCTGCCGTGAACAGAGTGGATAGGTTAAGGAATGTTGTGCCCAGGTCGGCAACCACGCCCCAGAAGCATATCATAATAATCCCGCACAGCCAGAGTGGCATTATCGCCCAGCATACCCACTTTTCAAAATGCACCAGCGAGTACCAGAGCGCCATCATCCGACTGCCCTTTTGGTGCATTATAGCATGTCCCATTTCATGGGCTACAGCGGTCACATCAAACAGTTTATCGGAATAAAACTTGTCCTGCTCCATTGTTATTACCCGTTGTTTCGGATAGTAGGAATATTGTTTATCGTGATAGATTTGAATATCCTCCAGCCCCTCGGTTTCCACTCGGTTACACCAGAATTGCTGCACTGTCACGCCCTTTTCGCAACGCACCGAGCCCATTATGCGCTGTACCAGTTCAAACTTGCGCCGGGAGTTGAAAACCAGCAAAAACACTACGAGCAGCAGCACAACCGATACTATAATAGACCACAAAAGCCAGGTACTCATAAACTCTCCCTATGTTATTAAGTATACAGGAAAAGTTTAGATATATCAATCTTTTTTGGTTATATTACAAATTTTATTGTTATTTATTTCAAATTCAAAAGTTTGGACAACTCGTGGATTGCCGGCATAGATTACACACAAGGTGTTGGTGGATTCCCGATAGCGGTTCCACTGTATTTCCTCATAGTCGCCGAAGAATGTTTTCAGATGCTCATCTGTCAGACTGCTGCTAAGTTCTTTTTCCAGGAAACTGCGGGCGAGCGACAGATTGCCCAGGTTTAGCGCTTCCATAAAAGCCCATGGCACTGTCTTGGGGTCGGTGGGCAGATGAGGTGCGGTGTCCAAAAACACAGTATACTCCTCGGTCAGCGCAAAGCGTTTACCCTGGATTTCATACTTACGCACCACTCCGTGCGAAGCGATATCCAGTTGGTGGGTCAGCGAAGTGATTTCAGACTGAGTATGCTCAATAAAATCGGCGATGAGTTCCAGGTTGCAGAAAAAGTTGCTCAAAACCATCAAATAAGCCTGATTTTTAGGCGTTTTTCCCTCTAAAAGCACAAAGCGCACCTCGTCTTTGGTGAATTCTGTTATTTTATGCTGAGTTATTTTATGGCTGAGTTCAAAACTAAAGCGCTTGTTCCGAACAAATATCTCCAGCCGGAAAACTCCGCTATCGGTAAGTTCTGCTACCGTTTCATCGGATAGATTTATACGGTCTAACACCAGGGTGGGCAGATGGGGTTTTATAATGAGCGGCACCAGCCTGATTTCAAAGTGGCCATGCCCGAAGTCCGTTATCTGTACCTGATTGCTGTCCGTTGTAACCCCCTCCTTTTCGATCTTCAACTTCACCGAAAAGGGGATGCTGGGCTCCGAGGTGTTGTCCAGAATAGGAAAAACGCTGAGCATTAAACTTTGTTCAGCGCCAACCTCCACTGTCAGGCGGTCGGAGGGATTGTCCAGAGTGCCGAGCGTGGTTTCATCCAGCCTGACCAGGGCATTAAAGTCGGCCACAAAATGTAAAAAGATATTTGACATACTCTACCTCTTGACTATTTTTATTGTAAAGATCAACTCTTTATTACATTTTGTATAATAAAAAACTTTTTTTTGGCAACAATCACACAAAAGACAAGCGGGAGTTTATAATGTCCGATAAAAAAATTTTGGGTTGGAATGTAGAACAGACGAAAAGTCTGCTGAAATTCATACTAAAACACAGCAAACAGCCGCTCACACAGAGTTTTGACCTCTGGTCAAAACAGAATGCTCGGCAGCCTTTCAGTGTGCGAAATTACTACTATAGACTGGTGCATCAACTTAAGGATAAGCCAACACTGAGTGCAGAACTGGAATTGTCGGAGCAGGAGTTGGAGCAGGTGTTCCAGTCCAGACACTTTGGCTCCACTCAGTCCGAGGATTTGCTGCGTGAAATCCTGCCGCTCCGGGAGAATCAGTCGGTCAGGGCTGCTTGCGAGAGTATGGCATCGGGCGATCACAGCCAGATGATTCGCTTTCAGAACAAGTACCGCAATTTGCTGCAGAATAACCGTCCGCTGGTGGAGAGGGTGATAAAAGAACTGAAAATCCAGGGCGTTGATACCCGGGAGCCCTACTCCGGAAGCGCAGGCAAAATCCTCAACATGCCAAGGTTGCCGAGCGCTAAGGTGCTCCGAGAAGAGGAAATCAAAGCACTGTTTGGAGGGTTGGTACGGCTGGTACGCCGCAGCGCTCAGGAAGAGATTGCCGGCTCCCTTGCCCGTGAGGTTCAGTTTGCCAACGATACTCTTGCCACCGCCCTGGTGGATATGCGCCGCAAGGATGTGGTAATGGAAGAACTCAGACAGTATAACGCCCGGCTGAAATTCGATTTGGATACCGCTCGGCAAAATCTGGCACAGAGCCAGTCGCAGAGCCTGTCCACTATGCTGAAACTGGAGGGGCTTGCCCGCTCTCCGAAAATGGAACAGTTGCGGGATTTTCTGAAGACTCTCAAGCGAGAGCAAAAGGATAAAAATCTGAAAGAGTGAGGGTAGGTGAAAAAAGGCATATACAAAGTATATGCCTTTTTTGTTAGACTTTAGATTTAATTTGTGCTATGCTTTGTAAAATACCTTTGGGAGAAGAGCGGTGAGAGTTGTCTTTTGTGAGGGCGAGCATTTTTTTGATGCCACTCGGGCGCAACTTAAGATTGTAAAGGAAGAGATTGGCAAGGGCAAAAAACAGTATCTAGTGGTGCCGGACCGATTCAGTCTGGAGATGGAAAAAATGGTTATGCAGGAGTTGGGTGTAACTGCCAGTTTTGACTTTGAGGTGCTGACTATGACCCGTCTTGCCAACCTAGTTATCCAGAACTTTGGCAACAAAAAACTGCTGAGCCGGCTGGATGCCACTCTGCTGTTGAAATTTCTGCTGGTACAATACAAAGACCAGTTGAAATTCTTTACCGGTACTGCCATAACGGTGGGCTTTGCCGGCGTTCTTTTTGACACCATTGCTCAAATGAAGAGTTGTAATATCACTCCAACCGAACTGAAAAACAGCGCTGCCCGTCTTAAAAACCCTGCGCTTAGGCAAAAGTTGGAGGATATAGCCCTAGTTTTTGAGGGTTATGAGAAATTCTTGAGCGATCAGTTCGTGGATACCAACAGCCGTATGGGCTTGCTCTGTGAGAAACTGCCTGGCACCAAGGTCTTTGAGAATAGCGGAGTCCATTTTTGTCACTTTCCCGACTTCACCCCTCAGGGCTTCCGGGCGCTGGCACAGTTGTTTAAAGTGGCACCTCTGGTTACTGTGGGTATGATTAACTCCGGAACAGAGAACCAGACCCGAGCCGCTCTCTATGAGATATGCCGGGAAACTCAGGTTACCCCTCAGGTGATTGCTGCTCCTTCCTCTCTGACCCCGTGGTCACGGCATATTTTGAGCGGACTTTTTTCGCCTAAGCAGGCTGCCATTGAGATTAAAGGTGGAGCGGTTCAACTGTACAGTGCCTCCGGCGTTCGGGAAGAGGTGGAGTTTGTGGCTAAGTTGCTGCGTTCACTAATTCGCAAGGGCGCCCGATTCCGGGATATCTGCATCAACTGCAGCGATTTTGCAAACTATAAAAACACCATAAGGCAAGTGTTCGCCCGCTATCAGATTCCGCTCTGGCTGGATGAGCCCTTTGACCTCCAGCGGACAGAGGGCTTTAAACTGCTGGAGAGTGCTTTCAGTGTAATCAAATGGAATTGGGCAAGGGAGGATGTGCTGAGGTTTGCCCTCAACGGACTGTCGCCACTCAGCACCGCTGAAAAGGATTGCTGTGAGAGTTGTGCCAGCAAGTTTGGTGTGGAACATACTATGTGGCAGCAGCCGCTCAGGCTGAAGTTTGAAAATCCGGACTTCATCAAATTTGAGCAGATAAAAGCCCAAATTACCCTGCCGCTCAAGAATTTTGCCGCTGGGGTGGAGAAGTCCATTACTGTAGCGGACTTCTGCCAGGCTACCCTGGGGCTGATGACCGAGTTGGATATCCAGCAAAAAATGGAAGAGCAATCACTGGAGTTTGAGCGGGAGGGCTGGCTGGAGAAGAGCAGTGTGCAGCGGCAAAGTTATCAGAAACTGACTAATATTCTGGAGCGTATGCAGGGCATTATCGGAGAACAGCCCGCCACCTTTGCTGAGTTTGTGGAAATATTCCAGTCTGGTGTGGCGGCAACCACTATCTCGCCGCTTCCGATGAGTCTGGATTGTGTGTTTGTCGGACAGATGCTGTCCAGTGTTTTTGTGCCAAATGACTTCTATTTTGTGCTGGGTGCGGTGGAGGGAAAACTTCCGGCGTGGCTGGATGATACCGGCATTCTAAGCGATAGCGAAATCGGGGCACTGGAGCAGATTCATCTGACCCCGACCATCTTTGAACTCAATCAGAGGACTAGGCAGACTGTCGCTCAGAACCTGGCACTCGCCAGGCATCGGTTGGTGGTTACCTTTCCGACAACTATAGCGAACCAGCAGAACGAACAGAGCCAGGTGCTGACCAGTTTACAAAACCTGTTCCGCTGGCAGGAAGAAAAACTGCCGGTGGTCAACTGTGCACTTGCCGCCGGCGATTCCTCCAGTTTCGTTGATGCCCGGAGCAGGCTTTTATTCAATTGGGTGGTAGAGGATAATCTACTGCTCTACATAGCCGCAAATAAAGAGGGAGCGCTTTCCGACCTCGCCATAGCCGTTTTACAGGCACAGGGCAGGGAGTCCGAAATCCAGCCTCTGCTTGCCCCGATGAAAACAGCACAACTCTCCAATGCCGATAAGATATTTTTCGCCGCCGACTTTATTAAAGTGACCCAACTGGAGCGGTTCTTTTCCTGTCCATTTAAGCACTTTATAGACTATGGATTAAAACTCACCGAGAAAGAGCAGAGCAAACTCCAGCCGGTGGATATAGGAAATATTCTCCACGCTGTGGTGGAAAAGTTCTGCAATAGCGGCAAGGGCAAAATATTGAGTGAGGAGGAAGTCAACAGCCTGGCATCCTCTATTTTCGAAAAGGTAATCGCTCAGACTGAGTATGAGCACCTGCTCTTTGGCGTTCAAAACCGAGCGCTTGCAATGGGGCTTCGCTCCGAAAGTATGCGGGTGTGCCGTGCTATCAACCACCAGAACAGCCACAGCCGCTATCAGGTTGCCTTCACTGAGAGCAGTCTGGGAGACCTGGGATTTGCTCCTATGCCGGAGATAACGATTGTCAGCAAGGGACGCACAATGCGCCTCAGGGGCAAGATGGACAGGGTAGACCTGTGGGGTAAGCGCTTTCGGGTGGTGGACTATAAGACCGGCAGGAGCAGTTCGCAGTTTAGTATATTGGACCTCTACCTGGGTACCAAGATTCAGTTATTTGTGTACCTCTGGGCACTGCAGCAGTCCTGGCTGGAGCGTCAGCCGTCCGGAGCCTTCTATTTTCCGCTGCACAATGAGTACGGCGACAGCGAGCCGATTCTGCCCTATGAAAATTTTGGTATGGACGGAGTGACGGTGGGCGAGATGCCTAACCTGCTGGCACAGGATGACCAGGTCAGTTTTGACTGTCCTAAGAGCGGCATTATAAAGTTTACCCTCAAGCGGAATAAAGAGGTGGTAGCGGCGGGCTCCTTTGAGGCTCGTGAGGACGAACTGCTAGTTTCTCAGGCACAGTTTAACGCTATGACAGAGTACAGCCGGGCTGTTTTGGCAAAGGGAGTGGAGGAAATTCTGGACGGCTTTATTGAGCCTAAGCCATTGCCCCGCTCTTGTGCCTTTTGCAGTGTGCGGAGTTTTTGCCCGCACTATAAAAAGGAATTTCCGGATTTCCGGGTGGATAAATTCGAGGTGACCAAAGACAGTTTTTTGGAGGTGGAAAATGATAGAACTTAAACCGGAACAGCAGGCTGCCATCCAGACGGAAGGTGACCTCTTAGTGTCTGCCAGCGCCGGCAGCGGCAAAACTTTTGTTATGCTGGAGCGAGTACTACATGCTATTCTCAACAAGGGCGCTAAGGTGACCGATTTTCTGCTGGTAACTTTCACCAACGCTGCCGCTGCCCAAATGCGTTCCAGTCTGCAGAATAAACTCCGAGAGCGCTTTAACGACCCACAACTTTCCACTCAACAACGGACACATATCCAGAACCAACTGGCATTGCTGCCACAGTCCGATATCAGCACACTGCATGTCTTCTGCCAGAAACTTATACGCAAGAACTTCTTTGTGGTGGATGTCGATGCCGACTTCTCCATTGTGGATGAACAGCAGGCGCTGGTGCTTAGACAGGCCGCCCTGCAGGAGGTGCTGGATGAGTTCCTCAAGCAGGGCAAGGATGCCTTTATGGAGTTGGTGGCATCCTATGATAACAAGCGAAATTTTGAAGCCCTCAAGGGCATTGTTATGCAGATTTTTGACTTCCTGCAAAACCAGCCCGATGAGCAGATATTCGAGAAAGTGGTGGCGGAAAGTTATTCAGGAAAATTTGAGGACAGCCAAATATTGCAGGTCATTGACCAATATGTGGTCGGCAGTATGGAATATTTCAAAGAGCAGTTTCGGGAATTGAGCAAGCAGGCGCAGGAGGCTGATTTTAGTAAACTCACAATAGCCTGTGAGGAGATTCTCTCCTCCCTCAGCGGTATAACAGAGACCAATGGATTCATAGCGAATCACCAGCATATCTTCAGTATGGAACGCTTTCCCAACCGACCGACAGTCAAAGACAATCCGGTACACGCTGAATTGAGCGCCCGAATGGGTGGGGTCAAGGAGAAACTTACCGCTGAACTCAAGAAACTGCGGGAGAAAGTCTATCTGTCCAGCGACCTGGAAAAACTCAGACAAAATATGCAGTGGTCTGAGAGTAACGCACGTATGCTGCTCGAACTAACCCGGCATTTTGCCCAGAGTTACACCCGGCTGAAGAAAGCACGCAAAGTGCTGGATTTTTCCGACCTGGAGCACCTGGCATTGAAGATATTGCAGCATGAGGAACTCCGCAGTGAGGTGCAGGCTCGCTACAGGCAGATTTTTGTCGATGAGTACCAGGATATCAACGATATCCAGGAGGCGCTGATAAAATATCTGTGGGGTGAAAACACGCTATTTCTGGTGGGCGACCCCAAACAGAGCATCTACCGTTTCCGCAACACCAATCCAAAGATTATGACCGATAAGTTGGCAGACTTCGGGAGCGGTCAGGCAGGCAGGCAGGCTATAAACTTAAAATATAACTTCCGCAGTGATAAAAACATACTGGAGTTTGTCAACTTTATTTTTTCCAGACTGATGACTCGGCATCTGACCGATATAGACTATGTTGGGTCGAGTATGTTCCAGGCAGGGTTCGAGTTTCCGGCTCAGCAGTCCGGATTGCCGGTGGTGGAGGTCGATATCATAGCACTTCCCGACCGGGAGAAAGAAAAGCCAAAGGCACAGGGGGTGTACAGTGTACGGGATGCCGAGATGCAGGAGGTCGAAAACCTTATGTATGCCCAGAGCGAGGCAAATGTCATTGCCTCTCACCTTGCTGACCTTTTCTCCAGACAAAAATTGATATTCGACCCGAAATATCCGCACAACAAGGGTATGCGGCAACTGGAAATGAGAGATATAACACTGCTTTCCCGTTCACGCAGTGCCTATCTCAACGAGATAATCTTCCAACTTACCAAGTTGGGCTTTCCCGTTCGCAGCATAAGCCAAGACAGCATCTTTGAGGAGTATGAGGTGCAACTGTTGCACTGCTATCTGAAACTGCTGGCAAACACTCAGGACGACTTTGCACTGGCAGGCTTTCTGAGCGGAGAACTGGTGGGTATGAGTTTTGATGAGATGCTCGCTTTGCCACGGGAGAAGCATCAGCCTTTCTGGCAAGCATGCCAGAACGCTGCTCCGACAAGTGAGAGATTAACATATGGATTTGACCTTATTGAACGGGGGCGCCGAGCCTTGAACAGCGGCAGTTTGTTCGAGGTTTTAAATCAGCTGATTGTCCACACCCACCTGGAGTCTAAAATCCGGGCGCTGCCCAACGGAGCAGCCCGGCTCTCCAATATACGAGCCTTTGTGGACTCTTTTCTGGCACACAGTTACAACTTTGATTTACTGGCATACCTGAGTTATTCGGCTGAGCCGAAACAGGTCAGAATACCGGCACAGAGCACCGGCGATGACCAGTCTATCGGGGTGTACACTATGCACGAGAGTAAAGGGCTGGAGTACCCGGTAGTCTTCCTGGTAGATATGGGCAGACAGTTCAACCGCCAAAGTCTGACCGGCCCTTGTCTTTTCAGTTCCCGTCTGGGGCTGGGGGTAAAGGTGTTTGATAAAGAAAAGCGATTCAGTTCATCAACTCTGAGTCGCTCAGCAATTGTACTGGATGAGGCCGCTCAGGAGTTCGCCGAGCAGTTGAGAGTGTTCTATGTGGCTATGACTCGTGCCAAAAATCATCTATTTATAATAGGTAAGGCAAAGTTGGAAAAACAGGAGTGCAGTCTCAGCCCCTTTGCGCTCCAGAAGAAAGACAATTATATGGATTTGCTGCTGACCTGTCTCGATCC
This sequence comes from uncultured Christensenella sp., assembly GCA_964367965.1. Classification (GTDB taxonomy): domain Bacteria; phylum Bacillota; class Clostridia; order Christensenellales; family UBA1242; genus UBA7584. The sequence continues at coordinate 6,709 of CAYIZA010000023.1, read as the reverse complement.
AGCAGTGCTGGATGCACTCAGACTGGGCAAGGAGGAGGTAAGCATCCGAACCGGGGAGCAGAGCAGTTTTACCCTGAAAGTTTTCCCAAAAATACCGGAAATTGCACAAAATAGCGACATAGTCGCAAAAAATGAGGGTATAGCCCTAAAAAACATAGACTTAAGCGATGAAGATATGCAAGAACTGGTTAAAAACTGCCGGTTGGACTACTCTTTTCAAGAGAGTATCACTCTGGGAGTTAAGACTTCGGTATCCCGGCTGATGAGTGAAGAGGAGATTGCGACTGGCTTTAACGACGCTCCTGAGCGCTTTAGAGTGAGCGAAAGCGGAGCCAGCGCCAGCGATATAGGCAACGCCTATCACCGTGCTATGGAGGTTGTGGACTGGAATTTGGGCTCGGTGGAGGAGGTGCGGAACTTTCTGCGGGAAAATCTGACTTTTAACGAATTTAATTTGATTGATTGTGACAAGATATTCAAGAGCATAAAGGTGCTGGAGAAATATATACACGGCGCCGATAAAGTGCTTAGGGAACAGTCTTTCTATATGTCGGTGCCCTACCGTGAAGTGGTGGAATCCAGTTCGGTGGAGGACAGGATTTTGATTCAGGGAGTCATTGACTTAATCATCTGCCGGGGGGATGAAACCATCCTGGTAGACTTCAAGACCACTCGTCAGCCCGACGATGAAAAACTACGGCAAAAATACCGGGTTCAGACACAATGTTATCAAAAAGCGGTGGAAAATGCTCTAAATCGAAAGGTAACCCTAAAAATACTATACTCTTTTTTCAAAGATTATGAGATATTCGTTTGACAATGAATCAACTAATTACTATAATAAAAATACAACAGTAGACAAAAATTTCAAAAAATTAGGAGAAATTTAATGAGTAGATTTTTGTTAGGTGATTTAATCGACGGTGTTTTTAACTTCTTTAAAAACACTTTCGAGGGATTGAGTTTTGACATACTCTTTGGTATTATCCTGGGGTCAATGTTAGCGGTGATTGCCGTCGCTCTTTTGAGGATTGCCTTTTCATATGAAAAAAAGACTCTGAGAGGAATCAAAAAGGCAAACCGGTATCTGTATAAGACCCCGGCTATAACTGAGGAGAATCTGGCAGAGTTTCATAAATATATGAAAAAAATGCCAAACAGAATACGGGAGAGGTGGCAACTTTTTGTGCTGGAACGGGAAGGTCTTCCAAGCAACTACCTGACTATGGAATACTGTGTCAAGCGACCGCTTTCTAATAGTAGTATCGCCAGCACCAACCGCCAGGTTAAGATGTCCGCCTGCATCATTGCACTGCTGGGATTCATCCTAGGGTTGGGCTATGTCATTTCCGCCCTTGCAAGTTTTTCAGCAAATATCAGCAACATAGCATATATGGTTACCTATGTAGCCTTTCTGCCTGCACTGGTGATACTAATAAGCACAGTATTTAATATGATAATTGAAATGCGTGGCAGGGCACTCAATCGTGAAATCTATGATGCCTTTACCACCTACACCCGAAATATCGACCACGCCGTAATCACTATGCCGGACTATGTGGACTATGAGACACTCTTCACCCCACAGGAAATCAACGACGGCATTCCAATTCTGCGAGAGTATCTGGAAAAGCGTGCTATTGAGGAACAGAGACTGCTGGAGAAAAGTAAGCGGGAATCTATTTCACACAGCCCGTACGACTTTGACAGCCTGGGCATCAACGGTGAACAGTTGATGGAGCGTGCCGTGGAGGAGAGTGAAAACTTCCTGATGCGTAAGATGACACTGCAGAAAGAAGTTGAGGAATACGAGAAGAAGATTGCACGGTCGCAGGGTAATATGGACGAGATTGAAAAAGAAGCGAACCGTAAACTTCAGACTATTAAAGAGAACCTGGAACGACTGGATAAGGCAATCGGCGAAACCACCAACCGTGTGGAAATCAACTACAACCGCCGTCAGTCCAAAGACGAGATGGAAAAGAAAGCCATTATCGAAAAAGATTTGCGGTCACTGCTGTCCAAGGAACAAGTGGTTATTGATGAGTGTAAAATTGAGATTCAGAAGCGCAAGGAAGAGATTGAGCAGGGTCGGGTTGAAGTTGAGAGCGCTCTTAAATCAGAGTACGACACCTTTGCAGTTAAGGTCTACGATGAACTCAACGGTCGGGTGGTAGATGAGAACTCGGATGTGATTAGAGAGTACCAGTCTGAGATTGTTAAAATTAAAGCGAAACTTAAAAATGTACTGCGGGAACTGGAATCGCAGACGGCTCGGGTGGATGAGCAACAGATTGAAATAGACAACCTGAGAAGTTATAACGAACTTGCTACTCAAGCAAGAGAAAAGGCAGAACAGGAACGCCAGGAGGCACTGGAACAGGCACAGGAAATTGCTCCTGAACAGCCTGCGCCACAGGATGAGAGAGACCGCAATGTCACAACTGGTGAGCCTAACCTCATTAACGCACAAAATGCTGAGCAGGATTTGGGTCAATACTATGACGAGAGCGGCAGGCTGATTGACTACTCTAATATACTGGATGAAAACGGCAACCCAATCGACTACTCACAGTACTATGATGCCGAGGGCAATCTAATCGACTACTCACAATACTATGATGAGAATGGCAACTATATCGGACCGACTCAAGAGGAGTGGGAAAAGATGTACGCCGACGGCTCGCTCAAGCAAAAGATGGAAGAAATCTTAAACGAACCGGAGCCGAAAGAGCCCGAAAAAGCAAAAAAACCAGAAGTAAAAGCCAAAAAGTCTAGAAAAGGCAACAAGGGAAACAAGGACGGAGAAGACGGCGAAATGACCCAAAAGGATGTTTTGCTTGCCGAACTTGGCGACCTGCCAGTGCTGGACGAGAACTTCCAGGATGATATGCTGACCTCGAAAGAAGAGCCGAAAGTTAAAAATCCGGAAACGGCTAAAAAAACTGTGGCACCGGCGAAGAAAGTTTCAGGTAAAAAGCCGGCACCGGCTAAAAAGGTAGCGGCAAAAACTGAAGTTAAAAAAGCGCCGGCGAAAAAAGTTGAAACAAAAGCGGTACCGGCAACAAAAGTTTCAGGTAAAAAGCCAGCACCGGCTAAAAAGGTAGCAGCAAAAACTGAAGTTAAAAAAGCACCGGCGAAAAAAGTTGAAACAAAAGCGGCATCCAATAAAAAAGCCACTGTAGAGCCAACTAAAAAAGTAGTGGCACCGAGCACCGCATCTGCAGCAGTTAAAAAGGCAGAGTCAAAAAAGACGGAGCCGGTCAAAAAGGCTGTTGTTAAACCAGTGGCTAAGCCGGCTGCTCCAACCAAAAAGACAGATGAAAAGCCAGCAGTTTCAGTTAAGAAAACTGAAGCCAAAGCGGCATCTGTGAAAAAGGCAGCGGCAAAGTCGGCGGCACCAACACCGGTAGAGAAAAAAGTTTCCACCGCATTAGTGGAGGACGACTTTCTCAGGATACAGCAACAGATTAACGAGGAAAATGCCAAACTGGTGAAGAGTCAGGAAGAATTGCGAGACCAAATTGAGAGGACTCTGAGCCGCATGGAGCAGAGCGGCAATCAGACCGAAAGCAGCAAGGCAACCAACATAAAAGAAATCAAGGGGCTGATTGACCAACTTAAAGAACAGGCTAAAAAGGCAAAGGCGCAGGGCGCAAGTCCGCAGCAGATTAAGAACATCAACGCCTCGGTGGCTGAATTAGTTGCAGCGATAACTAAATATTCTAGTAAAAAATAGGAGCGGGAATTAAAAAAGGCAGTGATGCCTTTTTTAAATTATGTCTAAATGCAAAGCCTACAATGTGGTAATGGAAAGTCTATCTTAGATATTTTCTTTAAAAGAGCCCGGGAGTGGCGAACTTTGCTAGGAGATATCCGGCACCAAACCCTTCAATCGGTCGCAGTACCTGGAACAAAGTATCGCCCCACTCTCCTCACGCACTGAATTCAGCCGCCAGTCTTTTAGTTTTTTTATATTTCACTTTTTGCCCTCTGGCTCTAGATTTTTCTCAGTAGGTGTTCTCTTAAAGATTGCCTTAAGAAACCTTATCAACAGGCGATGCGTGGCTAGTAAAAATTGGGTAAAGCCCTTGGATAATAGTTTCCGCTCAGCGAAAAATCCCAGCCCTGCTCCCAGGAAACTGAAAATTCTGAACTCACCGAAGTTTGCGATATATCCGCCCAAAAAGACCAGGGCGAAAAAACTGAGCATCCGTAAAATGTCCACAGTAATCAGGAGCCAGCGCCTAAGTTTTCTGCGGGCACATAAAAGGCGTGGAAGTTCATCAACCAACCCCGCCAAAATACCAAAATATGCCATTATTAAAAATACCAGACTTTGATTTACGCTTTCAAAAAGCACTATTTAAACATCCTTTTCAAAAGATTGCGATGCTCCGCCTGGTACCGTATGCCGTCAATCTGCCCCTCGATTTCGACCAGCCCCTGCTCGACATCCAACTTCTTCATATGCATCCCCTTTCCGGTAATCAGTAGCGGTGCGCCCATTACAAGGCATAAAACCTGAGTTTCATTACTGCTCTCCACCTTTTCCACGCCGGTCAGTTGCAGCAGTTTACGGGAATCGCAGATGAGTTTGTGGTTCATTGTCTTTTCCATTGCCCCTCCTTTTTCACTATAAATATGAAAGTGCCGAAATAATAATTCCAGATAAAGATAAAAGTGCAATGCAACCCCCTGCAACACTTGGCAAAAAGCCACCATTGCTCGCAAATCTCTTTTATTTTCAGCATCTCTACAGCACTTAGGAAAACTCCGGTATCCTCGACCTACTTCCCCAAAAAAATGAAAATTCTATTTAAAACCCGAGCCTTTCTTATAGAATTGTGATATACTGGAAAAAAGTTGAGGATAATAATGAAAGTTATACAAGACTTAAATTTGCAGGAAGTGACCCAGTTGGTGGTCGGTTTGGGACAGCCCGGTTATCGTGCGGTTCAGATTTTCGATGCTATGTACGACGGCAAGACGCTCAGCGAGAGTTCCAATATTCCCAAAGAATTGTCCGGCAAGATTCAGGCGGAGTTTATCACTCGGCCTATAAGTATTCACACACGGCTGGAGGACGATGAAGGCACCCAGAAGTTTGTGTTTTCGCTATCAGACGGCAACCTCATTGAGGGTGTGCTGATGAAATATAAATATGGCAACACGCTGTGCGTATCTACTCAAGTGGGCTGCCGAATGGGCTGCAAATTCTGTGCATCCACTCTGGGTGGACTGATTCGCAACCTGTCTGCCGGTGAGATTCTGGCGCAGATTCTCACGGTGAATCGCCTGCTGGGTGGCACTGCGAAAAAACGGCAGATTACCAATGTGGTGCTTATGGGAAGCGGGGAGCCGCTGGACAACTTCGAAAATGTTGCCAAGTTTCTGCAGTTGGTTACCAGCCCGGACGGTATCAATATCTCCGCACGCAACATATCGCTGTCCACCTGCGGACTGGTATCGGAAATCAAAAAACTCAGCACTCTCGGGCTGCCTATAATCCTCACAATTTCGCTACACGCTCCAAACGACACACTGCGGCAAAAACTTATGCCAATTGCAAAGCGGTTTAAAATCTCCGAGATTATCGCTGCGGCAAAGGGATATTTTCAGGCTACCGGACGCCGGGTGGTGTTTGAATATGCCTTGATAGACGGCGAGAATAATACCCGGCAGTGCGCCGTGGAACTTGCCGGATTATTGAGAGGTTTTCCGTCTCACTTGAACCTAATTCCGCTCAATGAAGTCAAGGAATCCCGGCTCAAAACGGTCAGCCGCAAATCGGCAAACGAGTTCGCCAGCATACTGAAAGACCTCGGGGTTTCGGTCACAGTACGCCGCACTATCGGCGAAACCATCGATGGCGCATGCGGACAACTCCGTGCAAAAATTGCCGGGGATTTAGGAGCAGCAGATAGTGACGAAAAATTTCCCGACGGAGATTGTAGGCAACTGAAAAGCAGTACAGCTAACAAAAATTCCCCCGACAGTGCTTGCGGAGAATTGAAAAACAATATAACTGATGAAACTTCCCCATCTCTTAGAACTAGTACAGCTGGCAAAAATTCCCCTGCTCTTGAGACTAGTACAGTTGGCAAAAATTCCCCTGCTCTTGAAACTAGTACAGCTGGCAAAACTTCCCCTGCGCTTGAAATTAGTACATCTGGCAAAAATTCCCCTGCTCTTGAAACTAGTACAGCTAACAAAAATTCCCCTTCTTTTAGAAGGGGTGGCGACGCAGGCGACGGGGTAGTCCAAAAACACAAAGATTTACCTTTTAATAAATCCTTGCGTGAAAATGCTAAAGCATTACGCAAGGCAGGAAATCTTTCCGAAGTCCTCCTTTGGGTACAACTTAAGAAGAAACAATTGTGCGGTCTGGATTTTGACAGGCAAAAAATTATTGGCAATTATATTGTTGATTTTTATTGTCCGAGCAGAAAAACTGTGATAGAAATTGACGGAGATACTCATAATGAAAAGGCTGAATACGATACACAACGAGACGATTACCTTAAAAGCTTAGGACTAGAAGTTATCCACATTTTGGATGCCGACATTAAAAACAATATGGAGGAAGTGTTGCTGTTTTTAAAAGATTATTTTACCTGATAGTGTTGTGGACTACCCCGTCACGCTATTAGCGTGCCACCCCTTCTACGAGAAGGGGAATCAAGAACTCGGGCGGGCTTGTGTTGCT
>CAYIZA010000022.1:15463-17338 GCA_964367965.1 uncultured Christensenella sp. | reverse complement strand
GTTTTTACGGTGGGGTAGTATTCGGGTGATTGCAGCGAGCAATAGCAGTACACTGCCCATCACCAGATAGTAGATTTTGAACACCACAAAAAAGCTGGAGAGAATAAGAATAGCGCCCAGCAAAAAATAATTTTTAGTGCGTTCTTTGCTTAGAGCATAGGCCATAACCTGTCTGAAAGTGAGTTTTGCCCCCCGGGTGTCTACCACCTTGGCGGGCATTTTATTTGCTGGAGCCAGTACTTGCTGATAGGTGGCAAAGGCATCCAGCAGTACAATATTCAGATTTTTTACCGAGGCTGCCAGGTTTCTGGCGGCGCCGTCCACTACAGCACAGCAGATGACCAGCCTGCCACAGTTGCACTCTTTTGCCTGCGCAAAGAAGGTGGAGATTTCGGTGACAGTACAGACCTCATTTTGGAAATATGGAACAAATAGGGTGCTTTCCTTTTGTGCGTTTTTCAACAGCAGCGCCTGTCCTTTTGGTGTAACAGTATAGTTCGGCTCCAGCACCGATAGGAAGAATCCCAGCACCTGCTCCGGAGTGGAAAATCGAAGTTGAACTGAGGCATCTAACGCTGCATCTTTTTGACTGGAGTTTAACGCACGCTGTTGATTTTTCCTTCTTTTGATTAAAAAAATGGAAAAAACAAGCAAAAAAGTACAAATTACTGACAAAATAAGAGACAGAGCCAGATTTTGGGTGTAAAATCTTATCCAACAGAAAAGCAGCATAGATAAGATTATGCTGGCTAGTGTGATGTCAAAAACAGAGGCAAGGCGTATTCTGTGCATGAACAGATTATTGCCAAATTTTAAAAATTCAAGCCTCTTTTCCAAAAGGTTCAGGAAGTCCTGCTGTTTAATTGACAGCCCCGAACTTTTTTGGTATAATTTTTATAAAGAGAGGTGGTTTCGGTGAGAAATATTGAAGAAAGTGAAGTAAGAACGCTGGCAATAAGGATTTGTCAGCTTCTGGATGATAAAAAGGCAACCGATATTGAGATGCTTGATGTTGCCAACCTAAGCAGCCTTGCCGATTTCTTCGTACTGGCGACCGCTGGAAATACCACTCACACCAAAGCACTTTGCGATGAATTGGAGGAAAAACTATCCAAAGATGGCATCCGTCCGATGCGCCGTGACGGTGTCAATGACTGGATTGTGCTGGATTACAACACTGTGATTGTCCATGTGATGACCGCCGATACCCGCAATTGCTATCATCTAGAGAAACTCTGGAACAATGGCAAAAACGCCTACGATCTGGATGCGATTGCTAAACTTCTACAGAAAGAAAAGAAGGCAGTACAGCAAAAAGAACTCAAAGAGGCAAAAAACAAGCAAAAAGAGGTTAAAAAGTCGGAAAAACAAGAGGCAAAACCAAAACCGGTCAAAGATGCTAAGGTCAAAACCGAGGTTGCTGAGCCGAAAAAGATAATCAAACCGGTTAAGGCAAAAGTTAAAAAGGATTAGTATGGAATTCGTTGCTCAGAGTTTGAAGGATACCCAAAAGTTCGCAACATTGATTACAAATCAACTTTGCCCAGGCAAGGTTGTTTTGCTTTTTGGCGGGCTGGGCGCCGGCAAGACCACTCTGGCTAAATTTATTATAGAGCAGTTGGGCTTTAAGGGAACGGTCACTAGCCCGACTTTTACCATTATGCAGGAATACCAGGGGAAGTACAAAATCTTTCATTTTGATATGTATCGTATTGAGAGCAGCGCTGAGGCGGAGGAATTCGGACTGAGCGAGATTTTGAATTCCGGAGAGGGCGTCTGTATTCTGGAGTGGCCCGAAAGAGTAGCCGACCTGCTGCCTAGCGATGCCATAAAAATACAAATTGAGTCACTTGGTGAGAATTCCAGGCGTTTCAC
>CAYIZA010000022.1:0-15363 GCA_964367965.1 uncultured Christensenella sp. | reverse complement strand
AAGTGCGTGCCTGTAAACTCGCTGGAAGTTCTGGCATATAATAAGTTTGCCGAAAACAAGCCGGTTTGCGCCGTTATGAACGCCGGAGCCGGCAGAGTTTTTTTCCAGGTTTTTGAGCGAAGTTCGAGCAGTGGACTGCAGGCATCGGAGAGTCCACAGATTATGAAAGTCAACCACTTTTTGGCAAAACTGAAGACATTGGGCGAGGTGGCAATAGTTTTTAACGACAACGGCGAAAAAAACACCGGGTTAGAGTCAGCACTCTTTCAGTCTGAGCCTTTCAACCCGCTGTCGCTGCTGAATTGCGTGCTTGCCAAGGCGGACAGTGCCGTAAACTATAGAGAACTTGCTCCGCTCTACTTGAGAGACAGTCAGGCGGAGAAAATGAGAGTTTCTGATTTGGACAAGGTGAAAATTGTGCCTGGCTGCCGGGAGGATATTGAGTTGCTCTGTCAACTGGAGTCCGAAGACGAGCCGGAGGATTTACCTTGGAGCCGAACCGCCATAGAGAGCAGTTTCGAAAATCCAACTTTTGAGTGCTATTTTGCAAAGTTGGGCGAACAAGCGCTCGGCTATGTCAGTATTATGAACTCAGGCGAGGAGTATGAAATCCTGCGTCTGGTAGTTATGAAAAATACCCGTCTGCAAAAAATTGCCACTAAATTACTGGAATTTTTGATAAAAACAGCGCAAAAAAACAATATTCGCAACATTGTGCTGGAGGTAGGAGCGAAAAATTTCGCTGCTATTTCACTCTACCGTAAACTGGGTTTTGCTTCAGTCGGCATCCGTGAAGACTATTACGCTAAAGGACAAAATGCAATAATTATGCATCGGGCAATTTAAACTAAGGGGTTTATCAATGTCCTTGAGAACTAATTTTGTCAAACTAGGCGAGGGGCAATGTGTGGTGTTTCTGCACGGCTGGGGGAGCAACCTCAGCGATTTTCAGGGCTCAACCCAACTTTTTAGCCGGAACTTTTGCACCATAAATCTTGACCTCTGGGGCTTTGGGAAGAGTGAAGAGCCGCCGGCAGACTGGAACTCAGAGCACTATGTGCTGGAACTTAGATCCTTTCTGAAAGAGTTGGGAGTTGCCCAGGCTCATCTGGTAGGGCACTCCTTTGGCGGAAAGTTGGCTGCCAAGTTTTGCGCACAGTTTCCGGAGAATTGCCTTAGCCTGATTTTAGTGGACAGTGCTGGAATTCCCAAAAAACTGTCTTTTTTACAGAAAAAGAGCATAAAAAGATATAAAAAACTGAAAAAACTGGCAGAAATGGGTAAAGTCGATGCGGGAGTGCTGGAAAAATATGGTTCCGACGACTGGAAAGAAAGTTCACAAACTATGCGCAAAATTATGGCAAACGTGGTTCGGGAGGACTGCACTCAAACTTTTAAGAATATTTGCGTTCCAACCTTGATTGTTTGGGGAAAAAATGATAAGATTACACCAGTGGCTATGGGATATAAAATCCACCGCCTGATTTCGGGCAGTAGATTTGAGGTGCTGGAGGGCGGACATTTTTGCCACATAGACAACTTTGTTAAATTTAACAGACTATGTCTGGAATTTTGGGGGAGAATATGATAGATTTTTTTGACTTTTCCAATCTGCACTTTTACCTGGCGATTGGTATCTCGCTGCTAAACGCAGCAGTGCTTTGTCTGGAGGGCTATAAGTTTATGCAGATTATCCAGTTGAGTGGCTACCATATAAAGGGGTACTTTGACTGGCTGCAAAACACCCGTGCTAAGTACATACTGCGTATCGCAATGCTGGTACTGCTTAGTTCTGCAGCGATGATTGTGACCAATGTTATCTTTCGGGGCTTTTCGGAATATCTCGGCTATCTCGGGCTGATATTCTATTTCTTGTTCTCAGCAATCTATATTAAGACTATCCGGCTGGCGCCTAAAAAGACGCCGCTCAAAGTTACCAACCGGGTGAAAAGGAGTTTGGCACTACTATTCGTTTTGGGGCTGTTGCTCTCCTTTGGACTGATTTTGCTCTCCAGTATGTTTGTGGATATCTTCCGTTTCGGCGCTGTTGCGCTGACCCCGTTGTTCCTTCCGCTGCTGGTTCCTCTTGTGCACTTTATGATGAAACCAATCGAAAAAGCGATCTCACGGGGCTATGTGAAAAAGGCAAAAGTTAAACTGCAGGCAAACACCGGATTGATTAGAATAGGCATTACCGGCAGTTTCGGTAAGACCAGCGTAAAGAACTTTTTGCACACCATACTCAGTGAGAAGTACAGCGTCTGCGCCTCACCACTCAGTTATAACACCCCGATGGGAATGACCCGCACCATACTGGAAGAATTGAACCCGACTCATCAGGTGTTGATTGCTGAAATGGGTGCGCGTAAGGTGGGAGATATTGCTGAGTTGTGTGATATAATTCAACCGAAGTTTGGAATTATAACAATGATAGGGCAGCAGCATCTTGCCACTTTCGGCAATCTCGATAATATAAAAAAGACCAAGGCGGAACTGTATAAAAGTCTGCCAAAAGATGGTTTTTGTGTCTTTAATGCAGATACTCCCCCGGCGGCTGATATGTACAAGGACTGTAAGTGCGGCAAGAGCAAAATCTCGGTTTGTAAAAAAGCCGATGTCTGGGCGGAGAGCATCCAGAATACCTCGGATGGCACTAAATTTTTGCTATGTGTCAAGGGCTCTGAGCCTATAAAATGCCAGACCAAACTGCTGGGAATTCACAACATTACTAATTTATTGCTCTGTGTGCCGCTTGCGCTTAAGTTGGGTTTGACCCTGAATGAAGTGGTAAGGGGCATAGATAAGGTCGTTCCGGTGGAGCATCGTCTGCAACTGGTAAAGGCGCCAAACGATGTGCTGATTCTGGACGATACCTATAACGCCAGCATAGAGGGCAGTTCTCGTGCGCTGCAAGTGCTGGGTATGTTTGATAAGCGCCGCAAAATTGTTATAACGCCCGGACTGGTGGAACTTGGCACTATGGAGAGGCTGGCGAACTATGAGTTTGGCGAGCGCATTGCACGGGTGGCAGACCTAGTAATTATCGTGAACGAAACGCACTATCTGTCTATCCGGCAAGGGTTGCTGGACTCAGGTTTTCCGGAGAGCAGTATTCACAAAGCAGACACCGTACAAGCCGCTCAGAATATTCTGAAAGAAATTCTGCGAAAAAGCGATGTGGTGCTGTGGGAAAATGACTTGCCGGATAATTACACTTGATAGGAGTTGGCTGTACTGGTTTGGTTTGGGTTGCGTTAGTGTTTTTTTGCTTGAGTGTTTTAGGCGGGTTTGGTTAGTATTGTTGGCTCGTGTGCTTTAGTTTGGTTTGGTTATTTTAGTTGGGTTTATTGCTCAGAGAACTATTTACTGTATAAAAACACTTAATAGAGAGAAAAAGCACATCGGCGTGCTTTTTTTCATATATCTTTTAAATTGGAGGGTATATGAAAAATATTGCAGTGGTTTTTGGCGGGAAGTCGGTAGAGCATGATATTTCAATTATCACCGGATTGCAGGTCATCGACAACCTACAGTCTAGGTTTCGGGTGGTGCCTATTTACATAGGGCGGGACGGGCGCTGGGTGACCGGAGACAAATTATTTCTGCCGGATAGTTATCTGGAGTTTAGTACCGATGGAGTGCGCCCCTGTTTTTTTGTGCCTGGCAGTGGCGAACTTCGGATTAAGGGCAGGCTGCGGCTCGGCAGGGTGAAGATTGATGCCGTGGTGCTTGCATTACACGGAGTCAATGGCGAGGACGGCACGGTGCAGGGGCTTATGGAACTCTGTAATCTGCCCTATACCAGCACCGGAGTTATGGGCAGCGCCCTTACTATGGATAAGGTGCTGTGCAAACAGATTATGCAGGCTAACGGCATAGAAACCCCTGAATTTCTGAGTTTCAGCCGGGAGATATGGCAAGCCGATAGCAGAAAAATAGCCCGCCAGATTCGGGAAAAGTTAGGCTTTCCGGTTATGGTAAAGCCGGCACGGGCAGGCAGTAGCATAGGGGTTTCTAAGTGCTGCGACGGAAAAACCCTGGTTTCTGCTGTCGAACTGGCGCTGTGTTTTGATAATAAAACCATAGTGGAAAAAGCGATTGAGCGGTTCACCGAAATCAATATCGCATGTATGGGGCTGGGCGAAAAGGTAGAACTTTCCTGCATGGAAGAGGTGATTGGCAATCACGAACTGCTGAACTTTGAAGATAAATATCTGGGCGATGAAAAGGTCTCTCGGATTGTGAATCCACCGGTGGAGGATAAGGTCAAAAAGACCATTGAAAAGTTGGCAATTCAGGCATTTATCGCCTGTGAATGTGCCGGGCTGGTGCGTATGGATTTTTTGGTGGAGCAGGGCAAGGTCTGGCTAAACGAAATCAACAGCATACCCGGCTCTATGGCTAACTATCTTTGGAAGGATATGACCTTTGAGCAGTTGCTCAACAGGCTGCTGGCACTGGCTGATGAGAAACGCCAATACAGAGAAAAATTGACCTTTTTATATCAGTCCCAGGCGCTGATTAACTTCAATAAATTCAGTGAAGGAAAATTGCATAAACAGTAATCACTGTGAATAATTATTCATAACAGTATACTTCAGTTTTTCGCTCAGCAGGCGTTCTGCCGGTCGGGCTTTCTCACACAGTGTAACCAGGGTGTTCATCTCATCCCGGGAAAGATGGAGATTTTTCAGAACGAACCTCGGGTCAATGGAGATTCCGCCGCTGCGCCCTAGTTGGGTAATTACCGGAAAGCCTGCACAAAAGAGTGAATCCACGCAGCGATAGATACTGCGTATACTTATCTCAAACTTGCTGGCAAGGAAAAGCGCAGTGACCTTTTCCCGCTGCAGAAGTTCCAATACTATGCCCATCATTATTGAAAGTGGCACTCTTTTGACCTCCGACTTAGTGTATAGAGTTTAGCATATAGTGAGGCAAAAGTCAAACAAATGTTCTAAAAATAATTATGAATATTTATACAATCTTTCATTATGTTGAGGGGTGCTTACTGTTGACTTTACTTCCTACAATCAGGAGGTTTTTCTAACCGTTTTTCATTGTGTTAAGGTGTGCTTGCGGTTGATTTTACTCGCCACAATCAGGAGGGTCTTTTCTGACCGCTGCTATATTTCAAAATAATCTCGGTCAACTTTTCCAGCGCTCTGTTCTCGGGCAGTTTTTTTAAGTTGCTCAAAAATTTATCCTTGTGAGTTATCAGTAAACCAACCTTCTCTTTTAGCGAGGCGGAATTCAACTGGGTTTCTCTCAGAGTGAGAGCAAGCCCTTTTTTTTCAAAATAGTTGGCGTTTTCTAACTGGTCGCCCAGGGATCCTTTCTCCAGCGGAATTATAAGAGTCGGAATACCCAGGCTAGCTAACTCCCACAGCGCATTTGAGCCGCCTCGGGTTATGGCAAAATTGGCAAGGGCAAACAAATCCTGAATGGCATCATAGAACTCCAACTGCACATAGTTTTTGTGATTGATTTGGCTGGTCTTCCCCTTGCCGGTGATATGAAAGACAAAAAAATTCTGGCACAGCCAGTCTAGGTTTTCCCGTACCGCTAGGTTTATATTAGTTGCCCCCAGGCTTCCGCCCAGCACCAGCAGCACCGGTTTCCCAACCGGCACTCCGAACTTTTGCCGTGCCGCAAAACTGTTGCCCCGGAACAATTCCTGCCTTATAGGCGAGCCTACAAAGACTCCGTTTTTCAGCGAGTTTGCAGTTTCTTCAAAGGTGGTGCAGATGCATTTCACCTTGTTTTTGGTGAATCGGTTGGCAAGCCCCACCGTCAAGTCGCTCTCGTGTGACACCACTGGAATGCCTAATCGGTGAGCCGCCAGCACCACTGGTATGCTGACATATCCTCCCTTGCTGAAGACCACATCCGGCTGGATTTCGGCTAATATTTTTTTTGCTTGCCTTGTTCCCTTTAACAGTAGAAAGGGGATTGCCAGATTTTTCAGGGTCAGTTTCCGCCGGAGTTTCACTACGGTCACCGGGCGATAATCCAGTTCCGGATACCTGCCTACCAACTCCTTTTCCATACCTTTTTCACTGCCGATATAGACTATCCGCTCAAAGTGTTTCTTTAGGTTGGGCAGCAGTGCCAGGTTGGGCAGAATATGTCCGGCAGTACCTCCGCCGGTAAGAATTATGGTGCGCATAATTACTCCTTTAGTGGTTAATTTATGTTAAAGCGGAGAAAATTATCAAAAAATTTTAGCAAACACAGGTTTTTCCTTTGTGCTTTCCCGTCAAAATGTGCTAAAATAAACTATATTAGTACGGAGGTTGAAGATTGGCAAAGGATTATGCGTCCAAAGATATAGTTATCTTAGAGGGACTTAACGCCGTCAGAATTCGCCCAGGAATGTATGTGGGTACGACCGGGCCGAGAGGGCTGCATCATATTCTATGGGAGATTGTAGACAACTCTATTGATGAATTGAGTAACGGTTTTGGAGACCGGATTGTTGTTACCTTGCACCAGGACGGCAGTGCGCAGGTGGATGATAACGGTAGAGGTATCCCGATAGACCTTCACCCACAAATGGGAGTGTCAGGAGTGGAGGTTGTCTTCACCCAACTGCACGCCGGCGGAAAATTCGACAACGAGAACTATAGTTTTTCAGGCGGCTTGCACGGCGTCGGCGCCTCGGTTACCAACGCCCTATCACGCTGGCTGACTGTAGAGGTCAGGCGTGACGGCAAAAAGCATGCTATGCGTTTTGAGAGCATCATCGATGCCAACAAAAAGATGCAGAGCGGTAGCGTGGTTCAGCATCTGAAAGAGATAGGTAAGTCGGACACCTTTGGAACCAGCGTTCGTTTTATGCCGGACTCCAGAGTCTTTGACGACATTGAGTTCAATCACGATGTCGTTTCCAAGCGCCTCCGTGAACTTGCTTTTTTAAACAAGGGGTTGGAGATTGTGCTTATTGATGAGCGAACTCTCCGCAAGGGTCTGCCGCAAAAGGAGACCTATCGATATAATGGCGGACTGCGTGACTTTGTTTCCTATCTCAACTCCAATAAAGATGTGGAGCACCAGCCCCCTGTCTATATTGAGGGCGCTACCGACTTAGTGGAGGTTATGTGTGCTTTCCAGTATAGCAACGCCTATACCGAAAATCTGTTCAGTTATGTAAACAATATTCCTACCAGCGAGGGAGGCACTCATGAGACCGGACTTAAGAGTGCTATGACCCGTGCGTTTAACGATGTGGCTCGCCGACTCAACCTTATTAAAGATAAGGAGGAGAACCCAATGGGCGAGGACTACCGTGAGGGTATGACTCTGGTGCTCGCTATTAAAATGCGCAACATACAGTTCGAGGGGCAGACCAAGACTAAGTTGGGAAACCCGGAAATCAAGGCTGAAGTGGAAAACATTGTGTATAACCAACTGGTGGCTCTCTTTGAGCGCAATGAAAACCGCAGCGTGTTGGAGTTGGCGATAAAAAAGGGAAAGGCCGCCGCAAAGGTGCGAGAGGCTGCCCGCAAGGCAAAGGAGATTACCCGGCAGAAAAACAGCATTGATAGCAATAACCTGGTGGGCAAACTCTCAAGTTGCACCGGACGCAGGGCCGAGATAAACGAACTCTTTCTGGTGGAGGGCGATAGTGCAGGCGGCAGCGCCAAACAAGGGCGTGACCGTTCCTTTCAGGCTATTCTGCCACTGCGGGGCAAGCCGCTCAATGTGGAAAAGAAAAGACTGGCTCAGGTGCTTGCCAATGAGGAAATCCGCACTATTATCAGTGCACTGGGCGCTGGTATAGGGGAGGATTTTGACCTAAGTGCGCTCAAGTATGATAAGGTCATTTTACTTGCCGATGCCGACCAGGACGGCGCCCACATACGGGCAATTCTGCTGACTTTCTTCTTCCGCTATATGCGTGAACTGGTTACCAACGGGCATCTCTATATAGGTATGCCGCCGCTCTACAAGGTGGAGCGTCGGGGTATGGTGGAATATGTCTACAGCGACATTGAACTTCCGGCAGCGATTGAGCGTATAGGTAAGGGCTACACCATACAGCGCTACAAGGGGTTGGGTGAGATGAACCCGGAGCAACTCTGGGATACCACACTGGACCCGGCGAAGCGCTCACTCACTCGGGTTACTATAGAGGATGCGGCGAATGCTGAACTTTTAGTGACCACGCTGATGGGCGACAATATCGATGCCCGGAAAGCGTACATCAGCGAGCATGCCAACTTCAACCGGGAAGATAAATTCGGAGCGGAGTAATCTCAGGAGGGAAAATGAAAAAAAAGAATTCAAGTGAAGAAAGGACCCCGATAGTGGGTACCGTTATAACCCGTTCGCTGGACGAAGTACTGCACGACAGTATGATTCCGTTCAGTGAGTTTGTTATTTTAGACCGTGCACTGCCTCGGGTAGAGGACGGGCTCAAGCCGGTGCAGCGCCGCATATTATTTGCTATGCGTGAACTGGGTTTTGACCCGGACAAGCCCTTTCGTAAGTCCGCCCGTGTAGTCGGTGAGTGTTTGGGTAAGTACCACCCCCACGGAGACACCTCGGTTTATGATGCTATGGTGCGTATGGCGCAAACACATAATATGAGCGAAATCCTGGTGCAGGGTCACGGCAACTTTGGAAGTAACGACGGAGACAGTGCTGCCGCTATGCGTTATACCGAGGCAAGGCTGGCTCCATTGGCTATGGAACTGTTGAGGGATTTGGACAAGGATACTGTCAGGTGGAGTTTTAACTTCGACGACACCCTAAAAGAGCCGGATATGTTACCCGGTCGCTTTCCCAACCTTTTAGTGAACGGCGCAACCGGCATTGCGGTTGGGCTGGCTACTAATATTCCTCCGCACAACCTGGGCGAAGTCATCGACGGCGTGATAGCATATATCAATAATCCGAATATCAGTCTGCGCTCGCTGATGCACTATATCAAAGCCCCGGATTTCCCCACCGGCGCCTGTCTGCTTCCAGTAAATCTGGAGGAGGCATATAGCACCGGCAAGGGTAAAGTTACCATGCGTGCCAAGTATCATATTGAAGAGGGTAAGGGAGAGAAAAAGAGCATAGTCATCACCGAGTTGCCCTTTCAGGTCAATAAAGCACGCCTGCTGCAGAGTATTATGGAACTGCGGGAGGAGAAAAAAGGGGTGCTGTCCGACATATCGGAAATTCGTGATGAGAGTGACCGTCAAGGGATGCGTGCCGTTATAACTATAAAGAAAGACGGCAATCCGAAGCCTATTTTGGATGTGCTGTTGAAATCCACTGATCTGGAGTGCAACTTTGGAATCAATATGGTGGTCATTGCCGACGGCAAGCCTGCCATGATGGGGCTCAAAGAGATTATAGCCTATTATGTGGACTACCAGCGGGGTATTATCCTTCGCCGCAGCAAGTTTGATTTGGCTGCCGCTAAGGACAGGCTGCACATTTTGGAAGGGCTTTTAATTGCCATAAAGAATATCGACGAAGTGGTTCGAATCATTAAGAAAGCGACCTCCACAGTGGATGCCAAGATGAAATTACGGGAGAAATTCCTGCTAAGCGAAGTTCAGGCACAGGCTATTTTGGATATGCGCCTGGCTCGTCTGACCAGTTTGGAGGTAAATAAAATTACCACCGAGGCCGAGGAAATTAAAATCAAAATTCAGGAACTTACCGCTGTAATTAAATCGGAAACGCTTCAGTTGGATATTGTAAAAGCCGACCTGCTGGATATAAAGAAGAGATTTGGACACAAGCGCCGCACTCAGATTCTGTGCGAGCAGGAACTGCTAGAAACCGAGGTAGTGGATCTGGAGAAACCGGAGGAGATAGTGGTTTGTGTGACCGCTCAGGGTGGTATTAAAGCGATTCAGAAAGAGGTTTTTGAAAAGACCAATCACGCTTTTAAAGAGGGCAATAAACTGAGTCAGGTGCATACTATGACGCTGCCGACTATGAGCGATTCCAATGTGCTGGCGTTCACCAACAAGGGCTTTTGTGTGCGTTTCAACGCCAAGACTTTGGGCTTTTCCCGATTTAAAGACAAGGGGCAAAACCCTAGGGAGATATTTATCGACTTTGCGCTGGATGAGAAGATTGTGGCAATCTTTGACGGCAGTTTTGAGGATAAAACTAAGCAGGAACTGCTGTTCTTTACCGAGAGCGGATTTGTGAAGAAGACTGTTTTTGCTGAGTACAATGTGCAGAAAAACTACTTCCAGGCAATCAAACTTAAAGATGATGACCAGGTAGTAACTGTGGGGTTCGATGAGCAGAATGCTGATATGCTGTTTGCCACCTTAGAAGGGCAGGTGTTGCTTGCCAAAAAAGAGGATGTGCCAACTCAGGGGCGTGTGAGCGGCGGAGTGCGGGGCATCAACCTAAATGAGGGCGACAAAGTAGTCTTTGCTGGTATAACTACCGAGGAGGGCGAGTTGATAGTAATCACCGCCGGCGGTTTTGCTAAACGGGTGATTATATCCCAGATTGACAAATTGCCTCGCTACCGAAAAGGCGTGCGGCTAATCAGCCTGACCTCGGGCGACAGCGTGCTGTTTGCAGGAATATGCACCCTGCCGACAGAACTGGTGCTGGAGTGCGAAAAGCCGTTTGCCCTCTCCAGCGAACTGCTCGCCATTGAGGCTCGCACCACCAGGGGCAAGCAGATAAAGGGGATAGAAAAACTGATAGCAGTGCATGAAAATCAGTAGGTTGTTCCGGAAGAGGTGTTGGGAAACTAAGGTTTTTGACAAAGCCGTGCAAATCGGCAACTCGACTGGAAAAGGAAAAAACCCTCAAACATTAAAAACTTCGGCAAAGAGGGCTAAAAAACCCTTTCAGATAGAATTAGCACTAAACCAGCGCTTTCAAAAAAGAGGGCTGGTTTTTTATTCTATTTCGGTCAATGGCATCATAATATATTGTAGAAAGTGACATTTCGACAGCAAAACCAAAAATTGGCGCAAAATTGGCGCAAATCCGCCAAAATTAGCGTGGCTTTATTTTAAAAAATATTTTAAAATATAGGAGTATGTAGCGTGAGATTTGTAATACTGAAAAAAACATCGATGATAGCGGCCTTTTTGATGCTTGGCGTATGCGCAATTTTGGCTATGAGTTTTGGAGGGAACTCAGCAGCAGCGGTATTCTTTGGCGACAACCTGAGGAAGGTTCCTATCTATTCGGTGGATACCACTGAGAAAGTGGTTGCAATTTCCTTTGATGCGGCATGGGGTGCGGATAAAACTCAGGGAATTGTTGACATCCTGAAAGAATACAACGCCACAGCGACCTTTTTCCTGGTAGGCTTTTGGATAGATAAATTCCCAGATATGGTGAAATATATTCAAGACGCCGGACTGGAAATAGGAACCCACACCAACACTCATCCCGATATGGTCAAACTGACCGCCGAAGAGATGAAGTTGGAGTTGACCACTTGTATGGAGAAGTTGCAAGCCATTATTGATACCCCCGTTAAGTTGTTCAGGGCACCGTTCGGCAGTTATAACAACACACTGCTTGATGTAGCAGACGGGCTGGGTCTTAAGACTATTCAGTGGGATGTTGACTCGCTGGACTGGAAAGGGTTGAGCGCCAGTGAGATGACACAACGGGTGATGAGCAGAGTGAAGAACGGTTCTATCATTTTGTGCCACAATAACT
This sequence comes from uncultured Christensenella sp., assembly GCA_964367965.1. GTDB lineage: Bacteria > Bacillota > Clostridia > Christensenellales > UBA1242 > UBA7584. The sequence continues at coordinate 3,711 of CAYIZA010000022.1, read as the reverse complement.
CCGACCATATCCTGGATGCCCTTCCGCTGATTTTAGAACGGCTTAAACTCCAGGGTTATAAAGTGGTCAGCGTTGGGGAATTAATCTATCAGGATCAGTATATCATTGACCGTGCAGGCATTCAGAAAAAAAATTAAAAAACATTGGAGGATTTATGAATTTTGAACTTTCAAACAACAACAAAGTATATCTTTGTGGGATTGTTACAAGCGAACCAGTCTTTAGTCACGAGGTCTACGGGGAAGGTTTCTATGACATTATGCTTAATGTTCCAAGGCTGTCTGAGCAGACTGACAACATACCAATCACCATTTCGGAACGCCTCTTCAAGTCCAACAATCTGGCAATCGGTTCTCAGATTGCCGTCCGTGGACAGTTCCGTTCCTACAACAAAATTTTGGATGGGCACAGCAAACTGATGCTGACCGTCTTTGTACGGGAACTATGCGAGCCGGTGGAGACCTTTAATAGTAATATCATTGAGTTGGTGGGATATGTCTGCAAGGAGCCGGTATATCGCACTACCCCCTTTAAGAGAGAAATATGTGATGTGCTGCTCGCTGTCAACCGTGCATATAATAAATCAGACTATCTGCCGTGCATAGCCTGGGGGCGGAACGCCAGATATGTCAGCGATTTGAGCATAGGCGAAAAGGTCTACCTGAGCGGTCGTATACAGAGCCGGGAATATCAAAAGCGAGTGGATGATATCAACACCGAAACCCGGGTGGCATTTGAAGTGTCTGTGTCCAGAATCTCCACTGAGGACAATGTGGATAGCCTGCTGGATTCCACCACGGAAAAGTTCGCCAGTGACTTGCCTTTGGACAGTACAGTTTCCGCTCCGCAGTAGGTTTGTAAGTGGTCAGTACTAGGTTGTGTGGTGAAATAATTTCATAAAAGTAAAAAAAGAGGGTTTTTTTACCCTCTTTTTCACTATTTTTTAAACAATTTTCTTATCTTTTTTATTTTTAACAGCGGTTACCGTTATAAGGGCAATTGCAATCAGCACACACCCTGCCATCAAAATTAAGCCAATCAGTTGTGCCTGGGACAGGCTGCCGTCGTCCAGTTCGGAGACCGCCAAATAGCCAAAACTGATGCCCAGCCCCCACAGAATTTGTGCCACTCCGTCCTGTCTTTCGGTAATCTGTACATTAGTGCCTGCCGGTAGGGTGATGAGTGGTACAGTGCAGAACTCATCAGCATAGACTATCACCTCGCTACGGGTTCGGGCATTGGTTACAATAGTTTGCTCAATCACTGGGGTCGAGGTATCCAAAATGCAGTTGGAATTCACATACCCGAAACTGCCTTCACCCAGTCTGATCGCTACAAAAGATATGTTGTTATAGTCGGCAAAACTGAACTCCGCTACCACCTGAAAGGGTGGGGATAAAGGTTCTAGAATCAGGTCTGCATCCAGGCTGGTAGGGTAGCCGAAAATTTCGGTGTTCGGCACAATCAGCCGTGCGGTGTAGTTCACTGTTTCCGGCGCCAGTATTTCCACCTCTTCTTTCATCAGATAGCCGGTTATGTCGCCCTCGGCAAAACTGGTTAAAAGAACAAAGCAGAAATCGCTGTCCGGGCAGGAATCCAACACAATAGCATAGCAATCAGTGTTCAGAGTAAGGCGCACGCCATCCCGCTCTAACATATGTAACAGAGTGTCGAACTCATAGACATAGGTGCTGTCCGCCGTAACCCGTGCCACTGACACCACCTCGGTGGGCAGTTCTTTTACATAGTCCGGTTCGTCGTCATGGGTGAGGGTGTTTAGAAAAGGGTTGCCGTACTGGTCCGATATCGTTATCTTTTTTACCTCAGTTGCGGTGTTGAAATAGATTTCGCCGCTGATATCATCCAGAGCAAACGCATCGATTCCGTCCAGCAGGTTTGAAGTATCCTCAAAGGTGAGGAAGGTGTTCTTTTTGGCACGGATGAGTTTGTAGGGAGTGGATTGCTCCAGCACCAGCAAATCGTTGGAGTGGTCAATGGCTATGTTTTTTATATTGGTCAAGCCTGCAGGCAGGGTGTACTCAAAACTTTCCGGATTGTCGGCAAGGCTGATTATATTGCCGTCCTCAATCTGAAACAACCCGCTAGCGGTGGCGATTATGATAATCTCAGCATCCAGCGAGATAGCGATTTTGCTGCCACTGCCCAAATCGAGCGTGTCCAAACTTTGGAAGAGCAGAAAGAGTTCGGAGTCAAAGGGCTTGTATATCAGCACTTTCAAATCGCCGTAGCCCCGGGCAATCGCCCAGACCGTTCCATCAATGGAACAAGCCAAATCATAGACCTCTCCGATAGACACATTTGCCACCCCGGGATCGGCACTGTACTCATTATACGGGGTCAGTACATTATTGCTGTCCAACTTGGTTATGCCATAGCCCTCCACAGCATAGTACAGGTTATCCTGGAAGTCTGCTGCAAGCGCAGTAGGCTGGAAGAGTACGGTGTGGCTTTCTTCCGGCTTATTTATATTGAATATAGTTTTGGTATCGAAGTCGGACACCATCAGCGCGTTTCGGGTGTAGTTTATATCCTGGGCACTGGTCAAATCGTCTTTAATGGTTTCGGTAGTATCGGCAGAAAAAACAGAGTCCTCCGCAGCGTATAAATTGGAGTGTCCCATCGAGGGTGCCAGCATAAAGGGCAGGGCAAAACAAAATAGAGTAAGGCAAACCATCAAAAACTTTTTCATGTTCGACTCCTTTTCCTACATTATAACAAATTTCTTCCACTTTGCAAACGAAAATTAATGGAAAATTCCGGTAAAAGTTTTAAAAGCTGACAATACGCTGTCATATTTTAGTTGTTATAATTAGAACATATGTTCGGTTTTTGCAAAACAAGAACAGGAGGAGGTATTTTGAAACAATATTTTAAAATATTATTCAAAAATGTGTCATTTGATATTGACAATAGCCAAACCTATATTATAAAATGCTGGCAGTAGGGTTCGCCCTCGGACAATTTACGCATTATTTTTGTTAAAAAAAGGAGAAAAAAATGAAAGGGAAAATTTGGGCAAAGACGATTTTACAGGCGTATAACTATGTCAATCGGATTATTCGGTCCATAGACAAAATGGTGGTGGAGCGAAGTGCTGCATCACATCATAGTTTTGGTTACGCGGACACATTGAGGGTGGCGGAGGAAATTATGGCACTTATTGAAAGAAAAAGGCATCTCATCTGTATGAAACACCTGGTAGAGGACAGTTTGCAGTTTATGGAGCCGGGAAGTAGTAAACTGCTGATGCTGAGATTTATAGACAAGCAATCGGTGGACAGCATCGCTGAACTGACCTCGTCCAGTGTGCGGAGCGTGCATAGGAATATGGACAAAGCGCTTGCGCACTGTGCGGCAGGATTTGTTCGGCAGGGATATCCTGTCGCCGAGTTGGAGGAGTTTTTCAAGGATGAATGCTGGCTGGTGGGAATGTTCAACGCCAACATAGATAAGATAAAAAATGGCGCTGAGCGACTGAGCGTTCCGGAAAAATTGCCTGCCAAAAAGTCCGTAATATCATCTTACTTATATAACATAAGTTAAAAATCAAAGGTTTCGTCATGCTTAGATAAGACAAAAAGTGAGAGGGGCTTAGCCTTTAAAAAACTGTTCACAAATAATTCCTCAAAGCACGCTTATCTGTGCAAACTAAGAGTCAAAGTGTTTGTTCCGTCTGGACAATGCAAAAAG
>CAYIZA010000021.1:0-18145 GCA_964367965.1 uncultured Christensenella sp. | reverse complement strand
TACCAAGGCGGTGCTCTACCACTGAGCCACATCAGCATATTGAGTTTTTTCAGTGAGTTTGAGTTGTTGGCCTGGTTAAAAAGTTTTGGAAGAAATTGGTTCTTGGGTTAGTAAAAAATTTTAACTAAGTTTTACTTTGTTATTTTTTTTATCTTTGGGCTGAATGTGTTAAAAGATTATAGCGAAAATAAATAAATGTAAAATTTAGGTGGGTTGATATTAGACTAGACTGTCTTTTGTTTAAGGTCGCAATCTTAGTTGAGATATGATTTTTAGATTAGGTTTACTATGTTGGTTTAATTTAGAGGTTTAGTTTGTGTAAAAGTGTGAATTAAGGGCAAATAAATTTACGGTTATTTTGTAAAAATTTTTGCGTAATTTTATTTTTAGGGTAAGTTAGTTGCTCTTTTTTATTTCATTATTACAGCCTTATTGAAACCAACATTGCTATTATACATTAAGAGGGTTTTTATGTCAATAAATTAACTAACGCTTAGTATATACTAATTACAAACGCTGTATTTATTAACGGTTATAAAATTCATTAAACAAATTTGAAAAAGCATCTTGAAATTCAACTTAAAGTGGAGTAGACTATATGTATTAGGAGATTAGTATGACTAAGAAAGAATTACTGAGTTCTATTGACGAATCTGACAAACAGATTAGTAGAAAACAAATGATAAAACTGCTAAGTGTAATTGATGAGAATGATAAGCAGAAACTAATTGAGCACATAAATAAAAAGAATAGCGAGTTGTTTACTAGCAAGCTAAAAAGAGGTGAGATATAATGAAAACTTTAACAATTTTTGCCGGAATAAACGGCGTGGGCAAAACAACATTATATAATTTTGAGAACAATTATATTTCTAATCTTGGCGTGCGAGTAAACGCAGACGAATTACTTATAAAGGCAGGTGGCAATTGGAGAAGCGTGAACGACATGGCAAAATCTGCTTATGAAACAATAAAACTTATAAAAAAATGTGTTGATGATGGCGTTTCTTACAACAAAGAAACTACACTTGTTACACCTATGCTTATAAACGAAATTACAAACGCGAAATCACTTGGCTATACAGTAAATTTACTATTTATCGGTACAGACAGTTACGAACTCTGTGATGAAAGAATTAAACACCGTGTTGAGAAAGGTGGTCATGACATTGATAGAAAATTATTAGAGAAAAGATTTGAAAAACAATTTCAATACTTAGATAGGGCTATTGATGTATGCGATAATGTATATTTATATGAAAATGAAGAGAGCATTAAAATTGTCGGCGTTTACGAGGAAGGTAAAAAGTTATACCAAAATAAAAATTCAAATTGGCTAAATAATTTCCTTAGTCAAGAGACAGCACTTTGCAAATAACCTCTGCCACTAAATAATTGGCTTGAATCAATGCAATTACATTTTATAAAAACATACAAATCGGAGAAAAAAATGAGTAGTTTATTTGAAAAGGTAAGATATGCTTTATTTGGTGAAAGAGATGTAACTGAAAAAGCGGACATTATTGTAAATGATAAAAAGTTAGATGGAAACATAAAGGTAGCTAAAATCTTTAGCATATACGCAAAATACTATTATTTAAATGATCATGAAAATACTGCTAAAAGCATATGTTATGAGTTGTACTACGAAAATTTCATGCTCGAAAATGGCACGGTTCACGGACTACGCTACGAAAGTTGCCTAAGTAGTTGCAAGCAAGAAATAAACCTTTGTAATGAAATCAAACTTGCAGAGCAACTCGCAGCAATACGTTTTGACATGTCTAAATGCACTTCTGATGAAATAAAAATAATTTGCAAAATAATTGATAACAAAGAAACAAACAGAGATATTGATATGAGTAAAGTAAACACTTATCCCGCACTTCACAAAGAATTATTTGACAATAACAAAAAGCTTTTTGATTTGATTGTAGATAACTACACAAAGCATAATCCAGTTTTATTTAAATTAAACGATAATAAAAATGATGACAGTTTTGAAAGATAAAAAAATTCCACGCTTGTGGAATTTTTTATTTGTCTTTTTTTATTCTTTATTTTGCCTTAATCTTGTAAATCAAGTGAGTAAATGAACTGCGTCAAAGTAAGAGTTATTTGCTTTTCCTCAGGCGTTTCCTCGTCAGATAAAAGATCAAACTTTACTGTGTCACCGACCGTCTTTGCATCTAAAATTGTCTTTGCATCAGCAACCGTAGTTATTGTATGGTCATCAATTTTCACAATTCTATCACCCATTGCAAAGCCTTTACCTATAGCATCGCCTGCGCTAGCCATATTATAAATGTAAACACCAAACTCATAATTTGGATATAACGCCGCATTGCTTGCATCCACTTGTATTATAGTAAGTCCAATTACAAACCTGCCCTGCACATAACCAAAGTTTTCACTTGTAGCTGATGACAACAACTCCTCAGCAATTGCCATTGCTTTGATAGTTGGAATGGCAAAACCTATACCCTCAACACCTGTTCCAGAAGATTTAGCGTTAACAATACCAATAAGTTTTCCGTCCGCTGTAAATAGTCCGCCACCACTGTTTCCTGGGCTGACAGCTGCATCCGTTTGGATAAGCGTCATTGAAAGTCCATCAATTGTGATATCTCTATCAAGTGCACTGATAATACCCTGAGTAACAGTTCCACCAAGTGAACCTAGCGGATTACCGACAGCAATAGCAACATCACCAACTTTTAGCAAATTTGAAGAACCGACAACTGCAAGAGGCAAATCAAGCGCTTCAACTTTAATAACACCAATATCTGTCTTAGGATCTGAACCAACTAGTTTGGCATTGTATTCCGTTCCATCTCTAAGTAGCACCTTAATCTTAGTTCCATCTTCAATAACATGGTGATTGGTAATGATATATGTGTATTTATTTTGAGCCACATCAGCGTTTGTATCCTTTGCAAACATTACTCCACTTCCTGCACTCATGCCAGTTGGAAGTGTAACATTTATCTCAACGACTGTTTTTGCAACATTTTCATAAATGTTGTCTGTTACCCCGCTACCCTCGCCTAAACTGCCTGTAATTGTATCAGAAGTAACAACACTAATTTCGTTAGTTATAATTTCCGGCTGAAAAAAAATCCCCGTTATTACAGAACTAAAACAACAACATATAACAAGTAATATGCCGTAAAAAACTTTGTCCCATTTGCTTATAACTGTTCCTTTATATAAATTATTGTTTTCCATACAATCTCCATTAATTCTATTTATCATTTTGACACAATTATTATATACCAATTGACAACTAATTGCATCTTTTTTAAGAAAAAAGCGGATAACCGCTAATTTTCCTCATCAATTTCCTCTTCAACAATCTTCTCTTTTCTCTTTCTTTTACCTGAAAAAGATACGCGTTCTTTACCCATAAAAACAATACCAATTGTGTCTGGTCCAGTATGTGATCCAATAACCGGTCCAATATAATTTATAATAACCTTAGCACGTGAAAAATGTTTAACTATGTATTGCTTTAAAATTTCTGCACAGTGCATATCATCTGAATGGCATATGTAGATTGTTTGATTATTTACATCTAATGCATAATCTTCAACCTTACTAACAAGAGATTTAATTGCTTTCTTAGTTCCTATTGCTTTTTCAATAATCTGCAACTTCCCGCTATCATCTATTGTAAGAACTGGTCTTGCTTTAAGTAAAGTGCCAACAGTCGCTGCAACAGCGCTTATTCTGCCACCCCTTCTTAGATGCATAAGGTCCGTAATAAAAAACCAATGTTGCAAATTGTTTTGAATACTACATAGGTATTCGCTTGCTGCCTTTGCAGTTTTCTCTTGATTTCTTAAATCCTTTGCTACTTGGAGTAGTAAGTTTTGACCTTGAGTTGCTGCCTTGATGTCTGGCACAAGTATCTCACAATCAGGGTATCTTTCCATGACATTCTGTGCTGCTTTAACAGTGTTTTCATACATTACAGATAGTCCAGAAGAAAGGCAAAGGTGAAGAATACTTTTGTTTTCATTTAAAACTATGTTTTCAAAGAATTCTTCAATCTCCGCTATGCTCATTGAAGCAGTAGTTGGAAGAACACCTCTTCTCATCTCATCATAAAAATACTTATACTCTTCATTGTTTGAGTAGTCATCATATCTTTGATCATCAGTAATAAAAGGCATTTGTAAACAGCCTATTTCTTCTTGCTTTAATATTGATTTATATTCATCACAACAACTGTCTGTTGTTAATTTAAAATTGTGCATATTTCCCCCATAACTTGTGAATATTTTAAGTATATTAAAATAAGATAAATTTTGCAAGAACTTTTATTACAATTGCTATTTTAAATAGCGTATGTTACAATAATTTTCATGAAGAGGTGTGTATGGAAAAAACAAAGAGCAGAACTTACAAAAGTTGGGCTATCCCACTCTTTTTAGCAGTTTTAGCCGCTTTTATATTAAGTGGTATTTTTGGTGACTATCTAACCACAATGTTTGTTGGGCTTTTATCTTCTTTAACACCTATTTTGATTGGGCTTCTTGTTGTTTTCTTGCTTAAACACTTGATTGATTTTTTTGAAAGAACGGTACTAAAAAACGCATTTTCTAAAAGTAAGATCTCTTTAGGATTAAAAAGAACAGTTTCTGTTACGATCTCATTTATTATCTTATTTCTAGCTTTGTTTTTAATTTTAAACACTTTAATTCCAAGAGTAGTTGAGATACTAACTGAACTAATATCAAACAGAGTTATTTATGTAGATAAAGTTAAAACAGAATTGTCAGATTTTTTAAATAATATAATACCTATTGATGCATACATCAATTTTGACGATGCGTTTAACAATTTTGTTATTTATTTGGAACAGACCTTTTACGAACTACTTCCTAGACTACTAGATATAAGCACAAATACACTTTTATTTATAGGCAAAATACTTCTAGGCTTCTTTATAGCCTTTCTGTACCTCATTGATAAAGAAAAAATTAGAAAATTCTCTGCACGTATGACTAAGGCTTATTTGCCTGAGAACACTGCAGACACAATGTTTAGAATAGTTAAAAAATCAGATAAGATTTTGCTTGATTACTTCGTTGGTAAGTTCTTAGAGGCAGTAGTTATAACAATCGTTATGGGAATAACACTTTTAGTTTTGAAAGTGCCATACGCCTTTGAACTTGCATTTATCATGAGCGTATTGAACTTCATTCCATATATTGGATTTATACTTGCGCTTATTCCAATTACAATTATTTCAATCATTTTCGGCTCTATTAACTTAGCGATAACTGTAATAATTACTTGCATAATTGTATTTACAATATTAACTACTTTTGTGACACCTTTTATTATAGGTTCAAAAGTAAAGACAAACGTACTACTAATGCTTGTTGTTATGCTAATTGGTGGAGGCATGTTCGGAATAATTGGAATGGCAGTAGCCCCACCATTTGCCGCTATACTTAGCGTTATAATAACTGAAAACGTAGCAATGCGTGAGAAAATCAAACAACAAGAAATTGAGCAGGAGAAAAAAGAGCACGAAGAAGAACAAGAGCGGAGAAATAAGGAAAACGACAATAGGCTAAAAAGCATACTAAAAACTTATGGCGACAACAATCAATTATATGACATATTTGATATGTTAAAAATAACAAATGAAAGTAAGCGCTTAACTATTGCTAAAAATGCAATGATTAAACAAAAAGATATAAATGAAAATACTGATAAGCCAAACTAATTAAATAAAGACAAGAGTATACCTCTTGTCTTTTTGTTTTTACTTATTTATACTTGTAGTTTGAATAAAGGCGCATAATCCCCCTAATTTACAGAGTATATTTTTCTTTACTTCTTACCCGTTGTGACAAATAATGCGTAAAATTAGGGCAAATATCCTTTTATAATACATGAATTTTTCAGCATTTACACTATTTGAAACATAAAAAAGACTGGCGTTGCCGCTCAGTCTTTTTTTTATTAACTTAATAGTGCTGACTCAAAGTTTAGACAGATGAAGTCATTTCCTAAGACATACATAGAATTTGGCATATTTCTTAAATAGTTAGATATTTGTGCTTTTACTGCGCCTACTGGGTAGTCGCCATTTAGCCAATCTTCATCGTTGATTAAGCTCGTCTGTATTGAATTTTCAACAGCAGGAAGAGAAGCAGTGTTAGTGTCAAAGTATGCGTGGTAGATAACTACGCAAGTTCTGCTATTTCCATCACTGTTTAGATTGCTCATACTTGCGGCATCTGTCTTGCCAACAATACCGCCCATATAAGCTATTCCAGTTGTTCCAATCTTAGTTAGTATTCCTGTGTTAAAGAAACCGTTAAGTTTACTATTAGAGTATCCTGCGAAACCGCCGATGTAAACTGTACCGTTGCTATTTGCCCTGCCACTAAGTGTACCAGTATTATAGCAGTTTTCAACAAGGAGTTGCGTATAAGTTTGTGAAACGTTTACGTAATTACTTCCAACAATACCGCCGACATAAGTGATCTTTCTAGAACCAGATTTGCCTGATGCCACACCAGTAACATTTCCACTGTTTCTACATTCGTATAAACAAGAAATTGTTTCTGAATAGAAAGTACTTTGTCCAACAATACCACCAACATAGTTAGTTCCGCTAACTGCTCCAAAGTTAATACATCTGTAAATTGTGCCGTTAATGTAGCCCGCAATTCCACCCGCATTTACATTGTAAATATAAGAGTTGTTGGCAATGTTATCACAGAACGCTTGCGCAATAGAACCATTATTAACTGAGTTGTAAATTACAGTATTGTAACCGTAACCTACAATTCCACCTACGTAGTAGATTGGTTCTGAGCCGCTTTGTGTTTCAAACTCAATTGTACAATCGCTTCCAACTGTACAATTATATACGCTAGTTGCCTCTGCCTTACCTACGATTCCACCTATAATAGCGCCTGCACTCGTTGTTGGACTTGCTGACAATGTTACTCCACTTAGTGATACATAAGAAATTGAAGCACCATTTGTATATCCAAATAAACCAGTTGCGCTGTTGCTAGCATTAGTGTATGTTATTTCTCTAATATAGTACTGTATCATTATGTTTGAACTATTTTTAGAGCGTCCACTAAATGAACCTGTGAATGGATCCTCTTCAGTTCCAATTGGTTCAAATGGAATATTAGTGAAATCAATATTATTCTTTAACTCAAAGTGAGCGTTTGGATAATATTTAATTGACATTAACTGACCATAAGTAAATATCTGATATGGACTTAACTCTGTTCCTTCACCTGCATTAAATAGGTAGTGTGTGCCTTGACAACCGTATGTCGTTATTGCTTCATACAATTCGGCATCACCAACAGCAGATATGATAACATCACTGTTTGCTGATTTATCGTAACCGACATATTGTGAGAATAGTTGTCCTGCTGAATCTGCTCTTACAATTAACCAATAACGGCCAAGTTTAGAAGGGCGGAATTCATTAGTTGCAATATTAGATTGTGATTCATATATTGCACTACTATCACCTTGATATTTATAGTAAGCAGTGTAAGTAATGCTTGAACCCGCTACTGCATCCCAAGTGAATACGCATCTAGTTGAATCAAACCTCAAATTAGATGGCACGTCAGGAATCTCAATAACAATTGGGTTCGCAGTGTAATTTGAATTGAGTGAATAGCAATTTCCATCACCTTCTGTCTGGGCAATCGCTTTTATGAATACATGAATGACGCCGGAGCCAAAGTTAGTAAATACAAACTCGTATGCCAACCTTTCCAAACTTTCAACATCACTAAATGATGCCACCATGATTGTTGGTTCTGCACCAGTTTCAGTGTTGACAACTTTTATTTCATATTTTGAAACGAATGGACTACCAGTTGTATATGTTCCATCTTGCTGCATGTGATAGGTTGTATATGGTTGCTTTATAAACTCTAATTCTTCATCAGCATAAATGAAGTTTACGTTTGGAGCATTTACTTTTACAACTCTTTCAAGCATAATCGCATTACCATTTAACCAAACACTACCACCAATTGCTTTGATTTTAATATATCTATATAATCCTGATGAGAAGTCATCTAGTGCGTAACTTGTTACAGTTGATGCAAGAGTAATCTCTCTATAAGAATCTGTTATTGTTTCACCAACTCTATCTGGAACGATAATCTTATATGAACTAGCATCTTCAACTGCAGTCCATGTCAATTTACCTTCAATAATCTTAAAGTTGGTTACATTAATAAGTTTTCTAGCATGGTCAATAACTTCACTCTTTACGCCGTCAAGATGTCTTACACCAATTTCCTCTGAGTACGTATTTCCAACTGCTTGAATTGAAATTGTGAAGGTTTTAGTAGGGTTACCCACATAACTTTCTGGAATTTCCGCTTCGTTAGTAAGGAGAATTTCTTCCCAAACTTGACCATCAATGATTAGGTAATAACCATTGACTGCGTATGGCACTTGTGTCCAACGAATCTTACCATTGCTAATAGTAACAGATTCTGGTGCATTGAGTTTCATTGCCTCAATTGATGAGCCGTACCATGAAGTAATTGTGTTTGTATCATTACCGACCGCTCTAACATAGAATCTGTAATTACCGCCAATAAAATCATTATCATCACTTAACTTGAATACAACTAAGTTTTTCTCTAAGTCAATTCTAGCATTTGTAACGCCATACTGTTCATTGCTTAATTCATTAGTATAGATATTTATTACTCTATCAACCATATTATTATCATCTAAGCCTAAAACGTGTAATTGATAATAGTAAGCATCTTCTTTAACCGTCCAAACAAGGCTTCCTATTTCGTTTGATAAGCCTGTTACTTGACCTAATCTTGTAAATGAATATGATGGGCTATAATTTGATGTTAGATAATTTGTTCCATCACCAATTACACGAACTTTAACTAAGTAAGTACCATCAATGATATCCTTAGTTACGCCGTCAACAGTGACTTTTTCTGGCACTTCATATACTACATATGAATTTACAAAGTCTATTGGTTGAATGTTTGGAATAACAATTGTTAATCCGCGAATACCATCAGAATCTCCAACTAGCGTTAACTCGTAACTTACGGCACTATTATTACTTTGCCAAGTCAAGTTACCATCGCTTACACTAATAGCATCAAGCACTAATGAGCCTTCATTTGGATAACCAAGAACTTCAATTCTCAATTGGTGTGTTGCTTGAGATGTTAAATATTTGGTATCATTTCCAAGTGTTGAGACTGTTACAAAGTAAACTCCTTTAACACCAATGTTGTACGTAGCAGAATCTAATGAACCAATATTGAAATCCATTGAAGTTTCAGTAGTTTGGTACTCTTGCCCGTTAATATTAACTAAATATTCTACAACATCATAATCGTTACTATTAACCGCAACTGGATTCCAACTAAGTATTCCATTTTCTACTACAACATTGACTGGCTTTTCCGCGATTATCATTTCAATGTTATCTGTAAAGTTGCTTGAAATCATTAGGTAGGTTGCTTCCGCACTGTCATTACCTAAATTCTTTAAACGAACATTATATAAGCCTGGAGTTAATTGATAAATTTGGTCAAGTAACGCGAAGTAACCTGATGGTTCTTGTATATAACTTGGGGATACAATTAATGTACTTACCTCCCCTGTTAAGATAGAAGTGAACTGAACAAGCGTTCCGTTAGTAATCTCTTGACCATTTGCTATTATAGCACCAATAAATTGACTTCCTGTCATACTTAATGGGTTATTATCTGCAAAAGATAAGTCAAAGCCATATTTTATCAATCCTTCACTTATAAAGTAAGTTGCAGCACTTGGAGTTGGTGTCTTGTAGACATCTATCTCCTGCCCGTACATACCATCAAGAATATATCCATCATCGCCTATTGGCATAACTGATATTCTATATCTACCCGGAGCCTCTTGCATAAACTGATAGTTTGGTGCTCCAACCATGGTGTAAACAGTATCTCCTGTTTCATAGCTGTAAATTTTAACTGAATAGAGCAACCCAGAACTTTGAGTGTTATTCCAAGTTACCACACCGTTTTCTACTGCTAAGTCACCTGACCCTAATGCAGTTACTAAGCATGAGTCTATGCTTGCATATGAGTCAGTAAAGTAATTATTACCGACTGCAATAATACTGAAATCAAACGATCCGCTTGTTATGTCATTTAAAACTGTACGAATGTTTGCTTGCCTTATTGAACCGTCTACAACTAGATATCTGCTTATCTTATCTCCACCTTCATCAGTAACGGCAGTTGATGTTGCAATAACATGATATTTTGTAGCGTTTGGAACTTCGTCCCAATAGACTACACCATCTTCTACATTAACATTTGTTGGAGAGGCAAGTTGAATACCTTTTCTTATTGCTGAATTTGGGAAGCCTTCACTTGACCAATCTGAATTCAAGTGATAACTATCGCCAAGCGCACGGAACCTTACAATTGCTTCATTTGTTGAATTTGAGTAAGCAATATTGTGGTTTTCTATAAGTGCCTTATAATCTGTTTCAGAGATAAGACCATAAGTTTGACCATCCTTATCATAAACTCCAATTGATATGATTTCATTTCCGTACACAAATTCATATCTATATTCTGATGAATCTTCGGCAAAAGTTACTGTTGTGAATATAAATTTACCGTTTTGAATGGTAGGTTGATTTGGTTTATCAAGTTTATAAGCTGGCACCTCAAAACTAAATGAAGTGTTTACTCTAATGTTATTTGTTCCATTATCACTTGTGATTCCTTTTACAGAAATCAAGTATTCTCCAGCCTCAAAGGTGCTGTCTAATGAGTAGTACATTTCGCTATGAACGCTAAACTCTCTACTAACACCAGTCCCAACATTCGTTACACGAAGAACGAACGCTGTGATCATACTTCCAATTTGTTCCCAGTGAATTTGTCCATCCATAACACATAGTTCTGCCCTAGATACATCTTCTTTTGAATAAGATATCTCATTTGATTTATTGCTATTAGAATAGTCACTACCATCACCCACCGCAATTACAGAAACGGTAAATAATCCCGTTCTTTTAAGGAAGTTGTACACATCTGGATACTCGTAAGAATCAGAAAGTGTGTCAAGGTTAATTGATGTGATAAGCCCAATATTCATTGATGCAAACGTTGTATTGTTTGACAAATATAGAGTGTAACTTGTAGCATTTGGAACTGGCGCCCACTCAATTGCATAATCAGAAATTTCACTTCCTGGAAGTAATCTACGAATAGAAAGTACGCTTTCAGGTAGTTTGCTTATGCTTGTTTCATTGCAATACTCAGATGATACCATATTATGATTATCACCTTTTGCTCTAACTTTGAATAGATAGTCTCCGCTTGCAAAGTTGTCATTAAGTTCATAGTACATTTGGTCAATATTAGTAAATGAAGAAACATTATTTACTTTTACTTCAAATCCATTAGCAATATTTCCGCCGCCATATCCAATAACCATAGACCAAACAAATGCGTTTCCTGACATTTCGTCTGCAAGTATTGGGGTTTCAAGTTTGTAAACATCTGACAATGTTGCAACTGCACTTGATAACACGCCATTTACACTCACATCAATTTGTACTTTAATTTCGTACTCACCTGCGAGTAAACCGCTAAAGCTATATTCAGTTTGTTTTGTCCTAATAACGGTTGATACTTCATCTCTAATAAATGTAATAACATACTCTGCTGAGTTACTCTCAGTTACGAAAGTACTTGAATTGTATTTAACTAAATCATCTTCAATTCTTAAATTCGTTACAGTAGGAATTTTATCAATAAGTGTTGGAAGAGAAAAGTCGGAACTTGTTGTGCTCATATAATCGCCAACTACTCTAACTGAAACGATGTATTGTCCTGCCTCACTAAAATCATAAGTTTGTCCAAGTGAAGAGTAAACAAAGTCAACAATTGTTGTTACGCCATCAAATTCAATCTTAAACTGATAGTTTGTATAACTTGAAACTTGTTCAACATAAAGATCTAACCCTATATGCGTAACAGGTTGTGGAGTTTGAATTTTAGTAAATGATAATGGTGCACTCTCTGTTGAGTTGATAACATTTAATCCGTCACCAACTGCGATAATGCTTACAGTCCAATCTCCCGTATCAAGTTCGTTTGGAACAGGCGCTGTAACATTCGTAACGCCCGCTTCAATATCCGTAACACGTATAATTTTGTTTAGGGCAACATTTTTAAATACCATAATGTATGCTGTTGCGCCTGCGACAGGGTCCCAAACAACGCTTTCAGTTGCACCATCAAGTGAAACACTTTCAGTTACTGGAAGAACATTAAACTGTGTGGCAAGATTTGTGAATATTAAGCATGATAAGTAATCTATATAATCACCAACTGCTTTAACTTTAACTGTATATGTACCGCTAGTAAGTGGTGCAGCCACATTGTTAACAACTGCGTTTAAGTCAAAGTTATTATTTGTAATATTTGCTTCTATTGTTGAATCTATTCCATTAGTAATTATAACATCATATACTGCATGTTCAATAGCGTCCCAAACAAGAATTCCAGATTCAATTTTTAAACCTTTGATAGTTCCAAAACGAACTACTGTAATTGAAGAAGGGTTGCTTGTGACTGTTATAGAAGAAGTGTCATACTTATAGAAATTAAACACATAACTGCCTGCATTTGCAAGCTCTATTAGAGGAATAGTAAATGAATTTGTTTCAATTTGATTTTTTACACCATTAAGCCCACCAGTGCAGACTAAGTCCTCTTCATTTAGTGCTGTCCATTCAATTACATAGTTATCACCACTAACACCATGTGAAGTTAATTCAATGCTTTCATTTTTAACCACACTTCCTGTAAGGTCAGAATAACTTGACGATACCTGATATGTATTATCTATAACGTTTATATTATTTGCTTTTGAACAAACAGAGATAGAAAACTCTCCGCTGTCATAATCAGGTGATGAAAGATCAACTGAATTTGTTGTAGCTGTTCTTAGTTTGATTGACTGTCCATAATCTGCTCTAACAACATATGATAATGCATCACTTACTGCTGACCACGCTAAGATATCTCCATTACGAACAACACCAGTTGGGGCGGCAAGAACTTTTGCTAAAATATCTGACTCGTATAAGCCACTATTAACAAAGTTATCAGTTGCTCCGCCGACATACTTAGCACTTATCTTGAACTTATATGTGTTAGCTGGAAGCGCAAGGTCAGTAAGACAAAAACTAGTTGATGTGATATTCTCATAAGTTCCAATTATTGAGTTGCTAACAGAGTCAACAATTATTACTGTAAACTCAATCTCATTCTCTTCTGCACCGCAGTAGTTAAATGTCCAAGATAGATAATCATTTTCTATTTCGATGACATCCTCTGATGTTAAGCCCAATTTGTTAGCTTCAAGCACTGCAAAATTTGCAGCAACAACAGTATTGCCTTGTGTTTGTGGAGGGATCGCACTCACTTGAACGCGGTATGCGCCAAGTTGTGAGAAGTTATATGAAGAATATGATAGCGTGCCACCTGTTGCAAGGTAGTTTACAACCTCAACATCGTTATGGGTAATAACGAGTCTGTAAGAGGTTGCACCTGAAACTGTTGTCCAAGAAACAGTGTTGTTTTCAAGGGAAACATTAGTTTTATCAAGTCTTGTAACAGTTAAACTTGAACCTATAGAACGAATAGTATTTTCGCCACCCATGTTATAAACTTTAACTTCTGTTGGGTTTTCGCTTGAAACTGTGCTAGCAAATGTATACTCATTCTTATCAAGATTTGTTGTTGCGCCATTGCAAAGAACCATGTATGAATGAACCTGCTCTGCCGCCCAAACTAATTTATTTTCAACCACATTGAAATCAATTACCTCAGCTTCACGCTTAGTGTTAAGAACAAGATAATCACTGCTAAGATAGTTAACACCATCCGCAAGTTTTCTTACTTTAACAACAACGTTACCCGCCGTTATGTCACTAAAATTGACTGTATCGTGAACAGTGTTAAATGTATATGTTGATTTAATTCCATTTCTTGTTTGTTCCACAATAACTTCATATCCAAGAGATAGAATGTTGTTGTCATTCAAAATCTGCTCAACTGCTTCGTCAAGAACTTCGTTACTTAGAGTTATCTCAACTGTTAAGTCTTTATTTATCTTAATTGATGCTGGCTTAGGAAGCACAGTGATTGTGATTGACTCACTAACCTCAGAACGGAAGTTTATTTGACCACCATCACTAAGAATGGCAATCTCGTAAGCACCCACTTCTAGGTCATTTATATTACTTATTTTTGAAGGGAAAACGAATGATGCATAAACTAAATCATTTTCAACTTTATTTATAGTAAGTTCATACATTTGATTGTCTATCATTACGTTGTATCCGCTTGCTTTCTCAACTTTGTTAAAGATAAGAGTTGTATCATCGTATCTTAAACCAGTAGGTGAAGAAAGTTTGATAGGGTCAAGGTCAGAAAGTGACCACTCTGATGACATATAAACATTACCATTCATATCACTTGTTCCGCTACCAATAGCCATAATACTAAACACAAATGTTGTTTCTGGAGCATTTGTTGGAAGGTAGAACATTGGTCTAGTTGTAGCAGGAATGTTTTCGTTTAAGGTAACTTTCTCTTCATTTTCATAATACTCAACTTTAACGTTGTAGTTCGCAGCACCAACTACTCTTGA
The DNA here is from genome assembly GCA_964367965.1 of uncultured Christensenella sp. GTDB lineage: Bacteria > Bacillota > Clostridia > Christensenellales > UBA1242 > UBA7584. Next base: position 3,425 of record CAYIZA010000021.1, on the reverse strand, counting down.
CCATGCAAAAGCATTGTCCTCAATTTGAGTGTTTGTTGCCTTAGCAAGTTTTTTAATGTAAAGTGCATCTGACGGTACACCATTTACGCCTTCAGTTGTGTTGTTTTTTGCAACAACGGTTAATTCATAATCACCACTTGCAATCGCATTATTAGATGCATCTCTATATTGTAGTAGGTTGAACTCTGTATTATCGCCATTATCAATTAAGTATGACGTTGCACCGTCAATATAAATTAAATAACCAGCAGAGTTTTCAAGCACGTCGTATGAAAGAATATACTCTTCCATTGTAACGCCTGTAACTTTGCCAAGTTTTCTAAGTGAAATTTCATTTGATTGACTTGATGGGTACATAGTAAGTTCAGCGTTTTGATTTGGAACGGCAATTACCGTTACTTTGTAAACGCCTTCCGTTTCAAAATCAATTTGAGTCGTTACTTCAAGGATTGTTTCGTTTTGCTGAACGCCATTTACAACTAACTTATAGCCTCTTGCACCATCAACAGCAGACCAAGTGAGCGTGTTACCGTTTCTTACTAAATCTGTTGGTGCTGAAAGTTTATTAAACACGAAATCAGCACTCACATCACTGTTTTGAACCATGTTGTATTGCTCAGCGGAGTTACTAACTGCTTGAATGTTTAATGTGTTTATAGTGTTGTAACCAAAACCTGTGAACTCTTGAAGGTTTCCACCAACTTCGTAGCGTGTTGAATTTAGTGTAACTATGTATGCATCTGCATCAATTGTGTTTGCACCTATTGTGTATGTAACTTTATCCCAAACAACTTTATCTTCAACAAGATGAATGTTGCTTGGTGTGCTTAATTTTAATTCATTCGCAAATACGCGAAGTTTTACACTTGCTACAAATGAACCATCTTGGCTCTTAGCACTGAGCACTGTTTCACCTGGATTCATAGCAATTAGTTTTCTACTTCTTTGGAATTGAACAATTTCTTCACCATTGCTTGATAGTGCACCATCACCTGAGTAAAGTACAATTTGATTAGTTGCGTTTATTGGTGCTAGAATAGCATTAAAATCGTATGTATCTCCAACTTTAAGTTCAACAACTGGCTCAGGAAAACTAATCCCCGTTACAGCGACATTACGCGAACAACTGCACCCTGCAAAAATCAGAGCCGTTGAAATAATCATTAAAAGAGAAACAATGATTTTTTTGTTAACATTCATAAACTATTCCTCACGTTTATATTTTACCCAAAAACTGCATAACATACCAAAATATTTTAATATACTTCCAGTTCTATTTTCTTATAGAAAATAAAGTAGCTTAAATTTTATACTAGTCATTCTTTGACTACTTATACCTAAATATAACACTTTTCGCTTTTGTTCGCAAGCGTATACTATAATTATTTGTGCAGTAAAACATGAATATAAAAAGAATAATTGCAAACAATAGTGACATAATATAAGTAAAAGGAGAGCGTATGAAAACAGCAAATTTAATAACCTTTATCATTTTATTGGTTGGAGGTATAAACTGGCTAAGCATTGGAATATTCCAATTTGACATTGTAGCCGGATTATTCGGTTCGCAAGCAGCGGTTCTTTCAAGAATAGTTTATATCATAGTCGGACTTTGTGCATTGTACTTAATTTACTCTGCACTTGCTAGACGTGGTAAAATAAATCTTATTGAAAGAGAAAATCAAAATAACAACTAATAAAAAAGCACCTGATTAGGTGCTTTTTATTGAACTGCATTTTCTAAAACTAAACTATCAAAATTAGGTAATGATATGAAATCATCTGCAGTAAATTTCGTAGTGTTAAAATCGTAATAGTATCTAACATGCTTAGATAGAACAATAGGTACTTCAATGTCGAAAATTTGACAAATTTCCATTAAGTATATTGCAAAATGCTTTATATCAAAGTTCTCTGATTTCTCATAAATCAGATTATTAACTATTTTTTCATTTTTCATAATTTTTGCCCATATTTTTACCATTCTTTACCACCTTATAATATAGTCTAACACATGGGTATGGCATTTGCATATCATTTTTAAAAAAGTAGTTGACATTTTCATATAAATCTTGTAATATAATGTTCATTGAAAGTTTGTTTATAACTTTGCTACCCAAGTCTTTTGCTAAGTATATTTTATGAGAATTTTTTTTTATTCCTTCATATAATAATCACTAAGACAATAAACCCAGTATGCAAGCGTTAAAAGGAGATCTTATGGAAGAATTTATTATGACAAAAAAAGGATTTGAGGATTTACAATCAGAGTTGAAATACCTTAAATGCGTTAAAAGAGCGGAAGTAGCAGAAAAGATTGGAATTGCAAGAGATTTTGGTGACTTATCTGAGAATGCTGAATACAGTGCAGCGAAAGATGAACAATCACAGACTGAAATGGAAATAAGCGTCCTTGAAAATAAAATTGCTAACGCAAAAATCGTGGAAGAAAAAGAACTTAATACTAAACAAGTAAGTGTTGGTCTATATGTTAAAATTCTTGATGTTGAATTTGATGAGGAATTGATTTACAAAATTGTTGGTTCAACTGAAAGCGACCCAACAAAAGGAATGATAAGCAATATAAGTCCAGTAGGCGCTTCATTACTTGGAAAACAAAAGGGCGATGTTGCAATCGCAGAACTTCCTGGCGGAAAAGCTAAATTTAAAATTCTAGAAATTTCAAAAAACCCAATAAAATAGTGTATGAAAATAAAAGTCAATTGACTTTTATTTTTTGACATTTCAATTTAGATTTGGTATATTATTATTAATGTAGTAACAAAACATATACGGAGTGGGTTATGGAAGAAGTAAGTAATAAAGAACTTTTATCTGAAGTGTTTTCATATAAAACCTTGATTAAAATAAGGCATTTGATATTTAATGGCTACCATCTTGAAGTGCCAAAACAGAGTTTTTCAGCGCTCAACTTTGTAAAAGGTGAGAATGATAAAGTAACCGTTAAACTGGAAAGCAAAGTGTCAATATTAGATAATAGCATTGAAGAAATGTTCTCAAAGGTACAGCATGACAATGAACTTGTTCGCGAACAGGCAAAATTGATACTGCTCATCCGCTTGTGTGATAGAAATGAAGAGCAGCAAGTTAAAGAAAATAAGCGCTTGAACGAAGTTTTTGCTGTTTCAGAAGCAGGTTTTGAAGAGTTTATTATTCAAAAAGCACCTGGGGCACTAGATGACACAGATACGCAAAAGCCAGTTTATTTTGTAAAATTATCTCATGAGAAAGAAGCAAAAGAAGCAAAACCAAAAATGAGTAAATTTAGAAAATATTTCTATATTATTTACTCAATAATAATTGCACTTGTCATTTTACTTTGGTACTTTGTTTTCAAATAAAAATAAAAACAACAGTCATTACGCTGTTGTTTTTTTATAAAATAATTTTATTTTAATTATTGG
>CAYIZA010000020.1:0-19103 GCA_964367965.1 uncultured Christensenella sp. | reverse complement strand
ATAAGTTTTGCCATAATTTTTTACTCCTATTTATCTAAAATCAATGCCAAAATATCGCTTTGGCGTAGAACAAAAAGGGTTTCACCCTCTATTTTAAACTCGCTCCCGGCATACTTCGGATACAGTATTTTGTCTCCTACTTTAACCTGCATAACGATTTCTTTACCGTCGATTATGCCGCCCTCTCCGACCGCAACTACAGTAGCAATTTGCGGTTTCTCCTGTGCCGAGCCAGCCAGCAGGATTCCACTTGCGGTCTTAGTCTCCGCCTCCTCCTGCCTGATAACAACCCGGTCAAATAATGGTTTAATTCGCATGATTACCTCCAGATTTTTTATTATATAAATATTTTATCATAAAATTGCCAAAAAGCAACCAATAGGTGTCACATTTTCTGCAATTTTTTTGTTTTTTTCGCATAAATGTAGTTATGCCTAATAAACCCAACCAGGAATATATAGAGACGCAGCGAGTTATTGTGGGCAAGCGCCGGGCTGTCCATAGTCTTTTTCTGATGTTTGCCTCGCTGGGAATTCTGATAGTTGCCGGGCTTATTTTTTCACCGCTGTTGGGGCTGAACTATCTGAGTTCTCTATTTAATAGTTCGAGCGATATTGCCCGAACTTACTATGCCGTAGTGGTAGATACCGATACCCTGGATGTGGAGCAATCAACTGAGATTGCCAGCAAACTCCGTGTCAGAGGTGCTGCCGGGGTACTGGTGCGGTCGGAGGAGTCTTATAAAGTTATTCTTGCATTGTATAACACCGAAAAAGCAGCAACGAGTGTGGCGAGCCAGAACATAAGCCTTAATGTCGACCCGGAGGTGATGCCGCTTACTATAAAGAAACTGACCGCCTCCGGACTGAGCGCCGAAGAGTCAAACTTCTTCCGAAATTGCTTTGATTTTATAATAGATACTGTGGATTCTCTGTGCCAACTTAGTTATCAGTTGGACCTCGGCAACACAAGTGAGTTAAGCGCTAATATGCAACTCAACCGGCTGGCTTTGAACGCTGAATATTATAACCGTGAACTCTTCACATATGACAAGGCAGAGTTTACCGCCCTGCACAATGTAATGTCTTCCGCTAACAGCATACTGCGCTATGTGGCGGACGAGAGCGTGCTAACCAGCACAGTGCTACCATACTCCAGCGATATCAAGAGGTGTATGGCACGAATTGCCATGCTGTTGGCAGAGGGGTAGGAAAAGATTGAGCGAAAGGTGGTTGATAAGCAAGGCAGATGAGGAATTTGTCGGAATTGGTTTTAGTGCTTAAAAAAAGAGGGGCAAGGGGCTTGTGCACTGCGTGCACTGAAGCAAAAGGGCGCCGCCGCTGATTGCAAAAACGCACTCACCGGCACCCGCCCTTTTGCTTTGCTCGGTGCGGTGCACCGAGCAAAGCCCCTTGCCCTCATCTGTCAACCAAAGAAAACCAGACCACAAAGCATAACTTCAACCAGTCAAACTTTTCTGCTTACTTTTTGCAACAGCCGAACTATAAACTTCACCAACTTTAACAAGTGGCGCTCCGTCAACAAAAAGATTACTTCTTTTCAACCTTAATTTCTTTTGTCGTTGCTATCGACTCTTTAGGCGCCAAAGGCACGGCGTTCCCCAACTTTCTTGCAACACGCACTGCTCTGCGATGGGACATGCGAAGTTTAATGCCTTTGAAGTCGTCCCGTATATGTTTCCACTCCCACGGCAGGCACATAACAATCGGGAAGAGAATGAAGTAGAAGATACAGGACGGAATCATCCAGAAAAAAGGCCAATATTTAGCCTGCCCGGCATAATCGCCGTATGGCACTGTGGTCATAAATTCCGGTGTCAGCCAGGTGAAAAAGGAAGCGAGGGCATCACTACCCGGCCCCCACAAAAAGGACGGATTAGGGTAGTTCGGATCCAGCATATCGTTGTCACGCAGTTCGGTAAAACCCAATTCACTGGACAATACATTGTTACACAGTATGACCAGGAAGACTCCCATCATATAGAACGGCATCCGCCAGATTCGGCGATAGTTTAATTTGTGTACTTTGAGGATGACCATCAACAGTGGTACTATGATAAAGATACCGTGGCAGATATAGAACCGCACCACATCCAAAGCGTATACATTATTTAGTGCCTCTGTCGGCAGCACAACAGCGAGGAATCCGCTCAGCACACCCAGATAGAACATAAAGTCCTTGGCGCTGTCCGACTTTGAGAGAAAGATGAAGGGAAAGGTCAGCACGCTGACCGCACAGATATTTATAAACCAGAGATCCTCCGCCAACAATTCGGGATCTGAGGCATACGGCTCAATGAAGAATTTCGAGAAGTGCAACAGCAGGTTGAACATAAGAATTCCAAAAATAACCCACTTTTTGGTTTTGTCAGACCGCTTTCTAAGCAGGAAATAAAGACCTACCCCGGCTCCTATTACTAAAAAGATACACAAGAAGTAAAGCCAGTTAAACATTTCTACTACCATAAAAAAACTCCAGATTGATTTTTATCAGTTTAACACATCTTTTCAAAATTAGTCAAGTTAATACAGGAAACTTTATTTTAAGTAAAGAAAAGCCCTTTTTTTCACAAGGTTTCTGGCGAAGTTTCCCGCTGTCAGATAGTCGAACCGCTCAATCTGGTTTTCGATAAAAAGCATCATTGTGTTTTTTTATCTTTCCCCAAGTTGGCGTGATATTCTGCCCACTGCTGCTCGTTGTGTTTCATTTGCCGGAGGTACTTAACCCGCTTGATAATCATAATGCTGATAATGGTCAGAAAAGCCACCCCCAGCACAATAGAGAAGATGAGAGCCACCAGAGCCCCTGTGTCGATAATCGCTCCGATATCCGATGCAATAAGTGCAAACATAAGGATCTCCTTTTTTCTTATTATATATTTAAAATGCCAAAAAATCAAATAAAATATCCAAATTATGAAATAACCAAGAAAATACATATTTCTGCAGTTGACTTTAATAGAATAAAATGCTAGATTTGAGGTATGCGATTTTAACTTTGGCTGCTGCCTGTTTGCCAAAATCTGTAACCCGGTTTAGGTGTGGTGGCAATATTGCCAGCCTTGCCACGGAACAAGCGGATGAAGACCGCCTCGGACTTAAAACAAAAAGGGATCGAAGAGAGATTATATGTTAAAGATTATAAACATCAACAAGAAGTTTGGCGATAAGACAGTGCTGTCCAATCTCAATCTGGAGATTGCGGACGGCGAGGTCTATGGGCTGGTGGGCGCCAACGGTGCCGGAAAGACCACCTTTATGAGTATTGTAGCCCAGGTTCTGAACCCGGATTCCGGTGAGGTTTGGGTGGACGATAAGCGTATACGCAGTATGAATGACTTATCCGGAAATATCGGCTTTGTGGTGGATATTCCTGCTATGTTTGAATATATGACAGCAGCGGAGTACCTCACCTTTCTGATGAGCGGACAGAACTTCTCCAGAGAAGAAGAAAAGGCGAAAATCGCCGCACTTCTAAGCGCTGTGGGGCTGAGAGAGGTGGAAAATAAGCGGATAAAAGCCTTTTCCCGTGGTATGAAGCAGCGAATGGGCATTGCCAGCGGTCTGGTAAGTAACCCCAAGGTGATTCTGCTGGATGAGCCATCCAGTGCGCTGGACCCAGAGGGTCGGGTGGAGGTTATAGGCATCATCGACTCGCTGCGAAAGCAGGGAAAAATAGTGGTGCTGAGCACTCATATTCTTAGCGATGTAGACCGTATCTGCGACCGGGTAGGGCTGGTGGTGCGAGGCAATTTGGTCATTGAGGGCAAATTAGAAGAGGTGCTGAGGCGCTATACTAAGCCAATCATATGTGTGGAGAGCCCCGAGCCTGAGGCTGTTGTCCAGGCGGTTAAGAAACTGAGTTTTTTCGTGTCCGCAACTTTGGTTAATGGTGGGGTGGAAATCGAAAGTAAGCCAAAGAAAGTGGATGATATGTTTAAAAAGATTATCTCGCTTGAGGTGCCGCTTCGGGGCATATATATAAAGCGCCCGACCATTGAGGAAGTGTTTATCCAGGCGAACAAGGAGATAAGAGAATGAAACAACTGGCAGCATGTTTTAAAAAAGACTATATGGAGACAGTACGAACTTCCAGATTTTGGATTATGCTGGCCTCCTCGCTGGGAATTGCCGCTATAGTTATGGTCATACTTGTGGTTATGGATTTAATGGGTTTCGGTGAAGCATCAGGCTCTCTTTCGGTGATGCTGAAGCCTAACTTCTACAACAGCACCAACTTATTTAACGCTGTTATGTCTACCTATTTTATTATAATTATGGTGGTAATGTACTGTAACTTTATCGGCAAGGAAATCACCACCAAAAAATGGCTTAACCCAATCAGTTCCGGCATTAAGACACGCAATATGGTTATATCCCGTCTTACCACTGGTTTTCTGTCTATAATCATTGCATTTATAGTCGGGTGTATGCTGCACTTTATATTTACCATAAGTTATTGTGAGTCGGGAGGCGCCGGCACCACGGTATTTGAGATACCGAACATATTGCGCAGTTACGGGCTTATGCTGGTCTATGTAGTCTTCATCTCGCTGATGACCCTGACCCTCAACGCTATGCTGCGTCGTGGAACCACAGTAGCGGTGATTGTGATAGTGTCTATGATTTTGATTCCGGAGATACTGGGGGCAATTCAGGTGGGAGAGCAAACTCTGGTAAACTACACCCCGTTTGCATTTATGAACGAGGCGATTCCTCAATCTTTTGCTGGGCTGGGCAGTTCTAACAGTCTGGGTGTGGCAGAATGGATTACCAGCAGCCTTATAACGGCAGCGCTGTGCATAGGAATGTCCATAGGCGCTATATCCAAAAGCAAAATTAAAGCATATGAGAAATAAAAAAAGGACTCCGTTTGGAGTCTTTTTTACCATTTTTGTTCTTGCCCGCAAAGGACTGAGAAACCTTTTCAGGGCTATGTTGGTGGTTGTGCTGCTGTTTGTGCCGATTTAAGCCCGACATTTTTAGCAATAGCACCTGCATTAAAGGATATATTGGAAACCGCTCGAAATTCTAACTTCATATTTTCTATAGAACCGCTGTTGAACCCAACCAGCCCGGTGTGGCGTGTTATTTTATCTGGCGCAAGCAGTGTACAAAGCCCTTGTTTATCTGGCACAAAAAAAGGAGATATACTCTCCTTTTTGTTTTCTCATCCACAACCCTTGATGGCTATTGTTTTCCGCTTTACCAACTATATTATTCCACACGGTGCACGCCGGTGATGACCAGATTACTGCCGCTGCCCAGCACATTTTCTATAAAGATATCGCCGGGCTTAAGTCCCTCTTTCAACGGGGTGTTCTTTATTGCCCGCAGCACATCAAAATAGATTTTCTTATCCACTGGGCTGGAGGTCTTCAAACTCACCGTGCCCTCCGGGATCTGCTTAACTGTGGTTATGGTGCGGAGAGGTTTTAGCATCTCCTGCCTGCCATACTCTTCACCCCTTGGACAGAGGTTGCCGGTCACTATTACATCCTTGCCTTTTTTGGTGACTGTAAGGTGACAGCCAATCGGGCACCTTATACAAACTAATTCCATTTATAACACCTCCATTTTGATATGCAGGTTATCGCCCAGTTTAGACTTGTCTATTTTAATAGACTGCATATCGCCCGCATTTACAACCGGGTGCGGGTCTCGGGAAATTATATTGCCGCTGCTCTCAGCGATAATTTGAACCCGACGGTATTCTTTACCTATACGGAAAGACAACTCCACCTCGCCATCTCCCCTGAAGATATACCTAGGTGCGGTGTATTTGATATGCTCGTCGTGGGTTATAGTAATCGGGTTTGAACTTGCCAGCCCGGATTTCACAAACTGAGCGGCGAACTTTCCTGCGGTTATACTCTCTTTAGTTACATTGTCCACCAAATCGTTCACATGCATAACATTGCCGCAGCAGAAAATCTCTGGCATACTGGTCTGAAACCACTCATTAGTGACTACACTGTTGGTCGCTGGAGAACTCTCCAGATTAAGTTCGCTGACCAGGTCGGTTTCGGGCAGCAGCCCCACAGACAGCAGCAAGGTGTCACACTTGATGAGTTTTTTGCGCTCCAGGTCAGGGGAGAGGTCGGCATTGACCGGAGCAACCCAGACCCCAGTTATTCTCTTTTTACCCTCCACCGCTACCACAGTGGTGGACAGGTGCAGGGGTATATTGAAGTCGTTCAGGCACTGTGCTACATTCCGTGCCAGCCCTCCACACTTCGGCATAATCTCATACACACCCAAAACTCGTGCGCCCTCACAGGTCATCCGCCTTGCCATAATAAGTCCGATATCTCCCGACCCCAGCACCACCACTTTTTTACCAACCAGTTTGCCGTGGATATTAACCAACTTTTGAGCCTCGCCGGCGGAAAAAATTCCTGCCGGTCGGGTGCCGCACAGGTTGATAGCGCCGGCAGGCTTTTCTCGACAGCCCATAGCGAGAACAACCGCTTTGGCGTTGATTGTGGAAATGCCACCCTCATTGCATATTTCCACCGACATACGCCGGTCTCCCAGTTTTTTTATGCTCAGCACAATGCTGTTCAGAAGTACCCGGGTTTTGCTCTCAGCCAACTTTTCCACCCACCTGCGGGCATACTCCGGACCGGTCAGTTCCTCGTTGAAAAAATGCAGCCCAAAGCCATTGTGAATGCACTGGTTCAGAATACCGCCCAGACGGTAATCCCTCTCTACCAGTACCACTTTTGCCCCGCCTTTGCTGGCGGCATAGGCTGCGGCAAGTCCGGCAGGACCTCCGCCGATAACTACAATATCAGTTTTCATCTGCGCCTCCCTTTCCGGACTTTTTATAAAAGCCCTCATCCTTGATATCTCCAACCACAATGGAGCCGCCCTCGCCGTCCAGGGTGATATCCTGTTGCGGTAATCCCTGATGCCGTGCGAATATTTTCAGCAGTTTAGGAATACAAAAACTGCCCTGGCACCTGCCCATAGTAGGGCGCACACGGCGCTTGATAGCATCGATAGTGTGAGGGTGTAGGGGAGAGTTCAGAGCCTCTATGATTTCGCCCTCCGATATACGCTCGCAACGGCAGACAATCCTGCCGTATGCCGGATTTTGTTTTATAAGTTGGGATAGTTCTTTCCTGCTCAGTTTTGCCGTTTCAGTGTACGGCGTTCGTGGTATCGCCTCAATGGCGTGAAACTGCAATCCGTCCTCCTGTAACAGTTCCATCATATATTCGGCAATGGCAGGAGCGGCGGTCAGCCCGGGCGAACAGATGCCCAAAGCATAGTAGAAATTCTCCACCTCGTCTGCTCTCCTGAGTACAAAGTCGTCACCGCTCTTCGCCCGTACTCCTGCAAACAACTTGATAGTTTTTTTAAAGTTTGGCTTGTTGACACTCAGCACCACTTTTTGCCGTATTTCCTCTATGCCACTGAGCGAGGTTCGGGTGTCTTCAGCGAGGCAACTCTCAGCGGTCGGCCCGAACATAACATTGCCATGCTCGGTCACAGTAGCGAGAATGCCCTTGCTTTTTTCGGTTGGTAGCGGAAATATCGGTCGGGTTACAAATCCCTTTTGTGAGCGATCCAACAGCAGATATTCCCCACGCAGGAAAGTCATCTTGTGTGGTTTGATGCCCACCAGAGCATTGACTTCATTGGCGTGACTGCCGCAGCAGTTCACCACCCTTTTGCCCTTGAGCGTCCGCTTGCCGTCGCTGAAGGTAAAGCCGATACTATCCTTTATAATGGAATCCACCCGAAAGCCGGTCAACACAGTACCGCCATTGATAACGCCCTCTTCCGCCAGTGCAATACACACACTATAGGGGCTTATAACACCACCGCTCGGCGCAAACAGTGCTAGGTTGATATTCTCCGCCAGGTTGGGCTCCATTGCAAATAGTTCCTCTTTTTCCACCAGGCGCAAACCCCGTACTCCGTTTTTTGCACCCCTTTCCAACAGCGATTCCAGCGTTTTGCGACCGCTCTCGGGCGCTACTGTAAGGGTGCCGCAGGGCAGAAAACCCACTCCCAGACGCCGGCACAGCGCCGGATATATTAGGTTTCCCCGCAGGCACAGGCTTGCCATTTGAGTAAGAGGGGCAGGGTCGTAGCCGGAGTGAATAATCCCACTGTTCGCTTTAGAGGCGCCGGCACAGACATCGTTTTCAGCCTCCAACAGCACCGCTTTCACCCCATTCATCACGGCATAATTGAAAACGCAGCAGCCTACAATTCCTCCTCCGATGACTACTAACTCAAAGTCATTTACCATTAAAAGCCCCCTTTAATAAAAATCAAAACTTCTCTCATACTATATTTTATCTTTTATTTCTAAAAAAATCAAACAATTACCCGGAAATTAAGTTAATTCATTTGAAAAAGTGGGAAGTAATTGATACAATAGTGTGAAAAGTAGTTGGCGGAGGGCTTTATGAACACCAAAAGATATATTTTAGCCATTGATGAGGGCACTGCTTCGGTAAGGGTGTCACTGTTCGATACTCAGCAAAATAAATTTATTGCCAAGGAAAGGGCAGGCATTGGGCAAATTTACCCTCAGCCGGGCTGGGTGGAGCAGGATGCCGAGGAAATCTGGAGACATGTGCAAACCAAATTAAACAAGGTTTTGCGTATGGTAGATCTCAGCGAAGTGTGGGGTATAGGTATCACCAACCAACGGGAAACGGTGGTAGCGTGGGATGCACAAACCGGTAAGCCGGTATGCAACGCCATAGGCTGGCAGTGCCGCCGTACTGTGGACTTCTGCAAGCGTGAACTTAAGGGCAGAGTCGGCAAAAAGATATTTCTGAAGACCGGACTGGTTCCCGATGCCTATTTCAGCGCCACCAAGATTGCCTGGATTCTAAAAAACAACCGCCAGGCACAGACACTATTAAAAAAGGGCAGGCTGCGAGTGGGTACTATGGAGAGTTTTCTGACCTTTAAAATGACCCAAGGCAAAGCCTTTGTTACCGATGCCGTGAACGCCAGCCGCACTATGCTGCTCAACCTTAAAACCCAAAACTGGGATGCCGAACTACTCCGACTTTTTGATATAGACCGTGCCATACTGCCAGATATCGTCGCCAACGACCAGGTGGTGGGCAGTTATAGTTTTAACGGGGTGGAAATCCCGATTGCCGGGCTCATCGGTGACCAGCAGTCCTCGCTCTTCGGGCAGGCGTGTTTCCATAAGGGAGATATCAAAAACACCTTTGGCACCGGCAGTTTTATGCTGCTCAATATCGGCGAGGATATAATATACAGCAAGAACAAAATCCTCACCACCCTGGCGTGGAAGATAGGAGGGCAAGCCACCTTTGCTCTAGAGGGTAGTGTCTTCAGTTGTGGCAGCAGTATTGACTGGATGAGGAATAATCTCAACTTTTTCAGCGAGATGCCCGAACTTGACGCCCTGATTGCCAGCACAAAGGCCTCCAACAGTCTATACTTTGTACCCGCTTTCACCGGGCTGGGTGCTCCCTATTGGGACGGCAATGCCCGGGCACTACTGTTTGGCATATGCCGCAATACCAACAAGGCAGATGTCGCCCGTGCCGTGCTTGAAAGCATAGTCTTTAGTGTTAAAGAGGTCTATGATATCATACTGAAAGATGCCAAGGTCACTATCTGTAATATACGGGTAGACGGCGGGGTCAGCCAGAACGATTTTCTGATGCAGCAGCAGAGCGATTTGCTCTGCCATAATATTGAGTGCGCCGGAGAGAAAGAATCCACCAGCCTGGGTGCTATATATCTCTGCGGACTGGCGCTGGGTGTGTGGAAGAATTTGGAGGAAATCTCTAAAATTTATCAGGCAAAGAGGGTGTTCAAACCCAATAAAAAGAATAGAATAGCGATACAGCAGCAGTATAAAAACTGGCAGGATGCGGTGCAGCGGTCGCTGTCTAGATAAGGAGGAAGATTATGAAAGAGCAGTTTTTAACCGGTTTTGACGGGAACAAGATTTTTTGCCGTATATGGTCGGAGGTCAAATCCCCAAAGGCGGTGGTGCAGATTATCCACGGGATGGTTGAACATTCTGAGCGCTATGACGAGTTCGCAAAGTTTCTCAACTCTAAGGGCTTTATAGTCTTTGGGTGGGATTTGCGGGCGCACGGTAGGACGGCGGGCTCGCCCGAACAGGTGGGCAAGTACCAGGGCGACCTTTTTGAAGACTGTGTCAACGATGCTATATTCTTTGCTGAGATGCTTATAAAAGAAAATAACATGCCCCTTATTTTCCTGGGGCATAGTTATGGTAGTTTTGTATTGCAGGAGGTAATCCAGCAGTATCACGGACATTCACTCGCCGTCTTTACCGGAAGTGCCAATATGCGGGGAGACAGCAGTGTGGGGCTGGGGCTTATGGTTGCCCGACTCACCAAACTCTTCAAGGGCAAGGACGCTCCGGCTAAGACTATCTATAATCTGAGTTTTGTGAAATACGGCAAAAAATTCCCAAATGGCAACTGGCTGTCTAACGATGATGAAATTTGGACAAAATATGTAGCAGACCAGTACTGTGGCGCAGTGTGCAGTGCCAACTTTTACCTCTCTATGTTTAAGCACCTTAAGAAATTGGGGAAAGCCAAAAACCTGGCGCAGGTGGATTTGGACAAGCCGATTCTCATCTCCAGCGGCAGCGACGACCCCGTCGGGGGTGCCGGGCTTAAACTCGCCAGATCTCTCCACAGGCAATATTTGGAATTGGGCGTTTCTAAGGTAGAGTTTAAGGTATGGGAAAAGGGTCGCCACGAAATTTTAAACGAAAAGAATAAAAAAGAGGTCTGGGCGTTTATAGTTGACTTCTGCAATAAAAATCTGCCGAAAAAAATAAGCCGAAAATTGCTTGCTAAATAGTGTAATGTTTTGCTAAAATGAGTAGAAAAGGAGTAGAAGATGTTATATCCAGAAATTCCAAAATCAAAACGCAAGCCCACCTATATAGGGGGTGGAATCTTTGCCCTGCTGATTGGGGCGCCTTGCCTGGTGCTCTTCTTGCCTCCATTTTTACTCTCCTTTGGCATAGTGCTTTGGGACTGGAACAATGTAGGGCTGAATTGGGACTACCTGGTCTTCGCAGCGCAGTGGGGTGCTCTGATATTGGGAGGCTTGCTGCTCTTAGTCAACTTTGTGGGACTCTTTATCGGCGTGAGCCGGAGTTCCTTCTTTTTCAAACTGTCCGGACTGCTGTTTGTGGCGAGTTTTTTTGTGAAGTACGGACTTTGGTTCATCGAGGATATCAGCCCAATGGATATCATAACTATGAGTGTTGCTGGCGCCGGAGTGCTGGCGCTGTTGCTGGGTATAATATTTAGAGTACTTCCATCCGAACGCAAAAACCCAAAGCGTGGCCCCTCTTTCCTTATGTTCTACGCTGTATTTTGGCTGCTGGTTGCCGGCGTTGAACTGCTGGCCTCTTCTATGTTGATAGTTGGGCTTACCGAGAGTCTGGAATGGTTTTTCCTGGAATCTCTGGGACTGTTTGGTGTGATTGGCGGACTGTGGATGATAGTAACCTCCAGGCGCCGTCAGGAAAAAAACACGGACACTGTTCAACCGGCTATGCAGGGCTTTGCTCCGATGCCACCGACCGCTCCGGCAGGGTACTATGCTCCGCAGTCTACCCCGCAAACTAAAGGAGTTCAATCTAAACTAAGTGCTGCCCAGCCAAACAATCAAGCACAGGCAAGTGGGGCAACCCAAAACATATCTACAGCCGCAACCCTTAAAGCAACCTCGGCACAGGCAAGTGGGGTAAACCAAAACATAACCCCAACGGCAACCCCTAAGGGAACGCCGGCACAGGCTCAGCCACTGAATCGGCAACCGGGTGCAGTGCCGCCTTTCCCAGGACAGGCACCAAGATTTGTTCCGCCTTTCCCGCCTAGAGGACTGCCGCCAAGGATTCCGAACCTGCCACCGAAACTACCACCAAAGAAAGAGGGGGACAAGTGATGACAACAAATGAAAAATGGGACGAGCGCTTTATGGATATGGCGCAACTGGTTTCTACCTGGTCGAGTTGTATAAGACCAAATCGCCAAGTTGGCGCAGTTATTGTGAGGAACAAGCGGATACTCGCTACCGGGTACAACGGTGCTCCTTCCGGAGTGAAGAGTTGTGTGGAGAGGGGTGTTTGTATGCGTGAAACGCTGGGCATTGAGAGCGGTACCCGGCAGGAACTCTGCTATGCCGTGCACGCCGAGCAGAACGCCATCGCTCAGGCTGCCAAAATGGGGCACGAATTGGAGGGTTCAACTATGTACATAACGCACTCGCCCTGCTCAATCTGTGCCCGGCTAATCATAAATGCTGGAGTAAAACGCATAGTATTTAGGGACAATTATCCTGACGAGTTCTCGCTTGCTTTGCTGGAAGAGGCTGGCATTGACTTCAGTCAGTTTAAATTAAAAGTCGGAGGTACTAATGCCCGGAAAAGATAAGCCTAAAATGGATTGGGTGCTGTTACTGCTCTGCATATTGCCCTTTGGTTTTGATAAACTTTACAAAAAGGACGGCGTATGCTTTGTGGTGAAAATGGTCTCTAGTTTAATGCTGGTGGGCTTTATCTGGTGGGGCTATGACATAGTTTGCGTGCTTATAGGAAAGTACCGCGCCAATCCTTTTTTAGAAAAATAGTTTTTAATTGTGGAATTTGCTAGGCTGATTCCACTTTTTTATTTAGATTTGTTGAGTAAACTATGGTCTAAAGTTGCCGGGCTGTTTGTTAAATTTATCAGCCGGGGTTCGCTTTTTTGAATAAA
The DNA here is from genome assembly GCA_964367965.1 of uncultured Christensenella sp. Lineage (GTDB taxonomy): Bacteria > Bacillota > Clostridia > Christensenellales > UBA1242 > UBA7584. The sequence continues at coordinate 6,319 of CAYIZA010000020.1, read as the reverse complement.
TCGGGGCATCGAAACCTTTTTAACTACCATTTTTATGCTCAAACCAAATAGGTCTGCTTTTTCAGACGCTCAACCTTTTGCAGCAGGGCACCAGCCTGCCTGAAAGGGTATATTATTTTCCGGTTGTGAAAGGGTTTATTTTTTACTCTTTAAAAAAATATTGCATCCTTCAATTTGCTCGGCGAACCTCATTCTTTTTTTACCCTTTAACACATAGACTAGAGTATGGCAAAAGTTGTGAATTTTAAGAACAAACTCAGGTTTTATTTCAACCTTATAGACACGCGCAAACAGGCTGGCGACCTGTGGGGAGTGCTGGATGCCACTCGTAGCGCAATGGCGCACGCCCGAACCAAAATTGACCGCCGTGGACTCAACTTGCTGATGGGGCAGACTTACTTTGAGATGGGTCAGTATATGCTGAGTTGCGAGCATTTTTTTCGTGCCGTTGCAGTGCCGCATTTGCGCAGTGCTGCTTTTTTCGGCGTGGCACGGAATCTGATCTGCATGCGGAACTTTGACCTCGCTTTGGAGTACCTTGATGCCACTCTGAAGTGGGATGCTGCCAACACCTTTACCGGCGCTGTGCTGGAGTGGAGCAGTGTGATGAAAAATAAGATGAGAGAGCCCGATTTTGCCGCTGAAAAACTGTTGCGCAGTGCCAGGGTGCTGCTTGCTCAGGAGGAGTTTATTAAAGCCGACGAACTGCTGAAAAACCTCCAGCCGACCGCCGAAGTTATCGCCTACCGTGCTTTTTGTGCCTTTCTGAGAGGGCAATATGCCCGCAGCCGTGAACTGGGATTTGCGGCATTGGAGTTGGATTCCGACAAGGTGGTAGCACGCTGTGTGCTGGCGGAGATGGCGAAATCGGAGAAAGACGGCACCGAACTGGAGGAGCACCTGCATGCACTGGAAGGGAACCCAACCGAAAAACCCGCTGAACTTCTAAAGATTGCACTGCTGTTTGCCTCGCTGGGCTGCTATGACCGAAGTATGAAATTTTTGCAAAAATTGCAGCAAATTGATGAATTTAATGCAAAAAACCATCTTTTTCTGCACTTTGCTGCCATAATCTCAAAAAAGAAGAGGATGCTCTCTTCCATATCTCCCGTGCTCATTGGCTGGATTTTGAAAATCCGCTGTATATCTTTTTTTACAATCTTATCAAGAGCGGAGAACTACCCGATGAGGTGCTTTTAAAAAATCAACTTCCGCCCCCTTTTCAGGCACAGAAGTTGGAGAATTTGAATGCCCTGTTGTATGGCGGCAAATTCTGCCAGGAGTTGTCCCGCAGTTGTTTTCTGTTGGATGATTTGGAGTGGAGTTTCAGCCTCCGGGATGAGGCGCAGACCGATGCTACCTCTTTTGCGCTGGCGAGTTGCACCAACAAAAAGAGTCTGAATCTGGTTTCCAAACTGCTGGTGTCTCCTCGACCTACCCCCAAACAGAAGTTTCTGATTGCCCGGAATGCCCTGCTTTCAAACAATTTTTTTAGTTTGGACTTCGTCTGCAATCTCCGATACTCTAGCATCAGTTTGGGCAAAAAAGAACTCAAAAGTATTGATAAAAGCAATCTCCGCCGGGCGGTCTGCAATGCTATAAGTTATGCTGAATGTTTCTATGCCTGCCAGTTTTTGGCACGGGAAATAGCCAAGATGACCCGAAAAACTCTGAAGTGCGTTGCTGTTCACAATGCCACGGATGAGGAACTGACATGCCTTATTTTAAGTTCCAACCAGCAGGTTATGGAGGGCGCCTGTTATTTTTTCAAGGTGGAAAAAAATAGAGTAATAAACCTGAAAAAATTGCTCACACTAACTGAAAGTGAGGGCGAAAAATAATGGAGAAAACAAAAAGTTTCGGTAGGACTTTTGCCAACCAGGTGTTTATAGCCTCGGTTATGTTCGGAACTGTGGTGGGCGCCGGCTTTGCCTCAGGCAAGGAAATCTGGTACTATTTTGCCAAGTTTGGCGATATGGCATACCCTATGATTGGACTTGCCGGCATAATGTTTTTTTTGGTGGGCTATCTGTTTTTGAGTTTTGGTAAAAAGTTCGGAGTAGTGACAGTGCAGGATTCCAACCGTGCGCTGTTTGGCAAATTTGCCATTATAGGTGAGATGTTGCTCATCTTCTGCAACCTGATTTTGCTGGCGTCTATGTTTGCCGGAGCCAATAGTCTGTTTGAAATAGTGGTGCCCGGACTGGGCTATCGAGTAGCGAGCGTGGTGACCGCTCTGCTTGCGCTGCTGGTGGCAATGTTTGGCTTTAAGAGTGTGGCAAAGGTCAATGTGGTGGTGGTGCCCTTACTGCTGTGTGTGGTAGCGGTGGTGTTCTTTGCCGGACTATCGGGTGGTGGAGTGATTGCCACCACGGGCTTTGGCGGACTGCAAAATGCGGTGGAGAGTCTGGTATTCTGCGTGCTGTTTGTGTCTAGTAATATGTTCTTTGCCGGCTTTATCTTCGCCCGGCTCGGTCGGGAGGCGAACCGCACTGAGGCGCTCGGAGGAAGTTTAATCGGCGCCATACTTCTAACACTATGCCTGCTGGGCACTACCATTGCTATCTTTATGAATCCGGAAACTATGTCCTCGGATATGCCACTAGTTGAAATTGCCACCAGTCTGAGCCCGGGGTTCTCCTACTTTGTGCTGGTGGTGGTATGGCTGGGGCTGGCGACTACCTCTTTCGCTCTGGTGTACACTATAAGCAACTGGCTGGCGACCTATTTTGGCAGTACCTTTATGGCAACTCTCACCACTGTGGCGGTGGCGCTACTGGTCTCCGGGCTGGGGTTTGCCTCAATTGTAACCTATCTTTACCCAGTGCTGGGATTGCTCGGTCTGGTCTTTATAGGGCTGGCTATGCGAGCCCGTACCCGTCTGGTGGTTCCGCCTCAGGCGGCAAGAAAACTGCCAAAAAAATCTCAAATTGATTGAAAAACAGTGTATTTTTAAATACAATATGTTAAACTTACCAAAACACAAAAGGTAATAAATTATGCAAGAGCAGAAGAAGGAGAATGGCGAACCCGAGAGGTTAGACATATTCGTGGCGAAAACTTTTCCAGGAATAAGCCGGGCGTGGGCGAAGGTTTTAATCAAACAAAAGTATGTTCGACTGAACTCCAAGGTGGCAAAGAGTTGCCACTCTGTCTGCGTGGGAGACATTGTCACCGTGGAAGAGGTGAGCCGTGAGGAGAAGAAACCCGAGTTGTTGCCGCTGGAGATAATCTTTGAGGACGAACATTTAATTGTAATAGATAAGTCTAAGGGCATGGCAGTTCACCCCGGAGAAAAGAATTTCGCCGGCACCCTGGTGGGAGAAATGAAGAAGCGTGGGCATATGTTGGCGGACGGCAAGGTCGGCGTGGTGCATCGTCTGGACAAGGACACCAGTGGACTGATTGTGCTGGCTAAAACCGAGGATGCGCTGGAAAAACTTGCGGCTGATATGGCTAAAGGTCGGGTAGAGCGCCGCTATCTAGCACTGGTGCACGGGCAAATGCCCCAGCGTTGTGGGAAAGTGGATAAGAACCTGAAAATCAGCGACTTCGACCGACGGAAAATGGAGGTTACACGCCATAACGAGGGCAAGCGAGCGGTCACCCGCTTCAAGGTGTTGGAGGACTTTCCACAGTATCAACTGGTGGAGTTTGAACTGGAAACTGGACGAACTCATCAGATAAGAGCGCACTCCGGGTGGCTGGGCTGTCCGCTGGTAGGAGATTCAAAGTATGGAGCACCCGAAAACGCATGGGGAATAAAAGGGCAGATGCTGCAGTCTAACTTTTTGAGTTTCACTCATCCAGTGACCGGAGAAAAAATGGAGTTCAGTTTATCGCCAAGTGCGGAGTTCAAAAGGGTTCTTGCCAGTTTTAAAAAAGATAAAAAAGCGGAGACGGGACTCTTTGTGGGCAAATTTCTTCCGCCGCACCTGGGGCACCGTTGGGCTATTTTGGAAGCGGCGAAGAACTGCGCCCAACTCTTTGTGTTGGTCTGTGATGCTCCTGCTGTCAATAAAAAACTGTGTGAGCAAGCGCATATTCCCTACATGAGTCTGAAACAAAAAACGGAGTGGTGGAAACAGGAACTGAAAGCCATTTCCAACATAACGGTGCTTTCACTGGATGAGAGCGGGATACCGCTTTTCCCAGACGGTTGGGAGGTGTGGGCTCAGGCGGTGAAGGCAGTGGTGGGGAAGCCTATTGATTTAATCTTTGGCAGTGAAGTGCAGTATGCTGAGGGCTATAGCAAATGGTTCCCGGAAAGTCAATACATAATTCAGGACAGCGAGCGCATACATGTATCAATCGCCTCCACCATAATTCGTGAGGGGTTGGAAAAATATATAGATTTTATCATCCCAGCCGCCCGACCATTTTTTGAAAAACTGCTAAAGGAAAAAAAGTAGCAGTGCAAAGTTACAATATAAAAACACCGGTAAAACCGGTGTTTTTATATTGTCATATGTTTAATCTCAAAATTATTTCATCAATAATTTAGTGCTTGTGCTTATTTTTGGCTTAATGTTTATAAAATTCAAAACCGTTTGCCTTAAAATTCCTCCACCAACTCGAGGGTGCGCTCTTTAAGTAATTTTTTCATAATCTCGGTGAATTTTTCCACGGCAATATCATTAATTTGCTTGCCGCCTCGAATCTTTACAGACACTGTATTTTCGGACTGTTCTTTAGCGCCCAACACCAGAGTATATGGCACTTTGAGTTTCCGGAAGTTGTTGACTTTAGCGCCCATACTGTTTTCGGTCAGGTCTACTGGGGATCGGATGCCCAACTCCTGAAGAGCGTCGTGCAGTTTGTTGGCATATTCAAAATTGTCCGCACTTACCGGCACAATTCCCACCTGAACAGGAGAAATCCAGAACGGAAAGGCTCCCGCAAAGTGCTCGATTAGAATTCCGATAAAGCGTTCAAAAGAGCCATATATTACACGATGGACGATTACCGGCGTCTCCCGTTCGCCCTTTTCGTTGGTAAAACTGAGGTCAAAGTTGAGCGGAAGTTGGAAGTCCAACTGGATAGTACCGGTCTGCCACTCACGACCTAACGAGTCTTTCATTTTAATGTCTATTTTTGGGCCATAGAAAGCGCCGTCGCCCTCATTTATGCTGAGATTTTCCTTTCCAAAACGCTTAACCAAAATGTCCTTCAGTTCGGCCTCCGCCTTATTCCACAATTTGATATCGCCCATAAAGTCCTTTGGTCGGGTGGATAGCACCGTCCTATATTCCAGCCCGAAAATGTCATAGAATCGGTTGGCAATATCCAAAATTGCGTTGATTTCGTCCGCTATCTGTTCTTTACGGATGAAGTTGTGGGAGTCATCCTGAGTGAATGCCTGTACACGCATCAGCCCGTGCAGAGTGCCAGATATCTCATTTCGATGCAGTTTATCGCAGTCTGAGAATCTCAGCGGTAAATCACGATAGGAGCGCAACTTGTTTTTATACACCAGAACGGCGTTAGGGCAGTTCATCGGCTTGAGTGCCAAAACTTTATTTTCCTTGTTGTCAAGGCAGAACATATCATCTTTATAGTGCTCCCAGTGCCCGGAAATTTCCCAGAGTTCCCGGCTGTTGAGTTGCGGACAGGATATCTCCTGATAACCTCGTTTTTCGTGCTCTTCCCGCCAGAAGTTCAGCAGGGTGTTGAAGAGTTTTAGTCCGTTTGGCAACCAGTAGGGCATTCCGGGTGCGGTGTCGTGCAAAAAGAACAGGTCGAGTTCTGGACCCAGTTTTCGGTGGTCACGGCGCTTTGCCTCCTCTATTTGAAACAGGTGGGCTTTGAGTGCCTCTTTGCTGGCAAAGGCTACTGCATATATTCGTTGCAGCATCTTATTTTTGCTGTCGCCACGCCAGTATGCTCCGGCAATACTGGTCAATTTGAAAGCGGCACCCCGTAAATCACGGGTGCTCTCCACATGGGGGCCTGCACAGAGGTCGGCGAATTTGCCCATGGTGTACACACTGATAGTGTCGCCCTCAATTCCCTCGATAAGTTCCAACTTATAGGGTTGGTCGGCAAAAAAAGCGGTCGCCTCTTTTTTGGATAAGGTGGATCGCCTGAACTCGGCATCACTCTTTATAATCTCCCGCATCTTGGCTTCGATTTTCTCCAAGTCTTCCGGCAGAATAGAACGCTCCAGGTCAAAATCGTAGTAAAAGCCTGCGTCGATAGCCGGTCCAATAGCAAACTTAACTTCGGGTGAAAGTTGTTGCACTGCTGCCGCCATAACATGGGAAAGCGAGTGTCTGATAACTTCAATTTCTTGCATAATATTACTCCTTATTTAACAAAT
>CAYIZA010000019.1:0-20169 GCA_964367965.1 uncultured Christensenella sp. | reverse complement strand
AACGGTTTACTAGAATTCCCACAGTATACCCGACCGGCGGAGTTTAAGGGGCTGAAGGTACCCGAAGTTCTGCAGAATGGCAATCACGCCGCAATCGCTAAATGGCGCAGTGAGCAGAGTGAAGTGTTGACCAAAACACGCAGACCGGAGTTTTTAGTTGAACACGAGAAAACCCGGAAAGACTAGACTTTAATTAAAAGAATGCTTGAAATTATTGTATTTCAGGCTTTTTTTTGTTATACTGGGTGAAAAGAGGTAGGAGTTATTATGTTAATTCAATGGTTTCCGGGGCATATGACCAAGGCGCTGCGTGCTATGGAAAAGGATATTAAATTAGTAGACTTAGTAATCTATGTGTTGGATGCCCGTGCGCCGTACAGTTCGGTAAACCCGGAATTTGCTCGTATCATCGGCAACAAGGCGATTATATATGTTCTGAACAAAGCCGATTTGGCGGATGAGGCACAAACGGCAAAATGGTCGGATTTTTTCACCAGCAAGACCAGTGTCTGCCTTTCGCTGGACTCCACCCAGACAAACTCCACCAAAATTATAATTACCAAACTTGAAAAATTGGTTAAAGAGCGTTTTCAGAAGTTCGATAGCAAGGGTATAACTATGGTAAAAAGAGCGATGATTCTGGGCGTGCCAAACAGCGGAAAAAGTACGCTGATAAACAATCTTTCCGGCAAATATAAAGCAAAGACCGGCGACAAGCCAGGCATAACCAAGGGGACTCAATGGGTGAGAATCGGTGGGACGCTGGAACTGCTGGACACCCCGGGTACTCTGTGGCCCTCCTTTCAGAACCAGGATATCGCCAAAAATCTCGCCTTTGTGGGCAGTATCCGGGATGAAGTTGTCGACCAGACTGAACTGGCACTCGATTTTCTGGATAAAATCCGCACTGAGTATCCGGAAAACCTGGTCAATCGATATGGCATTGATTTAAACGGACAGCCGGTAGAACTGCTGGAGCGAGTCTGCCAGGCACGAAAGTTTATTATGCGAGGCAATGAGGTGGACTACGAGCGGGGAGCCCGTGCCGTGTTGGACGACTTCCGCAAAGGCAAACTGGGTAGAATCACGCTGGACAAGAGAGAAAATTATGCTTGAAATTGAAGAAAAATTTCAGGTTCGGGGCTACCGGCTGATTGCCGGAATGGATGAAGCGGGCAGGGGCCCACTTGCCGGGCCAGTTTCCTGTGCCGCTGTGATTATGCCGCTGGATGACCTGATCCCGGGTATAGACGACAGTAAAAAACTAAGTGAAAAGAAACGGGAGATGCTCTATGACCGGATTATCGAAAAAGCAATTGCCTATAAGATAACCTTTATAGACCACCACACCATTGATGAGATAAATATATTAAACGCCACCAAACAAGGTATGAATATGTGTATCCGGCTGTTGCCTGTGCAGCCTGATTTTGTGCTGGTGGATGCCGTGCAAGGGCTCAAACTTGATATGCCCTGCCTGCCTGTTATTCATGGCGATGCGCTTTCATACAGTATCGCCTGTGCATCCATACTGGCAAAGGTCGCCCGTGACCGGCTTATGTGTGCTATGGACGAGCAGTTTCCGGAGTATAACTTCAAACAGCATAAAGGCTATGGCACTAGAGAGCATATTGAAAACCTGAAAAAGTTCGGGAAGTGCGACATTCACCGTGAGAGTTTTATAAAAAAAATTTGTGGAGGGTTAAATGAATAATCTTGCACTGGGGGCTCAGGGAGAGGAGTGTGCTGTTCGGTACCTAAAGAAAAACGGATATAAAATTCTGGAGCGTAACTATCGCACGCAGTTGGGCGAGTTGGATATAATAGCCTTTGATAAGCGGGGAAAGACAACTGTTTTCGTGGAGGTAAAGACCAAGACCTCCTCTTTTTTCGGGTTGCCTTGTGAAATGGTGGGTGAGAATAAACAACATAAAATCGAGCAAATGGTGGCGCAGTATGTAAACAAAAAAAGCTTTTGGAATGAGCCTATTCGTATAGATGTAATCGAAGTGCTCGACGATAAAGTGGTGCATATAAAAAATGCCTGGTAATTAAAGAATTTGGCAAAAAAGACTTGCAAAGTATTAAATTTTGTGATATCATACCACTATGACTCAGATAGTCCGCTGTTTCTTTAAAGAAATATGAATATTTGCAACAAAATCTTAAATGGAGGTAACAGTCATGAACATTATTGCGACCCTAGAGAAAGAAGGCGTTAAAGAAAATGTAGCAGATTTCAACATCGGAGACACTGTAAAGGTGTATGTGAAGGTTGTTGAGGGCGATAAAGAGCGTCTGCAGGCATACGAAGGCGTTGTAATCGCACGCAAGAATGGCAGCATCCGTGAAACTTTTACTGTTCGCAGAATCAGTTTTGGTGTTGGTGTTGAGCGAACTTTTCCGGTTCACTCTCCCCGTATTGACCGTGTGGAAGTTGTCCGCAAAGGTAAAGTGCGCCGTGCAAAACTTTACTATATTCGCCAACTGACCGGTAAGAAAGCAAAAATTAAAGAAGATATCTAAAGAAAAATCGAGGAAAACCTCGATTTTTTTATGCAGGAAAAACTTACTGTTTCTGTCCTTTTGTATTAAAATGACGAAAAAAAGGTTTTTTTAGAAACTTTTATCGAAAACTAAAAATTCGCTAAAAAATGCTTTTACTTTCCGTTTTCTTATATTAAAATTGTCAAAGAGCGGAAAGGAGGACTGGTTTTATGTCACCACAGAATTCATTAAAGAGTTATGCACGCCAGGCGAAAAAGAGGTTGGCGAGTGGCTACTGGCAACAAGTCCAGGAGGATAGAACCAGGTTTCTAACTGAAAATATCTCCCGGGGCGAAAATGAAAAAAATCTGAAACATATGTATCAGAAGAGACTGGAGCGGGAAATCTTTTCACTGCCGTCGGGCGATGAGGATGAGAAATTCTATCGCCGGGTGTGTCTGTTGCTTTCCAGCAATGAATGTGTCCTCAATCCAATCAAACAACTTATCGACCACTCAGAGTACGACTCTCTGGATGAGCAGGCGAGACAGATATACCTCTTCAAACTCACCGATAAATATAACGAAATGCGCCAGCGCTGGGAGAGGGAAGTGAACAATAAGTTCGCTATGAATTAAGGCTGTACGCCTTTTTTCTTTTTTGAGGGTGGTTTTGGTTGCTAAAAAACGGTGTGTTTGTTATACTTTACTAAAAGGCAAGGGGACATAATGAGTATAACGCAAAGCTTAAACAGAGAGCAACTTTCGCCCGTTCTTCAAACAGAGGGGGCGGTTTTAGTAACGGCAGGAGCAGGCAGCGGCAAGACCCGCCTTCTTACACAGAGGATAGCATACCTCATCCACGAGAAAGGAGTCAGCCCGTATAACATATTGGCGATAACCTTCACCAACAAGGCCGCCAGGGAAATGCAGGAGCGAGTGTCAAAACTCGTCGGAGAAGACAACCCGGTTTGGATTTCCACCTTTCACTCTATGTGTGTGCGGATGCTGCGTCGGGATATCGAAAAGATTGGATTTAGCAAGAATTTCAGTATATATTCCGAAGCGGAGAAATCTTCAGTGCTGAAGGGGATATATCGTGAACTCGGCATCGACGACGAGGACACCAAACGCAGCATAGAATATCATATATCCAACGCTAAGAACAATAATCTGTCACCAAGTCAATATGAAGAACACCTTGCGGACAGCCCAAGAGCCGATGATATTATCACGGTCTACACCCGCTATGACAAAGTGCTGAGGAAGTCCAACGCACTGGATTTTGACGACCTGCTGACCAAAACTCATCAACTGCTGTCCAGTTGTCCGGAGGTGCTGGAATACTATGGCACTAAGTTCCGATACATACATGTGGACGAATTTCAGGACACCAACCGGGTGCAGTATGAGATTGTACGGCTGCTCGCCAAAAAGAACGGAAACATTATGGTGGTGGGCGATGAGGATCAATGTATATATGGCTGGCGTGGTGCCAACATTCAGAATATTATAGACTTTCAGAAGGACTTTTCAAAGGTCAACATATTCAAACTGGAGCAGAATTACCGCTCCACTAAAAGTATTATAGAAATTGCGAACCGGGTGATTGCCAACAATGAAACACGGTTAAAAAAGACTCTTTGGACTGATAATAAACAGGGTGCAGAGGTGGTGCGATTCAGCGCACGGAGTGACCGGGAAGAGGCGGATTTTGTCATCCGTAAAATTTTGGAGTTGGTTCACAAACAGGGTTACCACTACAATGATTTTGCTATACTGATGCGCTTAAACGCCCTATCCCGTGCATTCGAGTCCTCGCTCAACAACGGAGCCATTCCCTATAAAGTTCTGGGTGGTTTTAAGTTCTTTGAAAGGGTGGAAATCAAGAATATTCTGGCGTACCTGCGCCTACTGAGTAACCCCTTTGATAACGAGAGTTTTACCCGTATAATAAATGTTCCCAAACGAGGCATCGGAGAAACTACTGTCTCAAAACTGGTGCAGTTGAGTCAGGAACAGCCGCTTATAAATAATGTTCTAAATATATCAAACCATTCCGAACTCCCAAATGCTGCAAAGGCAAAGTTGGAAAAATTTGGTGATTTATACAGACGATTATTGGAAAAAATTAATCTGCCGGTAAGTGAACTGGTGAGTTTTGTGGTGGAAGAGGTGAATTTCAAACAGGATTACCAGTCCGGCGATGAAGAGGATATAACTAAACTGTTGAACATAGAGCAGTTTGTACAGAGCGTGCAGGAATTTCAGGACAACAACCCGAACGCTACTCTGGAGGACTATCTGCAATCTGTCACCCTGATGAGCGACATAGACAATGCTAATATGGCGAGTGAAAGTGTGCTGGTCAGCACAGTGCATGCTGTCAAGGGGCTGGAATTTAAAGTGGTGTTTGTAGTCGGCGCTGAAGAGGGAATCTTCCCTATGTTTCGGGGAGGAGAGCGACCCAGCGACCTGGAGGAGGAGCGGCGGCTGATGTATGTTGCTATGACCCGTGCGCAGGATGAGTTGTTTTTTACTCATAGCAGTTACCGTATAATCTGGGGCAGGGAACAGTATCAAAAGGCAAGCAGATTCCTTGCTGAAATGGGGCTGTCAGAAATGCCTCAGGTTCCCGGATTTAAATCGGTCAATGCCGGCAACCTAACCAGCGTTATATCCGCTAAGATAGAAAAACAAGCCAAGGATTTGTCAGAATTCACCTGCGGCACCAAAGTCTTTCATCCAAATTTCGGAGCCGGTGAAATCACTGATGACAGCGAACTACTGAAGTCGAAACGGGTTACAGTGTACTTCGGCGCAGTAGGTGCTAAGACACTCTCATTGGAATATGCTCCGCTACAAATTTTGAAAAAATAGCATAAAAAATGCAAAAAAAGCCTAAAAAACAAGCAAAAAATGAAATTTTAACAAAAAATCAGTGTAAAAAAGCAAAGACAAAAGGAGTCATTGTGGGGAATAAAAAGCAAGAGATTGAAAATATGGTTGACTTGCTGAATAAGTACAACTATCACTATCATGTGCTGGATGCACCTATTGTTTCCGATGCTGAATATGATAAACTCTACTACACCTTGGTGGATTTGGAAAAAGCCACCGGCATTGTGTTACCTCATTCTCCCACTCAACGGGTGGGCGATATGGTGGCAGAGGGTTTTAAAAAACATAGGCACGAGGTTCATCTCTATAGTTTGGACAAGGCACAAAATATCGGTGAATTAGACAGTTGGGCATCTAAAATTCTGGCGGAGTTTCCCAAAGTGGAGTTTGTACTGGAGTACAAGTTCGACGGGCTCCGCCTGAGTTTGACATATGAAGACGGGCTTTTGGTAAACGCTGCCACCCGGGGCAACGGGACTATAGGTGAGGATGTAACCGCACAGGTGCGCACCATACGGAGCGTGCCTCTCTCAATTCCCTTTAAAGACCGTGTAATCATAGAGGGCGAGGGCGTAATGTTGCTGAAAGAGTTGGATAAATACAATCGTCAGAATATTGCTGAGCCTCTTAAAAATGCCCGAAACGCCGTTGCCGGTAGTATCCGAAATCTCGACCCCAAAGTTACTGCAAGCCGCAAACTAGACTTTTTTGCCTACGGGATTCTCTCCATAGAGGGTCGTCAGTTGAAATCTCAGTTAGAAATTCATAATTTTTTTAAAGAAAACAACTTTTTGGTAAGCGAATTCTTTGAGATGACTTCTAGTGTGGAAAAAATGGAAAAGATTATATCCGCAGTAGATGCTAAGCGGGAAAAACTAGATGTACTTATCGACGGAATTGTTATAAAAGTCAACAATCTGAATTTGAGAAAAGAACTGGGCAGCACCATTCGTTTTCCCAAATGGGCACTTGCCTATAAATTCCCGGCAATTGAGGTGACCAGCACTGTATTAGATGTCATCTGGCAGGTGGGGAGAACGGGCAAGGTCACTCCGCTTGCGCTGCTGGAGCCGGTAGAGATTGCCGGTGCCACCATACGGCGAGCCACTTTGAACAACTGGGAGGACATTCAGCGCAAACAGGTGGGAATAAATGCCTCAGTCTTTCTCCGCCGCAGCAACGAGGTCATACCCGAAATTCTGGGGCTGGCGCAAAAGTTGGACGGTTTCAAACCGATTGAAAAGCCAACCCTCTGTCCTTCCTGTGGCACTGAGTTAGAGCACCGTGGAGTACATTTGTACTGCCCGAACGATACCAACTGTCCCGACCAACTCAAAGAGCGGATTATACATTTCTGCTCCCGAGATGCTATGAATATTGAGGGTATACGGGATAAGACGGTAGACATTCTCTACAGCAAACTCAATATCCGCACTGCGGATCAACTATACACCCTTACCGAAGAGGATCTTCTGCTGCTGGAAAAATTCAAAGACAAGAAAGCAGCCAACCTGATTCAATCTCTGGAAAACAGCAAAAATCCGGGCTTTGAGAATTTTATCTATGCTCTGGGGATTGGCAATGTCGGTATAAAAACCGCTAAAGATTTAGCGAAAAAATTTGCAACCCTTGAGGACTTAAGACAGGCAAAGCCAGAGGATTTGGCACAGATACACGATATCGGCGAAGTTGTAGCCAATAGTATAGTGGAATTTTTTGCAAATCCCTCCAATATTGCCATTATATCCAACCTGCTTAACTTGGGCATTAAAATAAAGTACCCCGACCACACCAGCAGAGAAAAGGGCAAATTTGCAGGCAAGACATTTGTGCTGACCGGCACTCTTCCCACTCTTTCCCGTGCTCAGGCAATTAAACTTATTGAAGAAGAGGGCGGCACCATAGGCTCTGGTGTATCCAGGAGTACCAGCATAGTATTGGCTGGCGAGGATGCTGGCAGTAAACTTCAAAAAGCCAGGGAATTAAACATAGAAATCATAGATGAGGCGGAGTTTTTTTCGCTACTAAATAGTTGACAGTTTTTTTAACTTGTGTTATCATAAAATAAACACTTAAGGAGGCTTTTATGCCTAAAATAGAGAAGGAAGAGGTTCGAAAACTGGCAAATTTATCCAGACTAGAACTTTCGGAATCCGAACTAGATAAATTTGTGACTGAATTTGAAGCCACTCTTCGAGAGGTAGAAAAGATAAATAAAATCTGCACTGACCAGGTGCAATTATATGAGGACACCCTGGATGCTCAATATCAACTCCGACCCGATGTAGTCGTTGAGAGTCTTCCTCAAGCCCTTGTTGTGGCAAACGCTCCGCAGAGCGAGAACGGCTCTTTTTTGGTGCCAACCACAGTAGAGGAGGACATATAATGGATTTTCTATCGATGAGTCTTGCTGAAATAAGACAAAAACTTCAGGCGGGCGAACTGACCAGTGTCCAGTTGACAAAACTCTGCTTAGAGCAGATTGAAAAAACAAAAGAGTTGAATGCTCTTATTTCAGTCTGTGCTGATTCAGCCCTCAAAACAGCCGACGAGATTGACAAAAAGCGTGCTGCAGGCAAGCCTTTAGGTGCGCTTGCCGGCATCCCAATGGTCATCAAAGACAATATGAACTTGCGTGATACTGTCACCACTTGTGCCAGTAAATTCCTGGAAAATTTTGTATCGCCATACACCGCTACCTGTGTACAAAAACTTATTGATGCGGGTGCTGTAATAATCGGAAAGGCAAATATGGATGAGTTTGCTATGGGCAGTTCTAACGAGAATTCAGCATTCGGCGCAGTGAAAAATCCTGTAAAACAGGATTGCGTATCCGGTGGTTCCAGCGGCGGTTCGGCTGCTGCAGTAGCGAGCAAGCAGTGTTTTGCAGCGCTGGGCACAGACACTGGCGGCTCTATTCGTGAGCCGGCATCCTTTTGTGGTGTGGTAGGGCTGAAACCGACCTACGGCAGATGTTCCCGTTTCGGAGTAGTGGCATTTTCCAGTTCTCTTGACCAGGTAGGAACGCTCACTCGTTCAGTTGCCGACAGTGCCATAATGCTTAAGGTGATTGCAGGGCAGGATGCTCAGGATATGACTTCGGCCGCTCTGCCAGTGGAAGATTTTGAAGCCACCATAACTGGCAGTGTCAAAGGGTTAAAAATAGGAATTGCCAAGCAGTTTTTTGCTGACAATATAAACCCAGAGGTCAAACAATGTCTGGAAAAAGCGTTAGAAATCTATAAGAAAAACGGTGCCGAACTGGTGGATATTGATTTACCAAGCCTAGACACTGCTATTTCGGTCTACTATATAATATCCTCAGCGGAAGTAAGTACTAACCTTGCTCGTTTTGACGGCATAAAGTACGGCGTCCGTGCCCCTGAATTTGAGGATGTCGGCGATTTGTACTTCAAATCACGCACCCAGGGTTTTGGAATCGAGGTAAAACGCCGAATTATGCTGGGCAACTATGTGCTGTCAAGCGGATATTATGAAGCGTTTTATCGCAAGGCAAAAAGAGTACAGAAGGTTATCCGTAAGGAATTCCTGACCGCTTTCCAAAAGTGCGATATCATTCTTTCCCCAACTACAGCAAACCCTGCATTTAAACTCGGAGAAAAAGCGAACGACCACCTGGCTATGTACCTTACTGACATCTTCACAGTACCGGTAAATATCGCCGGGCTGCCGGCTATGTCCTTGCCATGCGGCACTACTAAAGAGGGGCTGCCGGTTGGGATGCAACTGATTGCATCTCACTTCAAAGAGGGCGTACTCTTTAATGTTGGTGACTTCTTCGAAAAAGCAAGCAAGGAGGTGGCATAATGTATAAGAAAGTAATAGGACTGGAAGTCCACAGTGAACTGCTGACCGAAACTAAGTGTTTTTGCGGTTGTAAGAATCTGTTCGGCGGCGAACCAAATACTCATTGCTGTCCAGTCTGTCTGGCTATGCCGGGAGCGCTGCCGGTACTTAACCAAAAGGCAGTGGAGTTCACTATAAAGACCGGGTTGGCGTTCGGTTGCTCTATAAATCCATATTCAGTTTTCGAGCGTAAGAGTTATTTTTACCCCGACCTGTCCAAGGCGTATCAGATTTCGCAGTTGGAGTTTCCGCTCTGTGTGGGTGGTGGGGTTGAGATTGAAGTGGATGGCAAGACTAAAAAAATTCGATTTGACCGTATACACCTGGAGGAAGACGCCGGCAAACTTATTCACTCTAAGACAGGTACTCTGGTAGACCACAACCGTGGTGGAGTGCCCCTTATGGAGTTGGTCAGTATGCCTGACCTTTCCAGTGCAGAGGAGGCAATCGCCTTTATTAAGAAGTTGCGTTCTACCCTTATCTATTTGGGCGTTAGCGATGGCAAGATGCAAGAGGGTAGTTTGCGTTGCGATGTCAACTTGTCGCTACACCGTGAGGGCGAGCCGTTGGGCACCCGAACCGAGATGAAAAATATGAACTCTTTCCGGGAGATTGCCCGGGCTATAAACTATGAGGCTAAACGGCAGGAACAGGAACTCAACGCCGGCAGGAAGATCAAACAGGAAACCCTTCGTTGGGATTCAGTTTCTGGCAAGACTTTCCCTATGCGAAGCAAGGAAGACTCAAATGACTACCGATATTTTCCCGACCCGGACATTATTCCAATTAAGGTAGAAGAGGAGTATATCAAAAAGATTGCCGCTACTATAACCCGTCTTCCGGATCAGCGTAAAAAGGAGTATCTGGAACTCGGATTGACTGTGGAAGATGCCGAACTGATCACTAAAGACCGCTTTGTGGCAGACTATTTTGAGGAAGTTATCCAAATTTTTAAACAGCCTAAATTTGTATGCAACTGGATACTGGGTGAGGTATTCAAAAAACTCAACACCCTGGAAGAAGATGCTGAAATTAAAATATCCGCTTCCAATATGGCAAAACTGCTTAAACTCTATTTTGAGGAGAAGATAGGTCAGGCGACAGCACGCCAACTTCTGGATGAAATCTGGGAGAGCGATGCCGACCCTGAGGTTATAGTTCAGCAGAAAGGGCTGGGGCAGAACAACGATTCCGCCGAGTTGGAGGTCATACTGCGAAAGATGATGGCTGAAAATGCTAGTGCCGTTCAAGACCTTAAAGCCGGCAACCAGAAGACTATGGCATTCTTTGTGGGGCAGGCTATGCGTGCGACCAGCGGTAAGGCAAACCCAAAGATTGTCAACGAGATTGTAAATAAACTTATTAAGGAGTAGAATATGGAAAAGGATTTTATTATGAGAGAGCCACCGATTGATGTATTAAGGAGTAAGGTAGGTAACAAATTTTTACTTACCTGCCTCATTGCAGAGCGGGCAAAAGAGTTGAGTAATATCTATTTTGCAGGCGAACCGGTAGAAAAAGACCCCAAAGTGATTGCCATTGCAGCACAAGAGGTCATGGATGATAAGATAATTGCCGGTAAGGGTTGATTCTTATGATTGCTGAGGTGATTGTAGACATAGCGAATTCACAGGTAGACCGGGTTTTTGATTACCTGGCACACGAGAACACGGTGGAAGGTCAGCGTGTTCTTGTTCCTTTTGGAAACCGGAATATTGAGGGTTTTGTTATTAGGCTGAAGGAAAAATCCGACCTCGCTCCGGAGAAACTCAAATCCATACTGCGACAACTCGATGACCTGCCGCTTTTAAGCCCGGAATTTTTATCTTTGAGCGAATTTATGATAAAACATAATCATCTCAGGCGAGCGGACATTTTTCGACTTTTTTTGCCCAGTGGTATGCGCCAGGGCAGAGCAAAGGCATTAATTCAGACTAAAGTTGCGGTCAGTGCCGACTTTAACAGAGAAAAAGTGGCAAATACACTGCGTAAAAACTCTAAAAAACAGTTTATGCTGCTGGAGATACTGGAACCTATGGCTGAGTTTGTGAGAGCAGATCTAAACCGGGATTTTGGTGCTGCTACAGTTAAAAAATTTATTGAGTTGGGTATTCTAAAGGAATTTCAGCAGCAGGTCAACCGAACTCCAACTGTCAGTCTGCGACCGGACAAGGTGGTCAAACTGACTCCGGCACAAGAAAAGGTATTGAGCAGTCTGAATCAGCCACGGACTCATGTGCTCTTTGGCGTTACCGGTAGCGGTAAAACTGAGATATATATGCGCTACATACAACAGTGTCTGGATGCCGGTAAAACCGCTATTATGCTGGTGCCTGAGATTGGGCTGACCCCGCAAATGATAGCGGTATTTCAGGCGAGGTTTGGCGAGGGTATTGCCATTTTGCACAGCAAATTAGGTTTGGGAGAGCGCTTTGACGAGTGGCAACGCATCCGCAGAAAAGAGGCATCTATTGTAATAGGTGCCCGTTCGGCAATCTTTGCACCCCTGGAAAATATAGGGGTTATAATCATAGATGAGGAGCATGATAGTTCCTATCGCAGCGAGAGCAATCCTCGTTTTAGCACTCACGATATTGCAGAATTTCGTGCAAAGTGGCACCAGTGCCCCCTGATTTTGGGTAGCGCTACCCCCAGTGTGGAGACCTTCTTCAAGGCAAAGCAGGGGGAGTACAACCTGCTGGAATTGCCAAAGCGAATCAATGACAGTGATATGCCTCAGGTGCAGATTGTGGATATGATAACCGAGTTAAGTTTAGGCAACACCGGTGTATTCTCTCGGCAACTTCAGTCCGATTTAACTGAGTGCATAAGGCATGGCAATCAGGCAATGCTTTTTATAAACCGTCGGGGTTTTTCCAGTTTTACGATATGTCGTGAGTGCGGTTATACACCAAAATGTGATGACTGTGATGTTGCACTGGTCTATCATAAAGAGGATAACCAACTAAAGTGTCATTTTTGCAATAAACGCTACAAGGCACTGACCAACTGTCCGAATTGCGGGAGCAGTTACCTTAAAATGGGCGCTATCGGAACTCAGCGGGTGGTGGAAGAACTCAAAAGTATGTTTCCTGAGGTCAAAATTTTGCGGATGGACCATGATGTGACCGGCTCTAAAAAGAGCCATGCTGAAATCCTGGAGGAGTTCGCCAATACCAGCCCGAGCATATTAGTGGGCACTCAGATGATTGCCAAGGGTCACGACTTCCCGAATATAACCCTGGTTGGAATTGTCGATGCTGATATGGGTCTGCATTTCGCTGACTTTCGCAGCAGCGAGCGCACTTTCCAGGTATTAACTCAGGTGGCAGGGCGTGCCGGCAGAGCGGATAAGTTGGGCAAAGTGGTGCTGCAGACCTATATGCCTAAGCATTATGTCTATCGGTTTATGGCGAACTATGACTTCAAAGCCTTTTTCGAACGGGAATTAAACCTTCGTGAAACTGCAAAATTTCCGCCCTTTGCTCAAATTGTGCGGATTCTTATATCCAGCGAAGAGGAGGGGATTGCCCGAGATATCACCGCCAGTATGAATGAGCAGATTACTAAACTGAAGCATAAGAACCCGGAAATAGTTTTTGCGCAGGCGATGAAGTCTCCGGTTACCAGAATACAGCGTAAATTCCGCTACCAGATTTTGCTTAGGGTTATCAACAGCCCGCAACAGGAGGACATAATACAGCAGATATACACCATAACCGATACCGGCCAGCATCCAAAAGCAAGCATATTTGTGGAACTGAATCCAACCAATATGAGTTGATTAAAAACTATACAAATAAAAAAACAGGAGTTATTTTATGATAAAACAACCACTTATTGCACCCAGCACCGAGCCCTGCCCAGTTAAAGATTTGACTGCCTATGTCAAATCGCTGGAACAGGACGGCGCAGACTGGATACACTGCGACATAATGGACGGTAAAATGGTGCCGGCACGCACTTTTGACTACTTAGTGCTGGCATTTTTGCGTAAGGCGACCAATTTGCCGCTGGATGTCCACCTGATGATTCAAAACCCTCTCAGAGTGATTCGGGAGTATGTAAAATATGGCGCTGATATAATCACAGTGCATTTTGAGAGTTTTGAGGACAAGTTCAAGGTTATTGACGCACTCAACCAGATTCGTAATCTGGGCGTCAAGGCAGGAGTTTCGATTAAGCCGTCCACTCCGGTGGAAGTGCTGGATAGCGTGCTGCCACACGCCAATCTGGTGCTGATTATGAGCGTGGAGCCGGGCAAGAGCGGCCAGCAGTTCATCAAGGACAGCCTGGTCAAGATTGCCTATCTAAACCGCAAGCGGGATGAGCAAAAACTGAACTTCTATATTGAGGTGGACGGCGGCATCAATGCTGCAAACGCCCCTATAATAAGTGTAAGTGGTGCCGATGTACTGGTGTCTGGCAGTGCAGTTTTCAACTCCACAGACCGTAAAAAGATTATGAACGAACTTAGGGGCAAGCCACAATTGTAACAATAAAAACCTCCGGCACATAGACTATTGATAGTAAAACGGGGGTAGAAAAATGTACATAGTTTGCTTTAAATCACCAAGGTGGCTCCGGGGGTTATTCAAGGTCTTATTTATCAAACAGGTTGTTAAAAATTAAAAAGGGAAAACTCCCTTTTTTAATTTTTCCCCCTGTTTTTAGTTGGAGAGACGCTTAGTGACCCCCAAATCAGTGGATATTTACTTTTTTATTTGCCGTCCCGGTATCTTTTAAAGACCCAATCAAAATTCATTTATTCCCGGTGAGTGTGACACTCTGTTTTTTTTATAATCAAGGGTCGCTTCAGCGCAGTTGTCAGAAAGTGGAGATTATCGCTATGGAATCGCCGGGGAGGGGGGAGTTGTTAGCGGCGCACAACAAAAAAGAAGGAATTACTCCCCGCTTTTTATTTTTTTCAGACATTTTGTGCAGACCTTTACCTTTACCGGGTTGCCGGTTTCAGTCTCCAGACGGACAGTCTGCAGATTCGGATGGCGTGGTGTGTTAGTACGGCGAAGAACCCATTTACTCTGGCGCTTAACTTGGTTGCCAGCCATCTTCGTTTTTCCGCAGATTTCACATTCTCTACTCATTTGAAAACACCTCTTTTTTGTGTAATTGTAGTGCTATTGTATCACATAAAAAGAAAATTTGCAAGTCGTTTGCAGATATTTTCGCAAGATATTTTGATAAAATTGCTCAAAACACTTGATAAATCAAAAAATTTTTAGTAAAATAACAAAGGATATGTAAAAACATATTTGATTTTTTTGTTAGAAGGGGCAATATGTCAGTTACGACTTCAAACTATTACGGCAAAATAATCATCTCTGACGATGCTATTGCGGCAATTGCCGCATCATCAGCGTTGGAGTGCTATGGTGTCGTGGACCTGGTCAGTAAAAAACTTTCTGACAACTTTGCTGACCTTTTCAAAAAGCAGCAACTGGGTAAAGGTGTTAAAGTTCTGACCAATGAAAATAAGATATTTATCGACATTTTTGTAATTCTGAAATATGGTGTCTCTATCAGTGCAGTTGCGGAATCTTTAAAGAAGACAATCAAATATCGTGTGGAAGAATTTTCCGGCATGATAGTGGATACAGTCAATGTCAATGTTGTAGGGGTAAGGGTGTAATCCTTTAGCCCGCCTTTCTATTATAAAATAAGGTGTGAAAAAAATGCAGAAGACTATAAATGGTGCAACCTTTCGGAAGATGGTGGTCGGCGCTTGTAACTATCTCGATATAAATCAAAGATACATAGATTCTTTGAATGTCTATCCAGTGCCGGATGGCGATACTGGTAAGAATATGTACCTGACTTTTAAGTCGGCAACAAATGAAGTCAACAACTGTGCGACCAACAATATGGATGCACTGGGTGAATCCTTTAGCAAGGGTGCGCTGCGAGGCGCCAGAGGCAACTCTGGGGTTATTCTCTCTCAGATTATCCGTGGAATGGCAAGCGAGTTGATGATTCATCCCGAGATAAATACTAAGACCTTTGCTAAGGCGATGCAGTCCGGTTCCCGGCTGGCATATAAGGCAGTGACCGTTCCTAAAGAGGGGACTATTTTAACAGTGATTCGTGTTATGGCAGAGGCGGCTGAAACAGCGGCAAAGAAGATAAACGACTTTGAAGTTTTCCTGAGACAGGTTATAACTACCGGTGAAGAGATTCTGGAGCAGACTCCGGAGATGCTGCCAGTGCTTAAGGCTGCAGGAGTAGTGGATGCCGGCGGACGGGGTCTGCTGACCATTTTCCAGGGCTTCTATAAGGTTGTTACCAACGATGAGGACTTCTCAGCGGCAGTTGATGATACCGCCAGAAAGATTGAGGAAGTGGAACTCTTCCATGTAAACTTTGAGGATTTGGCTGAGATTCAGTTCGGATATTGTACCGAATTTATGGTTATAAACCTCAATAAGAAGACCACTGAGTCCGATATAGACAAACTAAGAGAGAAACTTATGGCACTCGGTGACTCTGTCATCTGTGTTGGTGACCTATCTCTGGTGAAAGTCCATGTCCACACCAACGAGCCTAACAGAGCATTGGGTTACGCCCTGGAGTTGGGTGAAATCAATAATATTAAGATTGATAATATGCTGGAGCAGAGCCGTGAACTCAAGAACAAGCAGCAACAGATGAAAAAGAACCAGAAGGCTTTCGGACTAATTGCAGTAGCGACAGGCGAGGGCATTGGTGCAGTTTTTAGGGATTTAGGTGCCGACGAACTCATAGAGGGCGGGCAGACTATGAACCCAAGTGCAAACGATATCGCACAAGCGGTAGACCGTGTGCCGAGTGACCATGTTTTTGTTTTCCCGAACAATAAGAATATTATTCTGGCTGCTGAACAGGCTCAGAATCTGACCAAAAAGTTTGTGCATGTAATTCCAACAGTTTCCATACCGGAGGGAATTGCTGCAATGCTGGCATTCAATATGGAGGGAACTCTGGATGAGAACAAGGAAACTATGCTGGCAGCCAAAGACTTGGTGAAGAGCGGAGCGGTGACCTATGCTGTAAGGAACACCCACCTGGACGGCTTTGACCTCAAAGAGGGCGAAATCATAGCACTTACCGATGGAAGCATTGTGGCAAAAGATGCCCTGGTAGGCGAGGCTACTATGAAGTTGATTGAAAAGATGATAACCCCGAACACCGTGAATATAACCCTTTTCTCCGGCGAAACTATAAAAGAACAAGATGCTGAAAAACTGCAGCAGCAAATTGCCAAAAAGCACCCTGAGTGCGAGATAAGCGTAATCGCCGGCGGACAACCAGTATACTACTACCTTATTTCTATGGACTAACGCTAAAAAAGAGACTATACTGAACATTTCTATGAACTAACACTAAAAAAGAGGCGATTATAGCCTCTTTTTTAGTAAATGAAAATGATTTTGTTAAAAACAGTCTTTTATAGGGGGTATAAAAAATCGTTTTAAACTCGCAAAGTTCTAGTAACTGGACTTAGTTCTCTTAGTAGCAGACATCTGCTCAGACTGGGTGTTTTTTGTTCCAGACATTTTGCTGGAGTTAGAGCAAGCGGTCATTTCCTTTGCACTTTCAGCCTTAGACTTCATCTTAGACTTTCCGGTGCCCTTTTTAGCAGTTTTACTGGTGTTCATTGCCATATCCTTCACCTTCCTTTTAACAAGCTACAGCTTGCATTGTTAGTGTGTGTAGAGCGTGGCTTTTTACATTAGGAAATTAAAGGAATTACTGGGGTTTTTTGGGTTTTTTCACACCCAAAAAGGCGTAGGAAACACTCTTCTTTAGTTTGGAAAGTGGGGGGTATTTCAACTTGAGTTCCGATTTAGCGCTCTTTTGCAGAACCGGTTTGAGGTGGCTGAAGGTTTCCAGCGAAAATTTGCCGTGATAACGACCCATCCCGCTCTCACCAACACCGCCAAAGGGCAGACTGCTGGTGGCAACATGCATAACGGTTTCGTTGATACATACCGCTCCGGAGCGGGTTTGGCTGATGATTTTCTGCATAGTTTGCCGGTCTTTACCAAAGTAGTACAGGGCGAGCGGGCGGTCTTTTTTATTTATATATGCCAGGATATCATCCAGGCTGGAGTAGCTCAAAACCGGCATAATTGGCCCGAAAACTTCCTCCTGCATCACCGGGTCATCAAAGGAGACATCTCGCATAATGGTGGGTTCCAACTGTCTTTTATTCCTCTTGCCTCCCAGTATAACCTTGGAACTATCCACCAGCCCGCTGATTCGCTCAGCGTGCTTTTCATTGATAATATGAGGAAAATCGCTGTTGACCTTTCCGTCGGTGAAGAAGAATTCCCTGGTCTGACGCTCAACAATTTCCAAAAACTCCGAATATATGGATTGGTGCACCAAAATATAGTCTGGAGCAACACAGGTCTGCCCGGCGTTTAGAAATTTTCCCCACACAATACGACGAGCGGCAGCCTTCAGGTCGCAGTTTGCATCGACGATGCAGGGGGATTTTCCGCCCAATTCCAGCACCACGGGGCACAGATGAACGCTTGCCTTTTGCTGTACCAGTCTGCCCACATCTTTGCCTCCGGTGAAGAATATGAGGTCGAATTTTTCTTCCAGCAGTTGCTGATTCTTCTCCCTGCCTCCCAACACCACAGCAATGTATTCTCTGCCAAATCCTTTCAGAATTTTGGCTATGCAGTTTGAAACTTTAGGTGCATAAGCACTCGGCTTGACAATGGCGGTGTTTCCGCATGCCAGCGCCCCGACCAGGGGCAGCATAGTCAACTGAAAAGGGTAGTTCCATGGCGACATAATAAGGACATTGCCGAGCGGCTGGGGCACCAGCCAGGCACGGCTAGGAAAGTTCAGCAACCCGGGGCTCTTCTTCTTAGGACGGCTAAACGCTCTCAGATGCTTTTTCATATACTTTATTTCTTGTAGAACCAGACCAACTTCGGTGGTGAATACATCGTATTCCAGTTTATTGAAATCACTCTTAAAGGCGTCTAACAGAGTATCCAGATTGGCAGTGATAGCCTGCTTTAATTTCTTCAGTTGCTCCAGTCTGAATTTAATATCCAGCGTTGCGCCACTCTGAAAAAAATCTCGCTGTAATTGTACAATTTTTGTTATATCTTCCATTTTTATTACCTCTGGCAGAAGTATAGCAGACAATTTATCAAAAGACAAAGGATTTTTGCACCATTATGTGGAATTTCGGGGGAGGGCACTAGCGGTTAGCAAAAAAGCCCAGACCTGTAGAAAATAGAGTTTGAGATTAGCATACATTTCTATACTCAGACAAAAATTAAAAAATTTGCTAAAATTACTTGATTTTTTTGAAAACATCTGCTAGAATAAGATTGTTCAGCATTAGTGAACATGGGAGCTTAGCTCAGTTGGTAGAGTACCTGCCTTACAAGCAGTGGGTCATAGGTTCGAGTCCTATAGCTCCCACCATTTTTTCCAGACGGCTTTACAAAGATTGCATGCGGGAGTAGCTCAGTTGGTAGAGCGTTACCTTGCCAAGGTAAATGTCGCGGGTCCGAGTCCCGTCTCCCGCTCCAAGTAAATGTAAAAATGTCTTCCTTTTGGGAAGGCTTTTTCATTGTTTTTTTAATTTTCACTCTTCTGTTTATATTGCACCAGCATCTGAGAATCTTCCTCATCCCACTGGACAAAGATTAGATTTTTCAATTGCTTTTTCGAGGAGATTTTCAGTTTTTCATACAACCATTCTGTGTTTTTATTAAGTTCTTCTAAGTTGGAGAATACAATTTTTCCATCAATAATAAGAACTTTGGGTAGCCGGGCAGCGACAATCGGTTGGGGTAAATCGCTAACTATCGCTGGCCTATACTCTCCCTTAGGCATAACGCTGAGTTTCCCACTATTCTCAAAGAAAGCAAACGCCACCTGGCTGATATCAAAATAGCCCTGTGTGCGGCACAGAGACAGCAGTTCGTTCATATCTAACTTGCTCTTTTTCAGCTGGTTGTAGTCTATTTTGCCGTCATTTATTATCCGAATAGGCGAGCCCTTTAAAAATTTTTTGAACCAAAAACCCTTGCGTCCAAGATAGGTCACCAGGATATCAAAGAGAAAAAAGATACTCATAGCAATCAGATAGTGATAAAAGGGTGTATCTGAGGTGTCGGTCGCCATTGCGGCAGCGATAGAACCGATGGAGATTCCCAGCACATAGTCTATAAATTCCAGTTGTGCTATTTGCTTTTTTCCCAATATTTTGGACACCAAAAAGAGATATGCCACCGCAATAGAGGAAAATATAATTACCCACCAGATACTATTCATGCCTTAAATATGCACAAAAAACCAAAATTTATAATGAACTAACGGCGTTTCCCTAGGTTCGATATGTTCCACTACTAATCTAAAAGTAGAAAGCCATAATTTAGCAGAGAGGTGTTGAGGGGGCGAAATATGTAATATACTTTTATATACAAAAAGAGGATTTAAGGGCAGGCTTTTTGTTTGAATTTTATAAATTAGCGCTTTTTCTCCCTTTTGAATATATAAATAATAAGAAATTACTTGCAAATGCTTTCGTGTTATGTTAGAATAAACAGGTCAACTTTATGGAGTGTGGCGCCATAGCCAAGTGGTAAGGCAAAGGTCTGCAAAACCTTTATTCCCCGGTTCAAATCCGGGTGGCGCCTCCAGACTTGCCCCGCTTTCAGCGGGGGAGGTGATAACTACAGACCTAAAAAAGTGCAAGCAGACTTTTATTTTTTAACCGCTAAGAGTAGAGCCCTGGTAGTCCTATAAGAAGATTGAGGGCAAATTATATCTGCAGTATTTGACTTCTCGCAGATAGTAATCTTGCCGAGGTGGTGGAATAGGTAGACACAAGGGACTTAAAATCCCTCGGGAGCAATCCCGTATCGGTTCGAGTCCGATCCCC
>CAYIZA010000018.1:0-20383 GCA_964367965.1 uncultured Christensenella sp. | reverse complement strand
TATGACCCTCTGCTTGTAAGGCAGGTACTCTACCAACTGAGCTAAACTCCCAAAATGTTCAAGTGAACATTAAAATATTAACAGATAATTGAATAAAAATCAAGTGTTTTTTATATTTTTTTATAATTTTTTACTAATAAATATTCAAAAACACTTGCAAAGCATATAATAATTGTGGTAGAATAGCAAAGTCAAACCAT
This sequence comes from uncultured Christensenella sp., assembly GCA_964367965.1. GTDB lineage: Bacteria > Bacillota > Clostridia > Christensenellales > UBA1242 > UBA7584. The sequence continues at coordinate 20,183 of CAYIZA010000018.1, read as the reverse complement.
TCGTAAGAATAAAGGTTCGCCCAGATACACAACCACAAATATGGCGCCATAGCCAAGCGGTAAGGCAAAGGTCTGCAAAACCTTTATTCACCAGTTCAAATCTGGTTGGCGCCTCCATTGTGCCGAGGTGGCGGAATTGGTAGACGCAAGGGACTTAAAATCCCTCGGGAGCAATCCCGTATCGGTTCGAGTCCGATCCCCGGCACCAGTTCAAACATCCAAAGACCTTCCTGAAAAGGAAGGTCTTTGGTTTTATTTGTCCGCTCAATTCTCGCTAAGTTTTTTATTGGGGGTTTTATCTTTCACAATGTTTTTTAATTTGGAGGTTACCTTTCGCAATGTTGTTTTATTTGGGGGGTGGCTTTCGCAATTTTACTTGCCGGGTAAATTATTATTTCATCTTCAGACACAACAGCAAAAAATGTTTTAATTAGAAAATTTGTTTTACTTTTTGATTTATTTATGTTATTCTAGTTATACAGCGGAGGAAAAGCGTTGATTATTTTAGGAATTGACCCCGGTTATGGACTGGTGGGTTATGGAATAATTGAAAAGCAGGGCAGTCAGGTGAAAGCGCTTGATTTCGGAGCCATAACTACCCCTAAGGAACAGAGTATTTCTCAGCGGCTGAAGACTATTTTCGACTGCATCAATATATTGCTGAAAAAGTGGCAGCCTCAGGAGGTTGCTATCGAAAAACTCTTCTTCAACCAGAATGTAACTACCGGGATAGCCACGGCGCAGGCACGGGGAGTTATTGTGCTGGCTGCCGAGCAAGCGCAGTTGCCTATTTATGAATACACTCCACAAAATGTAAAACTGGCGCTGACCGGTATGGGCAGGGCGGATAAATCGCAGGTGCAGTTTATGGTGCAAACCCTTCTGGGGTTAAAAGAAATGCCTAAGCCGGATGATGCAGCGGATGCGTTGGCAGTTGCCATATGTCACAGCCAGACCAATATCAATATGATAAAAGGAAATTAAGATGTTAGGTTTTGTGAAGGGAATTCTCGCCTTAAAGAACAACAATACTATAATAATAGACTGCAACGGTGTGGGCTATGAGATGATAGTCTCCAGCCATTGTTTTGAGCGAATTGGACAGGTCGGGGAAGAGGCAAGAGTCTTTACTCACCTGCAGGTCAGACAAGATGAGTTAACTCTGATAGGTTTTGAAGACCTTCAGGAGCGAGAGGTATTCCGTAAACTCCTTTTGGTAAACGGGGTAGGCCCAAAACTTGCAATAACTATTTTGAGCGGAATTTCCGCTACCGATCTCTCAGTTGCTATAGCCACCGAGCAAGCCGATGCTCTCAAACGCATTAAAGGAGTGGGCTCCAAGATTAGGGAGCGTATAATGCTTGAACTTCGTGAAAAGATGAACTACAGCGGCGACCCTGTGCCTGTTGCAGGCGTGGGTGGCAGTATATATGACAACGCACTTGCAGTTCTTATGGACTGGGGTGTTCAAAGGTCTGCTGCCCAGCAAATTTTACAGAACAATCTCACCGCAGAGGACACACTGGAAACCATTATCGCAAAAGCGTTCCAGGAAATGGGGAGGTAGGATATGAGCCAGGAAGAAAACTTTATCACCAGTTCCAAAACCACCGTGGATGAGGTGATTGAAAACAGCCTTCGTCCAAGCGCTTTTAATGAGTATGTCGGGCAGAATAAAATTAAAGACAGCCTAAAAATATATATAAAAGCGGCTATAAACCGTGAGGATGCCCTTGACCATGTATTGTTATTCGGGCCGCCCGGGCTGGGCAAGACCACACTGGCACATATCGTTGCTAATGAGTTGGGTTCACAGATACGCATAACAAGCGGGCCTGCAATCAGCCACGCAGCAGATTTGGCTGCAATCCTGACCAATTTGGGCAAAAACGATGTGCTTTTTATAGATGAAATCCACCGTCTTAACCATGCCGTTGAAGAAGTTTTATATCCGGCAATGGAGGACTTTGCACTGGATTTTGTAGTTGGAAAAGGTCCTGCAGCAAAGAGTATACGGCTGAAGATTCAACCTTTTACCCTAATCGGAGCCACCACCCGTGCCGGTATGTTGACCGGCCCTCTTCGTGACCGCTTTGGCGTACTCGGCCGCCTGGAGATGTATGAAGACCAGGAGTTGGCAACTATCATACGGCGTTCGGCAAATATTCTGGATATTGAAATTGAGCCGGCTGCCGAGTTGGAGATTGCCCGCCGTTCCCGTGGTACACCGAGGATAGCCAACCGCCTTTTGAAAAGGGTTAGGGACTATGCCGAGGTTCTGGGCAAAGGTATAATAACGCTGGATATTGCGAAAAAGTCAATGACTATGATGGAGATTGATGAGTTGGGGCTGGACAGTGTAGACCACCGTCTGCTGAGCGCTATCATAGATAAATTTGGAGGGGGGCCGGTAGGGTTGGACACCCTGTCTGCCGCAACCGGCGAAGAGGCTACCACTATTGAAGATGTATATGAGCCCTATCTGATGCAACTGGGATTCCTTGCCCGAACCAACCGTGGAAGGGTGGCATTGCCGCTTGCTTATAAACACTTGGGGCGCAAGTTGGATGATGAAAAAGCGCAGGAATTGGGAAAATTGCAACAAAAAACCCGGGAATAAGTCAGCCTTTTTGCAAATTATGGCAAAAATTGCTTGCTATTTATTAAAAATATCGATATAATTAGATACAAAGTTTAAGGAGAGTAATATGTATTTTTCATCAATCGCCGCAGAAGGAAGTTTTTTAGAAACATATTGGATGGTATTTGTTCTTTTGGCAGTAATCATCCTTTTATATGTGTTTAGTTTTGTTCGACGCAAAAAGGTAACCGAGCAAACAAAACAGATGATGGACACTCTAAAACCGGGGGTTAAAGTCAAGACCTACAGCGGTTTTTATGGTACCATAATCTCTATAAAGGAGACCACCGACGGCAAAATTGTGCTGTTGGAAACAGGTGAGGGCGGCAAGGTGAGTTATACCACAATTGATGCAAACGCTATCTATGGTGTCGACCTCAAAGAAGATGTTGTGTACGACAAAGACGGCAATATCGTTGACATGGATGCCGAAAAGAAAACTGCTCAGATTGCTGCTCCGGCAGTAGTTTCTCCAGTTGCTGGCAAAAAGTCGGATAAAGAACCTAAAGCCAAAAAAGAGCCAACTGCCCCTGCAGTCATCGCAGAACAACCAAAGGCAGAAGAACCAAAGAAAGACGAACCAAAGAAAGAGGCTGAACCGGCTGTAAAGAAAAACAAGCCTAAGACTACAACCTCGAAGAAATCAACTACAAACAAAAAGAATGCCAAATAGGCATTCTTTTTTACTAAATTGAAATAGCAGGCCAAAAAGTGCCTTATGAGCACTTTTCTTTTTTATAAATGATAGCAGGGCTTTGTTATCACTTCTGTTTTTTAAAACTTATAGCGGAGAATTTATTACCCCTTTATTTTCTTCTCAAACTAATAGCGATGATGCCGGCAATAATGCCCATTGCTGAGCCGAATACCAAATCGTTGAATACATTGAGCCCGAAGTTGAAATTCCCATCCAGTATGGAGAAAATCACAAAGGCGAGGATGGTATAGGTGAGCCCGGTAAAAAGCCCCACCAGCCAGCCTTGATTTACCACCTTTTTACCGATAATCCAACAGGCGAAGAGTATGCTCAACCCTTTAATTATTTGGTTAACCGGCTGGATTGAGCCTTCCCCAACCGAAGTGAATTTTATCACAAAGGCAAAAATCAGCACACAGACCAGCGAGAAAGCCACCCCCCAGAACGCCCCCTTTATAACATTCAAAAGCATGGATGTGCTCTTATTCTTATTTAAACTTAAATCGGTTGCCATATCCTACCCCTTGTTTTTCTTTAATATATGAGTGAAAACAGGAGAAATATACCAATTTTAAATTTATGAATATTGTTAATAATTAAACAAAATGGCGATTTTTTGGATTATTTAATTGACTTAAAGTCTATGGTAGAGTATAATAAAATATACTTAAAGGAGCTACTGCATGAATAAGCCTACGGCAATAAAACGATTTATCTTTCTTTTCGTATTTATGTTAATTGGTTTTGCCCTGACTTTCTGCACTTTTAACATACCTTTTACCAATTACACTTACAATGGCTTTGCCAACTCTATCAAACTCGGCCTTGACCTCAAGGGCGGGGTTTTGGCTGTATACGACGCTTCACCTCTGGAGGAGAATTCCGAGACAGATTTCGATGCTCAACTCAACTCCACGGTAGCAAGACTTCAGACCATTCTGTCCAACGAGGGATTTTCAGAGGCGCAGGTCTCCATACAGCAGGGTAGCCGCATACGAGTGGAAGTGCCCGATGTGGAAGACCCTGAAGCGGTGTTTGCCCTTATCGGTGAACCGGCTGAACTGGAATTTAAACTCACTGAGAACGGCGATGCCCGACTTACCGGAAAACATATCTCATCAGTACAGGCGACCTATGGCCCGACCAGTGGCAGCAGTGAGTATAAGTGGGGCGTTACCATAAAGTTCACCACTGAGGGTGCGGCATTATTCCACACCCTTACTCAAGAGGCTGTTAGCGGCGCAGGCAAAATCTATATATATGCCAACGGTGAGAAGATTTCGGAGCCAACCGTTGAATCGGCAATTTCCGGCGGCTCTACTGTTATTTCGGGCAATTATACCCAAGAGAGCGCTGAGGAATTTGCCCTGCAAATTATGAGTGGTACTTTTAGTGTTAAACTTACCCTGAGCGAAAGCGCTATTGTGAGCGCAACGCTGGGTGTAAATGCTCTGCAGAGCGGACTTATTGCTGGTGGCATAGGGGTGTTATTCATCTTTGCATTTATGATATGGCGTTACCGTATGATGGGAGCGCTGGCATCCTTTGCACTCTGTTTCTATATCGTCCTAATGATATTCTTACTGCAGGCAATTCCGCTCGTCCAACTTAGCCTAGAGGGAATCGCCGGCATTATACTGTCCATAGGTATGGCAATCGACGCTAATATCATTATATTTGAGCGTATCAAAGAGGAGTTTGCCAGCGGCAAGAGATTGGCTCCGTCCATACGAACTGGTTTCAAACGAGGGCTTCCTGCAATAATGGACTCCAACATAACCACCCTCATATCCTGTCTGATTCTGATATTCTTCGGAACAGGTTCTATCCAGGGCTTTGCTATCACCCTGTTTATAGGTGTGGCACTGTCTATGTTCTCCTCGCTGATTATAACCCGTGGGCTATCAAATATGTATTATCCTATTAACAGCACCAAACCGGAGTTGTATGCGCTTAAAAGGGGGGTATTGTTAGATGCAGCGAAATAAGTCTAATAAGACAATATCCTACTTCCACAGTGAACGATTTAAACCGTCCAAACTGAGCAAATACTTCTGGATGCTAAGTGGCACCCTGTTTTTGATTGGCTTTATTATGCTTTTCACCGTGGGCTTTAACCTCGGACTCGATTTTACCGGTGGAAATGTGATGAACATTCAGACCGGCTCACAGATTGACACTAAAAAAGTGGAAGTTGAAAGTAAAATCAAGGAAGTTCTGAACGCTGAGGGTGCAACAGTAGGGCGTTATCAGATAGTAAATGAGGGCACTGCAGATGCCTATATTGCGCTGCAATATCAGAATATCGCAGGGCTGGACTCTGAGGAAATGGAAACTCGAAACGAGCAGATTAAACAGCGTATGCAACTCGAACTTGCCGGTGTGCTTGATGAGCCCTTTACAGTGGGTGCCGCTGAGACTAAGAGCGCCACCGCCAGCACCGATTTACTGATTAATTCACTCCTGGCACTTATCATAGCGGTAATAGCAATGTTGATCTATATAGCCATACGGTTTGAACTCATCAGTGGGCTTACCGCTATACTGACACTGTTGCACGATGTTATTTTTATGTGTGCAATGGTGGTTATCTTCGGCATTGAAATCAACAGCGCATTTATTGCGGCAATTATCACAGTACTGGCATACTCGGTCAACAACACCATAATAATTTTTGACAGAATCCGGGAGAATCTCCGAAAGGAGACACTTATGGGTAAATCCAACAAGGAAATTGCCGATATATCTGTCCGCCAGACGCTGACCCGAACCTTTAACACCTCCATTACCACTATTGTGGTAGTTGCCTTGCTGGCAATCATAGGGGTGCCCGCAATACGAGACTTCATCGTTCCAATACTGCTGGGATTAATTGCAGGAACCTATGCGGCAATCTTTATCTCCGCTCCGCTGTGGGCAAAGATAACCACCAACTCCCGTTTCGATAAGAGAACCAAAGAGCGGGTGATAGCCAAAGTTGGAAACGACAAAATAATAGAGACAACAGCCGAGCCACTAGTGGAATAGCCTCAGCCCTACACCGCTTGGTTTAGGGCTGATTTTAAAGAAAGGAAGAGTATGGAATTTAGAAAAATCTCAGCTCCGGCTGAGCCAGGTAGAATAGCACAAGTTTCTCAGAAATTCTCAGTGACCGAGCCGGTCGCTGAGCTTTTACTGATGCGTGGCTTTACCACCGACAAGGCAATCGATAAATTCCTCAACCCCAGTATGAACGACCTGCACGATCCTATGTTACTCGACCATATGCCTGAAGCGGTGGAAAAGATTAGAAAAGCCATGGCAGCAAATCAGAAAATTCTCATATTCGGTGACTACGATGTAGACGGCATCAGCGCCAGTTATATCCTGTTGGATTTTCTCGGCAAACTGGGTGCTCAGGTGGATGTCTTTCTTCCCAACCGCTATGTGGACGGCTACGGGCTGACCATAGAGGCACTAGACAAGGAGATTGCCCGCTTTTCGCCCGACCTTATCATCACAGTGGACTGTGGCATAAGTAGTTTTGCTGAGGTGGAATACATAAAGAGCAGAAACCTGGATGTCATCATAACCGACCACCACGACTGCCCGGAAATTCTGCCGGACTGTCTGGTAGTCAACGCTAAAAAAATCAATCAGAAATACCCATTCTCCGAAATATGCGGTGCCGGTGTAGCATTTAAACTGGTTCAGGCTATGGCAGGAAAAGAGGCGGCTATGCCTTATCTTCCTATCACCGCCTTTGCCACTGTGGCAGATATTATGCCGCTGGTGGATGAAAACCGTGCCATTGTAAAGTTTGGACTGGATGCACCGCTGAGCGCCTTTCCGCTGGGGCTTGCCACTCTTGCCAAAGAATTAAAAATCACCGGAAAGATGAGCAGCCAGGATGTCGGTTTCAAGTTGGCGCCTAAAATCAATGCAGCAGGGCGTATGGGTAATGCCCAGCACAGTCTGGACCTCTACCTCGCTAAGGACAAGTCCACCATAAATAAATTGATTGTCCAACTTTTAAACTATAATGTGGAGCGCCAGGAAATATGCTCGCTGGTGGAAGCGGACTGCATTGAACGAATCAAAAAGATGAACCTCGCCAATCACAAGACTATTGTGCTTGCCGGCGACAACTGGAACATAGGTATTTTGGGCATTGTTGCCGCACGAGTGGCGGAAGAGTTTAACCGACCTACCATATTAGTTGGGCGGGATGGCAATTTCTACAAGGGCTCCTGCCGCAGTATTGCGGGGATGAATATCCACAATCTACTGAGCCAGTTGGGTGATATATTGACCGCTTTCGGCGGACATATAATGGCAGCCGGACTCACTTTGGCGGTGGATAAATTTCCGAAGTTCGCACAGAAGATAGAAGAACTGGTGCAGGCACAGTATCCCGATGAGTTCTTTGTGCCTTTTGCAGAATATGACTTGGATGTCGAGGTGGGGGATATCAACACTCAGTACATACAGGCTTTTAGTAAAATAGAGCCCTTTGGCAACCAGAACCAATACCCGGTCTTCCGGCTTAAGTTCGGAAAAAATACCTGCAACCCGATGAAAAACAATCCCCAGCATGTTATGATTTCATTGCCCAACCTGACCCTGCTGGCTTTCAATTCTCCTAAGTTGTATAACACTATCAGCCAGAGTGGAGAAAAGGAGTGCCTGACCGAACTGCAGGTGGATTCTTTCCGTGGGGTTCGCAGTTGCAAAGGTGTTATTCAGAACATTCAAATGAGTTCATCTCCAAATGTCGGCGCCGACCGGATAGGGGGAGAGTACATTAAACAACTTGCCCTCTCCGCTATGGGGAAAAGAGCCGTCTATACCACCTACAAAAAAGAGGGGCTGGATGCCCTGCTGCTCTCGCAGAGTTCTTTCTATGGCACCCTCATCATTGCCAACACTATGCAGAGTTACCGAAACTTTATGGAGAATAGCCGTTATGCCAAACATATTGTCTGTCACGAATACCTGCACCTGACCAGTTCTAACGGCTTTAATACCCTTTGCCTGTGCCCTGCACAGGATAATGCACTCAACAATTTCAACCGTATAATATTGCTGGACAGTGTACTCGATGAGAGTTATATCGTCAGCCTAAACAACGCTACCCGGGCGGAGATTTTCCTGCCACAGAATTCGCCCTTTGTATTTGCCCCTTTCGGTGCAATTGACCTCTCCCGTAAGGTGTTTGGCGACTACTTCAACATACTGAAAACAGCGAGCAAGCAAAAGTTGACCGCCTTTGACGACTTCAACTTCTTCAACAAACTAAAAAAGACTCACAAGCATTTGAACTATGTCCAGTTTGTGGCGTGTGTGGCAACCTTTTCCCAGATTGGAGTCATACAGGAGCACTCAGAGTTGGGCAACTACCATATCACAATCAACAGCGGCACTACTAGCAAACTGGAACTTTCCACTTTCTATAATAAACTAGAACTTATTCTAAAAAGTTATTAAAGGACAACTATGGCGAGATTTAACCTACCAAAAGCTAAGACAAAACCCAAAGATTACTCGGTCTTCCCCTGGACCGAGAATTTCCGTTGCCAAAATCCGGGTTCCCGGATGATGCAGGCACTTGAGCAATCCCAGGTCGCTCCGACGAAGGTTGCCAGTTGGTTGCATTTTACCGCTGAGGTAGACCGTGCCAAGGCCGAACTTATCAAAGAACTTATTTCAAATAAAGTGAATATCGTCCGCAACGACCAGGAGGTCAATTTAGTTATCAACCTGCCCTTTTGTATCTGGCGCTGTTTTGACTGCACCCGGGTGATGTACGACAAGGACAAAAACAGGGATATCTACCCCTACTACTTTGATGCACTGATTAAAGAGGTGGAGCAGGCGAGACAGATTATCCGAGAGAAGTGCTATATCGTTCAAAATATCTGCTTCACTGGTAATATTATGGCGCTGGAGCCAACGAGGATGGAAGAATTACTGAAAAGTGCGTGCTATTCCTTCAGTGATATCAGTGTGGAACTGGGAGCACCTATATTTGTCAGCGAGGAAAAACTGGCAATCCTAAAAAAGTACAATGTTTCTCGGATAGTAGTAAATACAATCACTTTCAACACCGTTTCGCTGCGCCGACTCTGCCGCCGCTTTGAATTCAAGGATTTCTACGACGCTTACAAAAAAATCATAACTTTTGGCTTTGAGACCTGTCTCGATCTCGCTGTGGGGATTCTGGATGAAAAAGAACTGCGAATCAAGCGCAATCTGGAACTGGCGTGCGAACTTGGGGTGGCAAACATAAATCTCTATTCCCGACATTGCAAGTATTGTGAACAGCCCCCACTGACTAAACCCGAAGATATCGCCAGGCAGCGCCGTCTGCTAGACTTTGCAAATAAATTTATGTTGGCTAAGGGCTATAAGCCCTATTTCCTGTACTGCACCGAAGTAGAGCAGGGCTGTTTTGAAAATGTTGGGTGGACGCTGCCAGGCAAGGCTTTTCGCTTTGCCAGGGACAATGCCGAACAGATTTCCACCACACTGGGCTGTGGCACCCTTTCTCAAAGTCTGATAGTGCAAAACATTAAGAAAAAGCGTAAATCTATGACAAATCCGTACGACATTTCAATCTATATCTTCGGGATAAATGAACTTTTGGAGAAAAAACAGAAATTTTTTAGTTAAACCCTTTACAAACATCAGTTAAAGTGATATATTTAGAGCATACCTTTTTCACAGTCTGACGAGTACTCCAGCGTTTTACTTTGAAAATGGCATATTAAGAATAATGGAGGATTAAAATGCAGAGTAAACAGGAAACTATTGCTAAGTTTGCACGCAAAGAGGGCGATACCGGTTCTACCGAAGTGCAAATTGCACTTTTGACTGAGCGTATACGCCACTTGACTGAGCACCTAAAAGCACATTCAAAAGACAACCACACTCGCCGTGGCTTGATAAAACTTGTTGGACAACGCCGTGGACTTTTGAGTTATCTTGAAAAGACAGACTTGGAAAAATTCCGCGCTTTGAAGAAAGAACTTGAATTGAGATAATTAAAAAAAGCGGAAGCCTTTCCGCTTATTTTTATTTAAAAAATAAGGAGAAAAAAATGACACCAAACAAAATTTATAAAACACAGATTGGCGGCAGAGAGGTGTCCGTCGAAGTGGGAAAGTACGCACAAATGAGCGACGGCAGTTGCTTGATTCGCTGTCAGGACACTGTGGTGATGATCAATGTCAATGTAAGCGCAACTCAGCGCCCGGATGTTGACTTTTTGCCATTAAGTATCGACTATGAGGAAAAACTCTACGCTATCGGGAAGATTCCGGGCGGATTCAAACGCCGTGAGGGAAGACCGTCCGACAAGGCAATTTTGGTCTCCCGTCTTATTGACCGTCCACTGCGCCCACTCTTTCCAAAGGGCTTTTATAACGATATAACGGTGGTTGCCACCGTGCTGTCAGTAGACCCTGAGGTTTCACCAGAGCCTTTTGCTATGTTGGGAAGTTCTTTGGCACTGAGTATCTCCAGCGCACCTTTTGCTGGCCCGACCGGCAGTGTGGTGGTGGGACTCATCAACGGCAAATACATTATAAACCCAAGCAATAAAGAGCGGGAGGAGAGCGTACTGCACCTTACCGTGAGCGGCACTAAAGATGCCATAATGATGGTAGAGGCTGGTGCAAATGAAGTCAGCGAAGAAGAAATGCTGGACGGCATTATGTTCGCTCATGCTGAGATTAAGAAACAGGTGGAATTCCAGGAGCAGATTATCCGAGAAGCAGGCAAGAAAAAGATAGTAATTGCACCGGAGCCCGCAGACTACCTCAAGATGAAAGAACAGGTGACTGCCTTTGCTCTTCCGCTTATTAAAAAAGCGGTGGATACTACCAGCGATGAACAGCGTAATCAAAACCTAAGCGAGGCAGAGGCTGAAATTCAACTCCACTTTGCAGAGATTTTTCCTGAACAACAGGGCGCTATCTCCGGACTTTTGTATCAACTCACCAAGGGCTGTGTCCGAGACCGAATTGTCAACCAGGAACTCCGTCCTGACGGCAGAAAGTATACCGAGATTCGTCCAATCTGGAGCGAGGTTGCACTGTTGCCACGAGTACACGGCAGTGCTGTGTTTACCCGTGGGGCAACCCAGGCAATGAGCACCGTTACTCTGGGAACTTTCAGCGATATGCAGAAACTTGAGGGGCTGGATGACGAGGACGAAAAACGCTATATGCACCATTATAATATGCCACCGTATGCCAGCGGAGAGGCTCGTTCTATGCGTTCTACCGGCAGACGGGAGATAGGACACGGCGCTCTGGCTGAACGCGCTCTTGAGCCGGTTATTCCCTCCCAGGAAGAGTTTCCCTATGCAATCCGTACCGTTAGCGAGGTTTTGAGCAGTAATGGCTCCACCTCACAAGCGGCGGTCTGCGGCTCCTGCCTGGCTCTTATGGATGCCGGGGTACCTATTCGTTCCCCGGTCAGCGGAATTGCTATGGGGCTTATCAAGGATGAAAAGAGCGGCAAGGTCATCATTTTGAGTGATATCCAGGGCACTGAGGACTTCTTCGGCGATATGGACTTTAAGGTTGCAGGAACGCCGGACGGCATCACCGCTGTGCAGATGGATATCAAGATTACCGGCATAGACAAGGATATTCTGGCTCGTGCATTGGCTCAGGCTAAAGTAGGAAGAGCACATATTCTAGGCAAGATGATGGAGACGCTAGACCGACCTCGTTCGGAACTCTCACCTTATGCTCCAAAGATTTTAATCTTTAACATTGACCCTGAAAAGATTGGCGATGTGGTGGGCAAGAGCGGTAAAACTATCAATAAGATTATTGAAAACACCGGCGTGGTTATAGACATTGAAGATGATGGCCGTGTAGTGGTTTCCACTCAGGATTTGGCGATGGGCGAGAAAGCGAAGCAAATTATTCTGGATATCGTCACCGAAGTGGAGGTTGGCAAGCAGTTTGAGGGTACCGTTGCACGAATTATGACCTTTGGCGCATTTGTGGAATTTGCTTTCAATAAGGATGGTATGATTCATATCTCCAAACTCAGTTCCAACAGAGTGGAAAAGGTGGAGGATGTGGTCAATATCGGAGACAAGGTGCTGGTGGAAACACTGGCGGTCGACGAAAAAGGTCGTATCAACTTGAAACTCATCAAAAAACTATAATTAAAAATCGCACCGGATTTAGGTGCGGTTTTTCATATATCCGACAAATTTTTCATATGCTGATAGTATGAAAAAGATAAACGCCAAAAAATGGCTCCGGGCATTCACCACCAACACCCTGATTCTGGGAATGTTGGTTGCAATCGCCACCCTGACGCTGTCAACCTCCCGTAGCACCTCGGTATCCGGCACCGATAATCTCTACTATAACGGCAGCGCAAACCAGCCCTGTGTGAGCCTTATGATAAATGTCTACTGGGGCAACGAGTACCTAGTCGACATGTTAAAAACACTGGAAGAAAAGGAGGTCACCACCACCTTTTTTATAGGTGGTAGTTGGGCTGTTCAATATCCAGAACTGCTGTTGCAAATCCACCAGAAAGGGCACGAACTGGGTAACCACGGTTTTTTTCATAAGAACCACGACAAATTGAACTATGCGCAAAACCAAGCGGAAATCTATAATACGCATAAGGTGATAGCGGAGTATACCGGAATAAATATGAAATTATTTGCACCGCCATCCGGTGCTTTCTCCAGTATTACCTTGCAGGCGGCAACCGCCCTGGGTTATGACACTATTATGTGGAGCCGTGACACCATAGACTGGCGTGACCACGACACCGAACTGATTTTACGCAGAGCCACCAACAAAATAAAGAACGGCGACCTGATTCTGATGCACCCTACCCTGAACACCGCACTGGCGCTACCTCAGATTATAGACCAACTACGGGCACAGGGTTTTAGTTTGGTACCCGTTTCATCAAATATTTACGGTGATTTTAATTGATTTATCCGAGCTTAACTGTTATAATTATGATAATAATTAAAAAGGGGAACTTTTATGCAAACAGTAAAAACCTATCCCTGTGGCTTGCGCCTGGTGCATGAGTATATGCCAGACCGAAAGGTGGCGACCATTGCTTTCACTGTAATGGCAGGCAGTTGCAACGATTTTGAGCGTAAAGAGGGGATTGCTCACCTCTACGAGCATATGTTCTTTAAGAGCACTAAAAACCGAAAGAGTGAGGACATTGCCCTTGCTTTCGACCTATTGGGGCAGAGCAATGCCAGTACCTCTAATACAATGACCCGATATTTTGTCACCACCACCTGTGATAACGCTGAAAAGGTCTTCGATATCCTGAGTGACTGTTATTTCAACGCTGAATTTAAGGAAGATGAACTCGAACTGGAGAAAGGGGTTGTCTTCAGCGAGATTCAGCGCTATGAAGACAGCCATTTTGATGTGGCAATCAATGAACTTATGAATGTAGTCTTTAATGGACTGCCTCTGGCACACAAGATACTTGGTACCAAGGAGAGCGTGGGGAGTATTACCAGTGAGGACCTCAGAGCCTTCCGGAGCAAATTATATGTTGCACCCCGTATGGTGGTAACCACAGCAGGTGGAATATCCTCTGCCGAGATTGAGTCTTTGGTGGAGAAGTATGTGCTGAAAAAATTCCAGGGCAAGGCACAGCCGGAGACCTATGCTCTTCCTCTGGCACCCCTAAATATTGAAACCCCCTTTGTCTTCACACCAAAGGAAACCCAACAGATGTATCTTTCTATCGGAATTGAAGGCATCAACCGTGGACATGAGGACTTCTACGCCTATCATCTCTTTGCTACTATGCTGGGTGGGGGAATGAGTTCCAGACTATATTCTCGTATCCGAGAAAAAGAGGGGCTGGTCTATCATATAAGCTCCAACATAGGGGCTTTTTCCCAACACGGGTTAGTAATGATTTTCTGGGCTTGCGATAGCAAAAACGGCAAAAAAGCACTGCTGTCTTATAAAGATGAAATCCAAAATCTGATTAAAAATGGCTTTACTGCGGAAGAATTAGAGCGAGCGAAGACTCAGTATATCACCAATCTTTTGATTCAGGATGATAAAGTTGCCGATAAGACCTGGGTGAATTCAGACCATCTGATCTTCCGGGAAAAGAGTTATAACAAAGAGAAGTTGATTGCACAAATAAGGGGCTATGATATCGACAAAATCAACCAGATTGCCCGGCTGGTACTGCAGGACTCCAAATTTGCAGTCAGTGTGGTAGCGCAGGATAATAATCTCGATGTAGTCAAACTGTTAAAATAACTTGTGGCTACAGTGATTCTATGCTAAAATAAGGGTGAGGTGAAAGGTGGCAAAATATACTTCACGAAATTTAGGTGAGGACAGGAGTACACTTTCTGCTCGTGCTAAGTGGGGAATTGGGCTCTTGGTCTTTTCACTGTTTTTTCTGTTTTGCCTGATTACCAGTTTTATTTCGCCCGTTCGCAATGTAGTTCTCGGCATTTTTGGGATGGCAGCCTATCCAGTCTTTATGGTGAGTGGCTTTATCGGCATACTCCTACTAATGCGTAAACGCTATTATGTGGCAAAAGTCTATGTGATGACTATAATAACACTCTTTTTGACTTTAGTCTGCCTGCTGCAACTTATTCTGAGCGATTTTAGTATGTCTTTCGGTGAATATATGAGTTACTGCTACACCAGCAAAACCACCGCCGGTGGTCTGCTGATGGGCATATTTGCCTATGGAATAATTACAGCACTGACTATTTGGGGTGCGGTAATTCTGCTGGCAATTATAACCCTGGTCTGTGTGGCTTTTATTATAGACCATTTCCTGAAAATGTCTGAATACAAGCAAATCAGTGCTCGGACTATGTCCTATCCTGCAGAGAGCAACCCGCCGGCAGAAGAAGAGAGCAAGAAGACTGAACCAGCCAAATCTAAATCTATTGAAAGGGCAAAGCCTAAGATTGGATTGGAAGGCTATATGCAGCAGAAGAACGCTAGCAAGAGCACTAATCCGCTGCTGCAGCGAGGCTCACCTCAAGAGGAAGATGTAGCAGTCAAAATCTTCGGCGAGGAGTTTATCAACTCAGTTAAAAGTACCAGCAAAGATAAAAAGCCCGCTCCTCAGCCACCTAAATCCTATTCGTTGAACGAACTCTTTGAGAAGAGCAAGGAAAAGGATGCGGACAATTTTATAACACGGGATCCGGACAGTAAACGCCCGACCCGTTTTGTGCACGAGGAAGAGGGCGCAACTCAAACCCGATTTGACTTAAGCAATCACAACTCTTTTAACACTTTTAAAGAGCAAGCGGATGCCACCATTGCAAATGTGAACTCCAAACAAAAAGCAAACCCACTTGAGCCCGAAGTTCGGGTAGAGCCGAATATGAGCGGCGTTTTCGACAGCGACATAGACCTTTCAAAATCCGATTTAAGCGATATCATAGCGCCAAAAGAAGACCTGCGGATGAGTAAAAGGAAAGTGGAGCAGGTGAGGATGCCCGAGACATCAAAGCAGGCTAAACGCGCTAAAAAATCAGCGCCATATCTCCGTCCGCCAATCGAACTGCTGACCACCGAATCCGCCATATCTAAACTGAACGAAGATGAGTGCCAGGAAAAAGTGATAGCACTTGAGGACAAACTGGAGAGTTTAAAGATTCCGGCAAAGGTAATGGGAATAACCCGGGGGCCAGCAATTACTCGTTATGAACTGCAGATGCCGTCAGAAATTCCTGTAAAGCGAATTGCAGCACACAGTGATGATATCGCTATGGCAATGGAGAGCAAGGGAAAGGTGCGTATTGAGGCACCGATTCCAGGAAAAAGCCTGGTAGGAATTGAGATTCCAAACGACCAGGTGGCAATGGTGGGGCTACGCGACCTGATAGAAAGTGATACCTTTATAAACAGCAAAGCGCCCTTGACCTTTGCCCTGGGCAAGGATATTGCAGGAGAATCTAAAATCTGTGACCTGCAGGCAATGCCACACCTCTTAGTTGCCGGTTCAACCGGGAGCGGAAAGAGTGTCTGCCTTAATGTAATCCTGATAAGTTTGTTGTATAAACTGAGCCCGGACGACCTGAAATTTATTTTAATCGACCCAAAACGGGTAGAGTTTGTCACCTATAACAACTTGCCACATATGCTAGTACCAAAAGCAATCACCGAACCTCAGCAGGCACTGAACGCACTGGACTGGGCAATCAAAGAGATGTCCAGGCGCTACTCTCTGTTTGGGAATAAGAATGTCCGCAGTTTTAAGGAGTACAACAGTCTGCCCGAGGTTTACCGTGGTGACGATCCGAAACTGCCGTATATTGTGATTGTGGTGGATGAACTTGCCGACCTTATGATGATTGCTGGACGGGAACTGGAGGATAAAATAAAACGCCTCACTCAACTTGCCCGTGCTGCCGGAATTCATTTGATTATAGCCACACAAAGACCGTCAGTGGATGTCATTACTGGAATTATAAAATCCAACTTGCCATCACGAATTGCCTTTTCTGTCACCGATTTTGCTTCCTCTAAGACTATACTCGACCAGGGCGGGGCAGACAAATTGCGTGGACACGGCGATATGCTTTACTCACCACAAAACCTCAGCGAACCGATTCGAATTCAATGTCCGTATGTTGACGGCACCGAGGTTCACAACATTGTGGAATATATCAAAGAGCACAACAGTGCTGAGTTCGATGATTCCATATCTGAGTTCTTTGTGAATGGTGATAAAAACAGACCAGGGGCTTCCGGCGACATTTCAGGCAGTGAGGGAGGTGATTTTGACCCGCTTCTGCCGCGTGCCCTTCTGGACTTCATTGAAACAGGTCAGGCATCAGCATCCTTCATACAGCGCAGACACTCGGTGGGTTTCACCCGTGCCGGTCGAATTTTGGATCAGATGGAACGGGCAGGTTATGTATCGCCAAGCGAGGGCAATAACAAAATTCGCAATGTGCTGATAACTCAGGATGAGTGGGAAAGAATATTCGGCGAAAATGAGTGATAAACGCTTGCTTTTTTTATCAAACTATAATATATTAATTTTAGGAGAATTTATATGAATTTAGCAAATAAACTATCCTTTTTGAGGATAATCTTAGTACCCTTTATGATTTTTTTCTACATGGCAAGTTTTATGCAGCCATATGGAATCTTTATCGCGACAGCAATCTTTATATGTGCAGCACTAACTGACTTGCTGGACGGTAGAATTGCACGAAAGAGGGGAGAGGTGACCGACCTCGGAAAATTGCTCGACCCTATTGCCGATAAACTGCTCTACTCCTGTGGACTGCTGTTAGTGGTGGCAGACGGCACTATTCCGGCGCCCTATGGTGTGATTGCACTGGCAGTCGTTCTCTTCCGTGATATTCTTATCAATGCGGTGCGCCAGGTCGGAGTGACTAAGGGTGTAGTTATCGCAGCCTCATTGAGCGGAAAACTCAAAGCGATTTTCCATTATATTCAGATTCCAATGTTTATGTTTTTGGCTGCCACATCCACCTTTACGGGCGAGTTCTGGGCAATCTTTAACCAGGTTTTATTCATAACTGCCTGCGTAGTGCTGGCAATCGCTACTGCGATTACTATTTGGTCGTGTTTCGACTATGTTTTCAGAAATAAAGAAATCTTTAAATCGAAAGAGGAAAAATGAAAGCAAATCTGGTAGTGCTTAACACTCAGGAAACGCAGTTTGATTTCGGTTCTAAAATTGAGCCGAGGCTGGTCAAAAACTTTGCACAGAACGGAGTTGACATTACCAAGGCAACCATTTTTAACCGTGCAGAAGATTTCCAAAAGAGCCTTTTTGGGCTTTTAGAAAGTTGCTCCATTGTGTTGTTTGACCTATCTATATCCGGTGCTGACAGCGTTTTTAAAGCGATTGACCAGTTTTATAGTTGCAGGTCACAGAACTTTTCACAGGGGAAGGGGTGGACGAGCTCTGATGGACGGCACTGTGTGGTATTCGACCTCAATAATCCAAACTTTGCCGAGGCACTGGACACCAATTTTTTGAAACAGAAGTTTGCCGGCTCTAAGTTTTTATATATTATCAAGACCTACGGTTTGGATCACAGCGAAATCCGCAATATTTTGAACAATCTGCCCAATCCTCAGGACTTCGACTTCTGCGTGACTTCTTCCTTCCTGGATTGTGAGATTGACATTCTTGCTGAGAACAAGTGGCTTAACTCCAAGGAGTTTGATGAATTTCTGCGCAATGTCTATGAAAAACTCAAGGACTATATGTACAGCGACACCGATGCCTCGCTCTATGATAAACTGAGCGAACTTCTGACCCTCCGCAATATGTGTATTTCTGTCTCAGACAGTCTGACCAGCGGACTCTTTGAAAAACTACTGTCCGAAAATCTGGAAAACTTCGACAAGAGAGTGTGTGCCTTTTACTCCATTATGGAGAAGAGTGACTTTATAACCCTGCTCAAAATGGATGCTCAACTTTTGAACCTCCACGATGTGGAATCCATCGATATGGCTTATGAGATTGCAGCGTCTATGCTAGAGGACAGCGATGCAGATATTGTGCTATCACTTTCTGGCACCTCGCAGCGACCTTTTATCGCAATAGGGGATAGGATCTCCATACATGTTTACCGTTTTAACTTTAATCACAGTTCAGATTTTATCAATAATGTTATGATTCAGACATCCTTATTCAAATTATTAAAAAAACTTATCAAAAACGATTTACTTTTTTAAAAATTTGTACTATAATTAGAACATATGAACAAAGGAGTTAAATATGAACGAGAAAGAAAAGGCTTTGGAGCAGACTATTGCACAGATTGAAAAGCAGTTTGGCAAGGGCTCTATAATGAAAATGGGGGACACCATTAACCAAAATGTGGCTGTTTTCCCGACCGGATGTCTAACGCTGGACATTGCACTTGGAATCGGCGGCGTGCCCAGGGGACGAGTGGTGGAAATTTACGGGCCTGAGAGTTCGGGTAAGACCACAGTAGCGCTACACATAGTTGCTGAAGCGCAAAAACAGGGCTGCATTGCAGCGTTTATCGATGCCGAGCATGCACTCGACCCGACCTATGCTGCCAATCTGGGTGTGAACCTGACAGACCTCTATATCTCACAGCCGGACAACGGCGAGCAGGCGCTTGATATCACCGAAAGCCTAGTTCGCAGCGGAGCAGTGGACTTGATTATAATTGACTCGGTAGCAGCACTGACCCCACGGGCGGAAATTGACGGTGAGATGGGCGACACACATGTGGGGCTGCTAGCCCGACTGATGAGCCAGGCTCTCCGTAAACTTGCCGGCATCACCAACAAATCCAACACCTGTGTGGTTTTCATCAATCAGTTGCGGGAAAAGGTTGGCGTAATGTTCGGAAGTCCGGAAGTCACCCCCGGTGGAAAGGCGCTGAAGTTCTATGCCAGCATCCGGTTGGATGTACGCCGTTCCGACACCATCAAAGAAGGTGTGGACATAATCGGCAACCGCACCAAAGTCAAGGTTGTCAAGAACAAACTGGCTCCGCCTTTCAAGGTAGCCGAGTTCGATATCATCTACGGCAAGGGAATCTCCCGAGAGGGCTGCATTTTGGATTTGGCGATCGAAAACAACATCATAGACAAGAGCGGTGCCTGGCTGGCATACAAGGGTGAAAAGATTGGTCAGGGCAAGGAAAATGCAAAACAATACCTCGCCAACAACCCGGAATTTTGTAAAGATGTTGAAAATCAGATTCGTGAAATATATAAAAATAAGCCTAAAATTTAATATTTTAGCAAAAAAACAGCGAAAAATCGAAGTTTTTCAGCAAAATCATCTATTAAAAATCTATAGATTTAAAAAAACACTCTCTAGTGG
>CAYIZA010000017.1:12170-21002 GCA_964367965.1 uncultured Christensenella sp. | reverse complement strand
TTCGGCAATGCGCATCATAATCCGACGCATCAGAATTATCATAAAATCACGGTCGCAATGCTTGTTTATTTCCTCCTGAACCTTGGTGATAGAAATTATATGTAGATCGAAATCACCCAGATATTCGCTCATCCGCCTGGCAAGTCTCTCCACTTTATCTCGTGCTTTGGCGCTGGTATAGGGAAAACTATGGAAGTGCAGCGCCTGAACTTTCATACCACGGCGAGCCATAAACCAACCTGCTGCCGGGCTGTCTATTCCTCCACTCAAAAGCAGCAGCCCCTGCCCGGAGGAGCCCATAGGCATACCACCGGCACAGGCTATATCTTCGGTTGAGAGGTAGGTATTGCCGTCCTCCCGGATATCTATCTTGATTTCCAGTTGCGGCGAGTGGACATCAACCTTAAGTTCTGGGTGTTCTTCCAGCACTACTGCACCACAGAGTTTAGCAAAATCCATAGATTTTATCGGGAAGGACTTATCCGCCCTTTTTATGATAAATTTAAAAGTTCGATTATCTATTTCTAAATTTTTGCAAAAATAGAGTATTTTTTCAGCATTTGTTGGCATTTTTTGCGCAACACTCAAGGAATGTAGCCCGAAGACCTTGCGGAGCACCTCCACCAGAGCCTGCTGGTCGCCATCTTCAAAATCAGTCACCACATAGCGCCCCATAATCTTTTTTATCTTGCATTTGAAGTCTACCGTGGCTAGCCTCAGGTTGTCAATCAGAATCTTTTCGAAAAAGCCCCGATTGGCGCCCTTGAGATGAATTTCGCCGTAGCGCAACATTATCACTTTTTCCATTATCTCAATCCTCTCAGTTCTGCCACCGACTTGACAATCAGCCCGGCCGCTTTTTTCACTTCATCCAGGGTGTTGGATTCACAAAAACTCACTCGGATATTTCCCTCTTGCTGTTTTCGGGTCAGCCCCATATTCTCTAGCACCCGATTGCCCGCACTTTTAGAACTGCAGGATGAACCGGTGCTGACCAGCACACCCTCCGCCTCTAACTTGTGCAGCAACACTTCACCTTTTATGCCCGCAAAACTCAAACTTAAAATATACGGGCTGCAATCTGCCCCCTCTCCATTTATAGTAAAATTTGAAATTTTTGCATTTATTTCATCAATTATCGCTGTTTTTAGGCTTTTTATATATGCAAATTTTGCATTTTGGTTCTCGAGCATTTTTTCAGCCGCCAACACAAAACCCAAAATTGCCGCAACATTTTCAGTGCCGGAACGGATATTCAACTCCTGCCCTCCGCCAAAAATGAAGGTCTTAGGATTGCACTCTTTTTTGAAAATCAGTGCCCCTACCCCGGCTGGCCCGTGGATTTTATGACTACTAACGGTGTACAAATCCACGCCCAAATCACTGAGATTGATTGGGATTTTCCCAAACGCCTGAACTCCGTCGCTATGAACCAGCGCCTTTGGACACTTCGAACGCACTGTGCGTACAATCTGCTTGAGGTTGTTGATAGCGCCCGTTTCGTTGCTCACATGCAATATAGACACCAGCCCGAGTTCGGGATGCAGTCTGGCTTTAAGCCCCTCAATATCCACCTGCCCACTGGGCAAAAGAGGAACAAAATCAACCTGAGCGCCCTCCTGTTGCATCGCTATTGCGGTCTGATAGATGCAGGCGTGCTCGCCCTGGCTTATCAGAATCAGTTTTTTAGAACTGAAACAGCGCAGCGCAATGTTATTTGCCTCGGTGGCGCTGGCACAGAATATCACTTTATCGGTCGCCCGAGCACCCAAAAACTTCAACAGTTTTGCCCTGGCTTCTTCCATATCACCAGCAACTCGTACCGCCGGCCCATAGACTCCGGACGGATTGAAAAAGCTGATTTTGCTGTAATTAGCGACAAAATCAGCCACCTCATCCAGAATTTTTGTAGTTGATGCATTGTCTAAATAAATCATTAAACCCTCAATTTAGCCTTGAATTTAGCCTCCAAATCTGCAAGCACAACACTAACAACACTGTTGATCTCCTCCTGGGTAAGTGTACCGTCCGGCTTGCGGAGCATCAGTCTGAACGCCACACTCTTCTCGCCGGGACCGACCTTTTCACCCTCATAGAGGTCAAAGAATTTCACTTCCTCACAGTGCACTCCGGCACTCTTTTTAATAACGGATATAAGTTCACCCACGCCGATTCCTCGGTCAACCACAATGGCAATATCCCGTGCCGAAGACGGATATTTGGGCAGCGGTTTCATTTTTTTAGTCTTCTTTTCCGGCAGATTTTTAAGGTATATCTCAAAATAGAACGCCTCTTTCTCTATCTCAAAATTCTCCAGCACTCCCGGATGAATTTTACCAATCAGCCCCACTTTTTGATTGCCGAGCATAATTTCTGCCCCTATGTTCGGATGCAGAAACGGCAGGGAGGACTGTCGGTATGAAAAACTCAGCCCTAGTTGTTGTGCCAGCATTTCAGTCACCGATTTCACGCTGAAGAAGTCTGCACCTGACTCGATTGTTATAAAGGAAAGAACCTCTTCCTCGTGTGGCAGTTTGAGTTCATCTGCGTTCGGCATGAATATCCTACCCACCTCAAAAAGTGCAAAATCCTCATTCTTCCTGGAAAGGTTATACGCTACTGCCTCAAGCATACTGCCCAGCATTTGGTTTCGCATTACTGAGTATTCCAGGCTGAGCGGATTGCGGATTTTCACGGTATTTTTAAGATGCCCGGCAAGATTGATTTTTTCGAACTGTCCGGGTGAGACAAAGGTGAAAGTAAGAACTTCGTGCGCCGAAGTTGCATTCAAAATTTGCTTTATTTGTAAATTTAACTTGATTTCAGGGTCAAAACCGCCATCGGTGGCAGCAGAGCCCTCATTATGAGTAGCCGCAACCCGGTCAAAGCCAAGTGTGCGGATGATTTCCTCCGCAATGTCTGCAAAGCCCTCAATATCAGTTCTCAGCACCGGAACTTCACACTTTAAAGTGTTGCCCGACAGAGAGGGTTTAAACCCAAGCCTGGTCAGAATGTCCAGTGCAGTCTGCGGTTCAATATCTGTTCCCAGCCACTGCTGGATACGGCTGAAGTCGAACTCCCGAACTGCCGGACTAAAATCCAGCCGGGTGCTGCGGTGAGTGGTCTGAGCAACTTCGCCCGCACCCAACTCCTGAATTAATACCAGTGCTCGTTTAAGCCCCAACTCACAACTGAACGGCTCCACCCCTCTCTCATACCGTGCCCCTGCATCACTGCGGATGCCAAATCCACGGGCGGTCTGCCGAATGTTCTCCTTTTTAAAGGTGGCACTCTCAAAGATTATGTCTTTGGTAGTAGGTTGAATGGAAAATTCCTCGCCCCCAACAACTCCTGCCAACCCAACTACTTTTTTGTCATCGGCGATAACCACAATATCCGGATTGATTTTTAAGGTCTGGTTCTGGTTGAGGGTTTTTATACTCTCCCCCGCCTTTCCCTGACGAGCGCAAAGACCACCCTCAATCTGAGCATAGTCATAGGCGTGCATCGGCTGACCTATCTCCCACAGCACATAGTTGGTGATATCTATAATGTTATTTATTGGACGGACACCCACCAGCCTAAGTCTGTTTTGCATCCACTTGGGCGAGGGTTGTAACTTTATGTTTCGGACTACCTGTCCGATGAAATATGGACAGTTTTCCGTTTTTGATGCTATTTTTAGCGGTAAATCAGTTGTTTTTGCCTCAAATTTAAACATTTTTTCAATTTTGTCTATTTTAAGTTCTCGTCCGGTGGCAGTTGCCAGTTCCTTGGCAAGCCCTAAAACGCTCTGACAATCCGAGCGGTTGGACAGCACATTAACCTCAAAAACCACATCATTTTTGCCCAACAGCGTGGCGATATTTTCACCTACAGCGGCGTGAGTTTTGTCTATTATCATAATACCATCGGTTTCCGCACCCGGATAGACAGTGTTACCTATTCCCAGTTCTTCGCCGGCACACATCATACCACAGGACTCAACACCCCGCATATTGGTCGGCTTTATCTTGACACCGTTGGGAAGTTCGGCACCATCCAGCGCCACCGGAACTAAATCGCCCTCTTTCATATTAGTAGCGTGGGTTATAATCTGGTGATGTTTTTTACCATCGAAAAGTTGGCAGACCAGCAGTTTGTCTGCGTTCGGATGCTTAGTTATCTGTTCTACACGCGCCACCACTACATTTTTGTAAGGCTTGGAGTGATCGATAAACTCTTCAATCTCAAACCCGGAAAAGGTGAACTTGTCGGCAATCTCCTGTGGACTCAATCCTTCCAAATCCACAAAATCCTTCAGCCAATTAAGTGTTATTATCATATCTCTTTCTCCTTATCTAAACTGTTTTAAAAATCGTACATCGTTCTCACGGAGTTGACGGACATCCATAATGCCGTGCCTCAGCATAGTGATTCGGTCTAGTCCTAGCCCCACAGCGTAGGCGCCATAGATATTCGGGTCAATGTTGTAATTTTTGAGGATTTTTGGGTTTACCATACCGCACCCGAGAAGTTCAATCCAACCGGTATCCTTGCACAGTGCGCAGCCTTTACCTCCGCACTGAGGGCAACTGGCGTCAACCTCGGCACTCGGCTCAGTGAATGGGAAATAAGACGGGCGCATACGAATTCTGGTCTTGTCGCCGAAAAGTAATCTGGCGACATCCTCAAGAGTTCCTTTCAAATCAGTCAGACTGATACCTTTGTCCACCACTAATATTTCCAACTGATGGAAAAGTGGCGAGTGAGTTGCATCCGGCTCATCTACACGATATGTGGCGCCGGTTGTCACAATCTTGATTGGCAATTCACCCCGCTCCATTTCGTGAATCTGAGTGGCTGAGGTGTGTGTACGGAGCATAATTTCATCACTTATATAAAAGGTGTCCTGAGCGTCCCGGGCAGGGTGATTTTTGGGCACATTGAGCGCCTCAAAACAATAGAAGTCGGTCTCCACATCGGTTCCGGCACGCACCTTAAAACCCTTCTGCACAAAGAAATCCATCAATAGTTTCTGAGTCTGGGCTATCGGATGCAGCGTTCCGGATTTTGCAGGTTCCACCGGAATAGTTACATCCACCTTCTCTTTCTGCAGTTTTTCGGCGAGCGCCTTGTTGTCCAACTCCTTGAGTTTAGCACGCAAAAGGTTGTCCACCTCGCTGCGAACCTCGTTCAGAACCTGACCAATTTTTGCACGCTGATCCGCTGCCAGATCTCGCAGTCCATGCATAAGCAGGCTGAGTTCTCCGCTCTTTCCCAGTACCTGAGTGTTCATCTCAAAGACCTGCTGTTTGCTATTAACACCCACTATCGACAACTGTACTCTTTTCAGAATTTCCCTTGCTTTATTTTCCATATTTGCTCCTTTTAAAAACAAAAACTCCGTTCCTAAAGTTTAGGACGAAGTCATTCTCCGTGGTACCACCTAAATTCTCTTAAACTTTTAAGAGCACTTAACTACTGCCGTGTCGTGGCAAACGCCCCTCCTACTTTAGTTCAGAAAGGTGCTAGAAAGTGAATTCACCCCGGCTTCCGCTAAAACCTCTCAGCTCTGGTTTTTTCTCTGTAGGCGGTCGGCGCATGGGTTACTAGTCTTTCATCATCGCTTTTATTAAATTATGGCTTAATTGTAACTTATTTTTTGGGAATAGTCAACTGTTTTTACTAAACTGGAACACTGTTTTTACTAAACTGGAACTAAGTTTAGCATTTCATCCAGGCTGCTGGAGTTAAGGTAGGTGTCCGGCACCTTGCCTATTATGATTGCCTCACAGATTAAAATGTGGGTCAGGGTGTTTACAGTACGGCTGGCAGTCGGCAATATAATATTCATAGTGGTGTTGAGGTTGAGGTATATCCGGTGGTTGGTCTGGTTTATTCCGGCGCTGGTAAACTGGCTTTCAAAAGTGGATTGTATAGTTCCAACCGAGTTGATTCTGAAGGTAATTTCCGGGCCCAGCCCCACAAAAGCACTGATACCGGATAGTGTTCCCAGAGGAATTTTAATGCCCTCACTGCTGATTAGGTCGAGGTTCTGGTTGGCATTTTTGGTGATTTCTCGGGCAAATTTATTGATTGTCAGACTCTTCGCCTGTATCATAATTATGTTGCCATCGTCGTCGATAGTTATCTCGATAAACTCGTCATAGACATTGCTGCCGGTGATAACGGTCTGGACAGCGCTGGTCACCGCACGGGAGGTCAGCGCTTTGATTTTCGCCTCACTGGTACTTATTATAACGGGGTTCACGCAAGTCTGAAAAAAGACTAGCACAACTAAGACAATCGCCATAAGCACCGCTATAGCGACTATCAATCTGCGCCTTGCTCTTCTCCTTAAACGCCTTGTTCGGATTCCCACAAAATAATATATGCGTAAAATTTACTAATGTTCGCTATTTTTTGGTTCTGCTGTTAAAAATAAGTGCAAAAATAAATGCGGCCACCACGGCAGCCGTTATACCTGTCGCTGTTGCCTCCAGTCCGCCGGACACTATGCCGAGCACGCCGCCTTCTGCCCCGCCTTCGATTGCCCCTTTTGCAAGCATCGCCCCAAAGCCCATAATAGGAATGGTTACGCCGCTTGATGCAAAGTCCCTCATAGCATCAAAAACTCCCACCGTTTGGAGCAGCACACCCAAAAGCAGGAAAGTGACCAGGATCCGGGCGCTAGTCATCTTAGTGGTTATGATTAGAATCTGACCTATCAGACAGATTGCTCCGCCGATTGCAAAGACTTTCAGATAGATTATAGGGTCAAACATTTACACCTCCCAGAGATTCCAGCAGAACAAGATGGGCAATACCGGGAACGCTCTCCCCCTGCTGACTGGACAGTGTACTCATCAGTGCTCCGGTAGCAACCACTACAGCATTTCTGGCTTTTCCCGACTGTAGCCGCTCCAGCACATAAGAATTCAGCACAGTTGCGATACATCCGCAACCACTTCCTCCCTGAAAGACCTTTTGAGAACTGGTGTAGTACATATGCCCGCAATCGCTGTAGTTGGAACCCAATTTATAACCACGGTACTCCATTAAATCCCGCAGCACCTCACTGCCCAGTTTGCCCAGGTCGCCCGTCAAAATCAAATCATAGTCGTCCGGCGTAGTCTGAGTGTCCTGAAAAAAAGTGTACAGCGTTTCCAGCGCCGCCGGAGCCATTGCTCCCCCCATATTGTTGACATCGGAGACCGCCCAGTCCACAACCTTTCCCACCGTTCCTTTTGCCACCCGGACTTTGCCTTCTTTGTTCGTTAGAACAGAACAGCCAGAGCCAGTTACCGTCCACTGCGAGGTAGGAGGGCGTTGAGTGCCTAATTCCAGCGGATATCGGAACTGTTTTTCGGCACTGGAAAAGTGGCTGCCGCTAGCGCAGACTACATTTTTAAGCCCACCGTCCACCAGCATAGCGCCCAGGAGCAGGCTCTCTATCATAGTGCTGCATGCTCCAAAGGTACCTAGAAAAGGCACCTGCAACTCACGAGCGGCAAAACTGGAACTTATAATCTGGTTCATCAAATCGCCGCTCAGAAAGGCATCCACATTGGTTTTATCCAGTTCAGCAGCCCGAAGTGCCATATCCACAGCCCGGAGCAACATCTGGCTCTCCGCTTTTTCATAACTGGGCTGCCCGAATTTGTCATCCTTTAAAATTTCGTGGAAATATTGTCCAAAATTTCCCAAACCCTCTTTAGGCCCAACCAGACTATAATTTGAGGCGAAATAGACCGGATTTTCAAATTCTATGCTCTGTTTTCCAATTTTTTTCATCTTTACCTCTAAAAAATCAAATATATCAGCCCGACAAACACTGCGGCAACCAGTCCTATTACAATCACCGGCCCGGCGATTATAAACATTTTCGCACAAAGCCCAAAGATTAGACCCTCTCTTTTGAACTCTATTGCTGGGCTGGTTATTGAGTTGGAAAATCCGCTGATTGGGATTATAGAATCTGCCCCTGCGTAGGCGCCTATGCGGTCATATACTCCAATGCCGGTCAGAAAGGATGCTAGCACAATTATGGTAACACTGGACCAGTTGCCTGCCACTTCAGGAGTGATATCCGGGCTGATAATCATAGTCAAATCCTTGATGAGTTCGCCCAGGCAGCAGATAATTCCACCGACCCAAAAAGCGTGAAAAAGTGAAGGCCAGGGTTTCGTTTTGGGAATCTTGGACTCCAGGTATTGATTATATTTTTTATCCCGCTCAAAAGCCTCCATATATCCTCCCGTAAATTTTTAGAAGAAATATTGCTTTTTTTATGTTAAAAATACCTATTTTTTCGCTTTTTATAAATATTTTTTTACTTTTCCACCATACTACCACTAACCAAAAATTAAAAAGGAGTAATAAAAAATGAGAAAAACTGCAATTTTGTCCTTGACCTTTGCGTGTGCTTTAGCGTTCGGAGGAGCCGCCCTTCCGGATAGTAATTCCAACATTGAGGAGCGCCTTAAGACTAACCTCGACCGGTTGGAGATGCTGTCCGCTTCCTACAATCTGGAAAGCCCGGAGGAGGTACTGCTCGGACAGGATTACGCTCTCTTCTACAACGACGGCTTCTATTCCATCTTTGACCGTGGTGAGAGCAACGCAACCCGAAAAACTCAGCGAAGCGAGGTGCAAAACACCCTGAATAATACTCGGAGCAATGTGCCCAACCGCAGTAATGCCACCCCAAACCGCAGACTGGATCAGCAAAGTTCTACGAGCACAATAGAGTCGGGACAAAACACCAACAACACCGGTGTGGACACTAATCAGAGCAGTTCGGCCACAAGACAGAACAATAGCACAACCAACAATTCCACTCAAAATGCA
>CAYIZA010000017.1:0-12070 GCA_964367965.1 uncultured Christensenella sp. | reverse complement strand
AATTCCACTCAAAATGCAAATCAGAGTTCCAACAGACTTAATGGCTCTACTGAAAACACCGCCAACCGGAGCGAGGTGAACAACTCGGCGATTCAGAACCAGAACGGGGTAAATAATCTGCGCTCGAGCAACCCTACTTTGGACTCTATGCAAAAGAACAGCAACATAGACAGTTATCGCAACAACACCGTACTATACGGCGGCTATGCCAACAACCCGGCTAATTATGGATATGGTCAGAACGGAGCCGGAAATATGACCGGACAAAATGCAAATTTTAACGGGAGTATGGGCGTACAAAATAATGCAGCCAATAATTCAAACATCAATAATCAAACAAACAGCACCAGCAACAACACAGCAACCCGCAATGCAGCAGACAGCACCAACAATAACACAGCAAACCGCAATGCAACAGATAGCAGAAATGCAGGTGCTACCACCTTGCCTGCAGTGGCAGTAGCCAATCAGAAATACACCGACACCGTGAAAAAGTATAACGCATCTCTCTCCACCACCGGCGCCTCTCTTGCCACCAACATAGAGCAAGTTCGCACCGAGTTGGATAGTTCCACCGCCCTGGCTCAAAAGGAGATTCGTTCGCTCCGGGCATACACTCACACCCTGGAAAATATCAACCGAAAACTTGCCTATGGACAGCAGGAATTGCTGAAACATCTTACTAGAATGTCCATACTGCAAAATGCCAGCGATGCAGAGGAAAACGCACTGAATGCCTGCTACCTGGACACCAAAACTGTGCTGGAAAACCGAGTGATTCTGCTGGATAGCGCAAACCAGGCGCTTGAGCAGATTAACCTGCTGCTAAAGGAAAGAACGGCAGATAGCAATGAAAACACCACCGATTTAACTCAAAACAGTTCAAACCCTACCCAAACCAACACAACGGTAAATCAAAACAATCTAAACACTACTCAAAACAACACTGGAACTCAAAACCTAAACACTACTCAAAACAACACCGGAACTAAGACTTCCAATATCAACACTCAGAACGACAGCCTGAATTCTAATATAAACCGTTCGCAGACTAATTCCAACTCGGGCAACACCAGACTAACGCCTAATGATAACCTTACTACTCAGAACACACGGCAGAATAATCAAACCCAGTCCGAAAGTGGCAACTCCTCAATCACTAAGATGACCCCGGACAGTATGAACTACTCGAAGAATACTGCCAACCGAACCTCTCAGCCCCAGGTTGTTCCAACAACTTTAACAGCCGAGGATAGCACTAAAACTAGCGAAAGCAACGCTACCTCAGCAGACCGGTCAGACTGTCCATTTTGTTAAAAATTAGGTAAAAATACAAAAAAACACTTAAAAACTCGATATTTTTCGAGTTTTTAATATTACTTTTTTGCAAAAGTGAAATAAAGGTATTTTACTGTTGCGGGAGCAAAATAATCAAATCACTCATTTATTTTACAGTAAAAACATACCTGCCATTGCTTACAGAGAGAAAAAAGTGCACTATTTTACAGCAAAAAATATTGCACTATTTTTAGAAAAAACTCCGGATATCCGGAGTTTTTTTTACCATTGCCAGCCCTTAAGAACTTCCCTGACAGTACCGAAGTAGCCTCTTCCCGGAATATCCTCAGTGACAACAACATCGATTTCTTTTTGAACTGCACCCTCTTTTGTCAGTACAATCTTGCCGACCACAGTGCCTGCTCTGAGTGGAGCGGACAACTTCTCTGGCAATTCAGTGTTTACCTCAATTTGATTTTTCTCTCCTTTTTTAGTCAGCGACCAGAAGTCTTCTCCCGCATTGATTTTCACTGTTTCCGCTGAGGACTTCTGCAGAATGACCTCTTTTCCCAGGTCGGCCGAACTGTCCACCAGTTTCACACTTTCAAAATTTCCAAAGCCCCAATCGAATTGCGCTGAAGCATCGGCAAATCTTTCCTTGCTCGCCGACGCACCCAACACCACTGAGATGAGCCTCATATTATTCCTCTTTGCTGTGGCTGCCAGGCAGTAGCCAGCCTGGTTGGTGGAGCCCGTTTTTCCAGCGTCACAACCCTTATAGAATCGCACCAACTTGTTGGTATTTGCCATCTCAGTTACCCTTCCGCTAGGGTGCTGGAAGTCCTCCATCCACACCTTACTAATCTCAAAATAAGTCGGGTGTTTAAGCAGTTCACGCATCACAACTGCCACATCTCTGGCGCAGGAATATTGATTGACCGCCGGCAATCCGGTACTGTTCACATAGTGAGTATTGATCAGTCCGAGTTCGGTTGCACGGGCGTTCATCATCTGGGCAAAGCCACTTTCGCTGCCCCCGATTTCCTCAGCAAGAGCCACGCTGGCATCGTTAGCGGAAGCGATGATCACAGCCCTCAATAATTTTTCAACGCTATACTCAGCGTTGGCATCGATGAAGACTTGGGAGCCTCCCATTCCGGCAGCAGTGCTGCTCGCTACCAGAATCTTATCTGGCTCTATTTCGCCGCTATCTATATTTTCCAGCACCAACAGAATGGTCATCAACTTGGTCACACTGGCAATCGGAAGTTGCTGTTCCCCATTTTCCTCATTGAGAATTTGCCCGGTTCCAAACTCCATAAGAACGGAAGCCTTGGAATTCGGTGCGATGGTATCCGCCTGAACCCTCTCACAGTTCGGGCAATGTCCTACCACTACCATAGCCAAAGACAGCAAGGCAGCCAGACAGGAGACCCATATTTTATTCAGTTTATTCATCTTTTCCTCCAACTTTTTTGTTGAAGTTAGGTTTTGTATTTTGAAGGATTTTATACTAAGAAACTCCCACAAAAATCGCTGCGGTCAGATAGGGAATCAATAATGCTTCCATAAAATAAGCTACAAAAGCAATCAAAAAAGCAGTTAAAAGACACATCTTATTGTTCCTGAGAAATTCACCGGAGAGCGGAGAGAATCCACTGCTCCGTTGTACCAGGTTGCCGTATACGCACACCACGCACCAACAGAGCAGCGCAAAAAGTGCCAGCAAATGAAAGGGGAAGAATATTAAAATAACATTTATAATGCCACCCATTTGGTAGATAACAATCAGCATTGCACAGTTGATTCCAATTAGAAAGGAGCGGTACAGCAATACCACAAAAGTGACAAAAAGGAGCCATTTTTTGCAGTTAGACGCCCAGATTAAGATTATTAAGCCTAAAAATGCAAAAATTCGTGAAAAAAACACCGATAAATTGGTGATATCCTTTTTTATAAATGCTACCAGGGTAACATCGGGAACATCCGCCAGCGCTAAGTCCTCCGCCGACCGAAAGCCGGTTATAAAACCGGCGACCAGTCCGACCAGGCAAACTGAAAGCAATATTATATAGAACCACTTATATTTTGCAAAGTGTTCCCCGATACTGAGCCTCGCCCAACTAAAACCTCTGGAAAAACCCCTAGCTCTTGCCATAGTTTAAAATATGTCATTTTTTACTGATTTATGCTGGAAATTGCCTCTTCGTTCCAGCAAATTGTACGGCTGCCCCGAGCCTCTCTGATTTTGGCATAGATATATTCGCCGATAAAAAGAATAAGTTCCCGGCAACTCGGCCGATGGGTGAAGAAAGTCGGAGACAGCCCTAGCCTCTTCGCTACTTCGGGCGGATTGATATTCTTCCAGACATTGCGGATGGCGATGCGGATGCAGCGTTCAATATTCTGCACCGTAGTTTCGTGGGTGGCACCAACCACTCGTAAAACCTCGCCCAAATTGCGGCTAAAATTACCCACCTGGGTCAGATAGTGGCTGATGCAGTCCTTTATATACACTGTACCCTGATTCTTCAGACTGAAACCAGTGCTCATCAGCACCCTAGTTATTTCATCAAACTGAGTGAAGGGAAAAGTGATACGCTGCAGCAAATAACTCTTGCGCTGATGCAGTTTTTCTGCCGCTTCGGACAACTCCTTTTTTAGCAGTCGCTTTGGAACAACAACACAATTTTCCGGAAAACCGAGGGTCACAGTATCTTGCTGGTCGGTGACAAGCAAAACAGACGGAATGAAAAATGGCGAATCCTCGTGAAATATTTCCAGTAAAAATGGGTCAATTTCGAGTTTTTTCTGGTCTATAATCAGAATTTCTGGATTTAAGTTTATTATATTTGCCAACAGGCTACTCATTTTATTCTGATATTGAAGTTCTAATCCGAGTTGCAGCGAAAAGGGTTTTAGACTACCGTCTATCGTCTGCACATCCTCAAAAAGATATATTCCAATCATATTTTTCCCCCTATTTAAAAGGAGTGTAGCATATTATTTTAAAATAAACAAGCATTTTTGCACAATATTTTAAAATAATATTTTTTATTTTTAAAAAATCAGTTTTGAGCCAGCATCCAGTCGATATAGAGCCCAAAACCCTTGGTCGGGTCATTCAAAAAAACATGGGTCACCGCCCCCACCAGTTTGCCGTCCTGGACAATCGGACTGCCACTCATCCCCTGCAGGATGCCGCCGGTCTGGCGAATAAGCTCATTATCCGTCACCTTAAAGACCAGACTTTTTTCATCAGAGATAGACTGATAGTTGGTCTTGATAATCTCAATGTCACACGCCCGAATATGCTCTCCGTCGACCGAGGAATATATTTTTGCCTTGCCTGGTTTAACCTTTGCTCTGCCACCAACTTCTATGAGCCTCTCCTGCTTATTTTCCAACATTTCCTTGGCCATAGTGCCATACACCCCAAAATTGTTGTTGAGACTGACCTCGCCGAGCGGTTTATTCTTTTGGATGATTCCCCGCAGTTCTCCAGGCACCCCACGGGTGGCTCGGGATACTCCAATAATATTGCAGTTGTAGACCTTACCTTTGCCGACCGGCATAACCTGTTGAGTAAATCCCTCCGTTATAGGGTGACCCAACGCCCCGAAACGCCCAGTTTCAGGGTCTATGTAGGTGACGGTGCCGACACCGCTCGCCGAGTCCTTCACCCAGACTCCCAGTTTATATTTTTTGGCAAACAAGTCAAAAGTTGGCTTGACCGCTGAAGTGATTTCCTTATTTTTTCGTACTATTTTCAGAGTTAGCAACTTATTCTGGTTTTCTGGACTATTGATTTCCTGTCCTAACTGATCGGCACTGCTGACCTTTTCCTCGCCAATTCCGCAGATAATATCTCCGGCTCGCAGGTCGCCCTCCGTCTCAACATAGCCCTCCAGCGTGGCAATCTTACTCTTCGACAACACCAAAACGCCGTCGGTCTGATACTCAAATCCAACAGCATCGCCGCCCAGAATTACCTTGGCAGGCAACTGATACGCCGGAGCACTGGCACGCATCGGTGTAAAATGTTTTCCCTCCTGCGGCAGCATATTGGAAGTGGCACCGCCAAAAATCAGCAGCGCACACAGACACCAAAGCAACCGTCGGACTTTGCTCAAAACCATACTCTTCTCCTGTGATATATTTTAGGTCTTTGCACAAAAAATATGTGTGGAAAAGACTGCCAATTGAAATTTTATAATGTTTGGCTTTGAGTTGATTTTAAAAGTAGTAAAAATCTTTTTACTTAAAGCGCACAAAAAAAGGATGCTTTTCGCTGCTTTTTGTTAAAAGTATATGAGGAAAAGACTGCCGATAAAAACAAGCACAAAAAGCGAGGGAGTTTCAACCTTCCCTGACTTTAAGAGCATATGCTTTCAATTCAGCGGCGTACTGCAGAGCCACCTCGTCCACATGCCCGCCGGCAAGACGGGCAATCTCCACCAGTTTTTCCTGGTCGGACAGTTGATGCACTTCGGAGATAGTATTTTCTCCCCGGGTTTCTTTTTTTACACACAGGTGCTGGTCTGCCATTGCCCCTATGCTCGCCAGATGAGTTACTACCAAAACCTGGCTGCCCTGCGCAATAGATACCAACTTTTTGCCGACTACCAGCCCAATCTCACCCCCGATGCCGTTATCTATCTCATCAAAAATCATGGTCGACACCGACTGTTTCTCTCCCATTACCGTCTTAAAAGCAAGCATAAAGCGAGACATCTCACCCCCTGAAATTACCTTGGTGAGCGGTTTGAGCGGCTCACCCTTGTTCGCTGAAAACAGAAAATGTACCTCATCGGCGCCGGTCTTATTAAACTTTTCCAACTGAGTGAATTCTACCACAAAGTTGGCGTTTTTCATACCTAGTTGAGCGAGTTCGGACACTATCTGCTGCTGCATCTTTTCAGCATTTTTCATACGCGCCTGACGAATTTCACCGCAGAGCCGTTCTCCCTCACCTATCAGCGCTGCCCTCTTGGCTTCCAACTCCTCAATAAGCGCCTGGCTGTTCTCCAGTTCATCCAGTCTTAATCTGGAATTATTCTGATACTCTATCGCTTTTTCAATAGTACCGCCATATTTGCGCTTGATATTTTTAAGCAAATCCAGCCTTTTGTCTATCTGCTCAAACTCAGCGGCGCTGAATTCAGCGTCCAGCGAGGACAACAATGAATCACTTATATCGACAAGTTCCACCCTGACTTCGGCAAGCCGGGAGAACAATTCCTCTAGTTTTTTGTCTAGGGCGGCAACAGTGTGAAGCATTTTTTCACTGTTTGCAAGCAGGGCAAGAGCATTCTCTCCCTCGCCGGCAAGATTACTGTGAGCGGAACTGATTGCCTCGGTCAGTTTCTGAGCGTTCCTAAACTTCAGCATCTTTAATGCCAGTTCATCCTCTTCTCCGGGAATAAGTTCAGCCCCGTCCAACTCCTCCAGTTCAAACTTTAGGATATCTTTTTCCCGCTCCCTTAGTCCGCTATCTCCGCCCAGCCCCTCCAGGTGGGCGTCGATTTCGCCAATTTTTTCTATCAGTGCGCCCAACTCATCCAAGCCCGGCGGAGGATTAAAGTCGTCCAACATTCCCAGATGCCCACCGACATTCAATAGGGTCTGATGCTCGTGCTGGCCGTAAAGGTCCACCAGTTTAGCGGTGATACTTTTTAACATAGTCAGGTTGACCGTCTGCCCGTTGATTCGGATTTCACCCCGTCCGTCGGCAAACAGTTTGCGGCAAATTATAAGAGTTGGGTCGGATTCCATTCCAAGTTGGGCGAAAACATCGGACAGGTCTTCCTGCCTTTCCAGTTCAAATACGCCCTCCACCTGGCAAAAAGAGGTGCCGTGGCGGATAGCATTTTTGTCTGCTCGCTCGCCCAGCATAAAGTTTATGGCGTTGACCAAAATAGATTTTCCCGAACCAGTTTCACCACTTATGATGACTAGCCCCCGAGAAAAATAAACCTCGGCGCTCTCCATAAGAGCAAAGTTCTGCACCCTCAGTTTTGACAGCATAACTCACCTCAAAAAGATGTTATACTTAATTATAGAACAAACGAACAAAAAAAGCAACCATTTTTAAATGATTGCATTATCTTTTTTTTTAATTTTCTCCAAGTATTTCATTGAGACGGGCGCTTATCTTTGGAACAAATTCCGAGCCCTCCACAATAATCATAACGGTGTCATCGCCGTACACGCAGCCCAGGGTGTGCTCGATAGAAAGACGGTCTATAAAATTTCCAACAGCAGCCGCAGTGCCACGCAGTGTCTTGATTACTACCAGATTGCATGATTGCTTAACCGACATAACCGCTTCTTTGAAAATGCTCGCTACCTTATTACTGCCCACCTTGTCATCATTACCTACAAATGCATAGCGATACTTCTTTTTTTCGCCCGCTATTTTGATAAGTCCCAACTCTTTGATATCTCTGGAAATGGTCGCCTGTGTTACTTCAAAACCGGCAGCGCAAAGTGCCAAAACTAACTCTTCTTGGGTTTCAATTTCATTGCTTGAAATTATCTCTATAACCCGTGATTGTCTTGCTGATCGTGCCATCCTAAGTAACCCCTTTTGCATAAAATATTTTCTTTATACATTTCTCTAAAAACATTATACATTAAAACTTATAATTATGCAAGTGTTTTTTGAATATTTATTCAAAAGGTTTATGTATGAAGAAATGCCCTATTTTAGGGCTTTCTCGGGGCAAAATGTATAATTATGCAAAACTTTATTCATTTATTATTTTTGTTTCGGGTGAATAAACTCAGAAATTTTCCGGTTTGAAGTATGACTGCGGTTGAATAATTTAGAGCGTAGGACTTCCCCAGCGCCTTGCCTAAAACAGTGAGGGCGGCTATCAGCGAACTGACCAAAGTAGACAGAATTGCATTGCCCAGCCCCGGGGCTTTGGACACCAGAATTATGGATATAGCAACACCGCCCGCCCCGCTCAGAATACTGCAAATGTCGCCCACCACATCGGCGCAGACAGAGGAAACCCGGTCGGCATTTTTGACCAGCCAGATTGCCTGCACTACCCCACGGCGGCGGTGGCGATTCATCTCTAAAAAGGGTTTGATATTACTGGCGGCGACCGCCACTCCAATCATATCAAACACCACGCTGACAACAATGAGAATTAAAATCAAAAACAATGCAAGCGCCAGATTAGCATGCATCAGCATCAGTTGTGAAAGTATTGCAAAGATGAAACAAAGGGTGAGCGAGAGTACAAAGACTTCTAGATACCAAAGCCGGGAGCCGATAGAGCCCTTTTTCCGGTCGAGCATCCCGAGAACTTTTAACTCGCTTTCCTCCTTATTTTTTTTGTCTTGTTCCACCTTTTAGTATATTGCTAAAGTGGAGCAAAAATGAGTATTTTACTCGAAAGGCTTTTCCACCAACTGACCGATTTCCTGTTGGAGTTTGGTGATTTTTCCCTTGCTCTTCTCCAGCATTTCCAGACTGGACTTGCACAACCCAACCCCCTCTTCAAAGAGTTTGTTGAGTTGCTCCAGAGGCAGCATGCCCTCTTCAATGGACTGCAGGATTTCCTCCAATCTCTTAACCTGTTCTTCAAAAGTCATATCTATTCTCCTTTCTTTTCAATAAGCGACTTAAATCCGCCGTCTATCATTTTTATATCGACAGACTGCCCCACTTTTAGTTGGCTGGCTGTCCGCACCCGGCTGCCGTCCCTTTCTACCAGGGCGTAGCCCATTTTAAGCACTGAAAGCGGATTTTTGGCATCCAGGCTATTCTTCAGAAGCAGTATCCGCTGTCCAAAGTCCTTGATTCTACTATCTGCCCGATGCCCCAGTCTGATAATATGTTCCCGGAGCGGCACATATTTTTTCTGCAACTTTTCAGCCGCACCCGAGAGGATATTCTCACTCAGTAGCAGCACTTCTTCCTGCCGTTGTGCCAAAATCTGCTCTGTTTTACGAAACAGTTTCCGGATATTGGATTGAAAGCCGGCTATCAACTCCGCTAAATCCACCGAAACCAGTTCGGCCGCCGCTGAAGGCGTAGGCGCACGCAAATCCGCTACAAAGTCGCATATAGTGAAGTCCGTCTCGTGACCTACAGCACTGAT
Organism: uncultured Christensenella sp.; assembly: GCA_964367965.1. GTDB lineage: Bacteria > Bacillota > Clostridia > Christensenellales > UBA1242 > UBA7584. The sequence continues at coordinate 2,675 of CAYIZA010000017.1, read as the reverse complement.
TATCGGAGTGTTGGCAGCAAACACGGCACGGGCGACCAGTTCGGTATTAAAGCAACTCAAGTCCTCCAGCGAGCCACCGCCCCTTGCCACAATGATGACATCCACTCCCGCCTGATCCAAGGCGGCAATGCCCTCCGCTATACTCTGTTCTGCGCCGATGCCCTGTACTTTAGCGGCAAACAGAACCAGGTTGAGCAGCGGATTGCGCCGTCTGGTTATGTCCACAATATCTTGTAATACTGCGCCACTTTCTGAGGTCACCACCCCCACCCTCTTTATGTGCTTTGGCAGTGGCTTTTTTGTCTTAGCATCGAAGAGCCCCTCTTTTTCCAGTTTGAGTTTGAGTTCCAAAAATTTCTGGTATAAAACACCTAGCCCGTAGGCTTCAATCCGGCTAACCATAAAGGAAAAGCGGCCGCCCTTTACATAGTAGTTCGGCGAGCCGGTCACCACAACCATATCTCCCTCTTTGGGCACATAGTCCAGCCTGTCGGCATCGAACTTCACACAGGGCAGCAGAGCATCGGCATCTTTAATATTGAAATACGCCGTACCTCGGCTAATATTAAACCCGGACACCTCACCGTAAACCGCTATGTTGTGCAGCACTTCCTCAGCGGCGAAAATCTGTTTGATATAGTTGGAGAACTGCGACACACTTATCATGTTTTCGCTCATTCTCTGCCTCTCAAAAATCCGGCAAGCACGCCATTGACAAAGGGTCCGCTCTTGTCTGAACCATACTTTTTGGCAATATCTACAGCCTCGTTAACCGCCACCTTAGGCGGAACGGCACCGTTCTCAATTTCAAAAACAGCCAGCAGCAACGCCGTCATATCGGTTTTATACAGCCGCTCCAGGGTGTAGCCCTTGAGGTTGGACTCTATCTGTTTCATCAGATGAGGAAAATTCCTGCTCACGCCGGCATATGTCTGTTTTATGTATTCCAGTTCGGATTCTGCCAAAGTGTCGTCCTCCAACACCGTTTGGAGCAGTTGTTCGAACTCTGTTTTATTTTCCTGCGGCACCGGGAAAGTGGTGCTGAAAAGCAATTTGTATACTATTTCCCGGGATTGTTTTCTGCTCATTTTTTCCTCCAACAAAATAAACCCTCTTTGATTAAAGAGGGTTAGGTGTCTATTTCTTTTCCGCTGCTACGAACGCCACACCCATAACGCGGACATTGATAGAATTTATCGGCACATTCATCATAGACAAAATGCCACTCTTAATGTTTTCCTGAACCCGGAAAGCGACATCTGCCACGCTATAATTTGAGTACACATTGACATAGACATCCACCATAAGCCCATCTTTGGTATGAGTCAGTTTTACACCCTCACAATAGTTGTTTGAGAAGAGTTTTTTCAACTTGCTGGCTCCGAAGTTTGCACAGAGTGATGCCACTCCACTAATTTCCTTTGCAGCAAGGTTTATAACGGACAACAGGATGTTTTTGTTATAGGTAACTAATCCTTTACTTGTCCCGCTTTCGGTGTTTGCCATAATGTTTACTCCTTTTTCTATGAACACATTATAGCATATTTTTTAAACGAGCGCAACTATTCAACCGGTATAATTTTTATGTTGTCTATGGATTTTTTTGTCTGTTCCTGCACCACCTGCACTATCTGAGCGACCTCTGCCTCGGTCAATTCCTGGGATTTTACCATAACATTGACATAGTTATCAGTAAAGGACACCACCACATCGGCAAAGCCTTTCGCTAGAATATATCCCTCTAGGTTGAGTTCTTTTTCGATTTTAGCAGCCAATTCATTCAGGTTAAGAGTCGCTTGTTCCCGTGCTGTTGTAGTGGAGTTGGCACTGTCCAGAATAGCACTCCAGTAGAGCCGCTGGATATTTCGGGCGCTGTCCCGGTCGGTACGATAGTTTGCACAAAAGTTTTGCGTGGCAGTCTGATCGGTGTTGGTCGGCACCGTTCCCTCATTGAGTGTGAGATTCAAAAACCCGGTCAGCACCAGAAGTGCCACCATAGCAGTCAGAACAACAATCTTCTTTTTCTTTGTAATCATTTTTTATTCTCCTTTTTTTATTTTCCTGAAAAAATTTCGACCTGGCTGGACTTAACGCTCAACAGTGCCTGAATTGCCTTTAGAAGGTCAAGTTTCACTCGTATATTATCAGCACCCTCGGCGATGATGATCACCCCCTTAATCTCAGGCATTATTTCAGACAGCACTATAGGGTTTGAGGTACCGCTGTCCTTCACTATGACCGGCTCAGTGCTGGTGGTGGTTGTAGAAGTGGTATTAGTAGAGCCGCCCGTCGTGGTATTGCTGGTGGTGCTGGTCTTGGAGTCACTGACCATCGCCAAAATCTTCTCCACTGTACCGTCCAGTGTAATCATAACGGTCACCTTGCCTGCACCGCTTATGCTGCCCAGCGCAGTCTGGAGCCGGCTTTCCAACTCCTGGGCATAGGCAGTAGTACTGGAACTTCCGTTGGTATAGGTATTCACATTCTCCTCGGTGCTTTTGTCAAAGTCTACAAACCATATTAGAATCACCAGCGATGCCAGAACTACCACCAGAATGATTTCAATATGCCTGACTTTCTTGAGTTTTTGAAACCAGCGGAATTTCTCTAAAAAATTGAATTTACCCATTGAATACCACCTGCTCCTCACTTACTCCTGTCTGCCCGACAATCAG
>CAYIZA010000016.1:501-22595 GCA_964367965.1 uncultured Christensenella sp. | reverse complement strand
TTAAAAGGGGTTAATTATTCCAGACAATATATCTAGTTTGGAATCTACATAACGCACAAGTATCCAAAGAGAATTTTTTATTTCCAGGCAGCATATCCCTGAGGAATAAAAACCTTTTAGTATATTACAATTCAATCAAAACCAAAGCAGTCCTTATTGATTTAAAGAGAGGTACTTTATTTAATTGTGTGTAGATATAATGTAACTTTATTTAAAGGCGGTATTTTAAAGGTAAAACTGAATGAGGCAAAACAAAAAGTGATTCAAAAGAGTTATTCGATGCAAATTAAACAAAAAATGCGTGATTTCACGCATTTTATAGTATTTTTATCGCTTAATTCGTTCAATAATGCCAAACACCCGATCCAAATCTTCCTTTGAATAGTAATCCAGGTAGATTCGTCCTCTTATGTTTGAGCCGATGATGCCCACCCGGGTTCCAAAGACATATTGCATATTGTTTGCAAGATTCTTCAGTTCTGCTGCCAGTTCCTGTTTGATTCGGGTGGATTTTACCGGATTGAGCAGTGTTTGCACCGCCAATTCCACCTCTTTAGAGGACATTTTTCCGTCAGCGGCTTTGCGGGCAAGTTTAATCTGTAGATCCCGGTCGGTCAATCCCACCAGCGCCTTGGCATGAGCCAGGCTCAACTTGCCCTTGTCTACCATAGTAAGAACTTCAGGCTCTAGTTTAAGTATGCGAAGATAGTTGGTGACCACTGGACGGCTTTTACCGATGCGCTTAGCGATTTCGTCCTGTGATAGTTTATAATCTTCTAATAATTGTTTGAGCGCATATGCAGTTTCTACAGGGTTCAAATCTTCTCGCTGGAGGTTTTCAATAAGTGATATTTCTTTTATTTGTGCAGCGCTGTAGTTTTTAATTATAGCAGGAATGGTTTTCAGTTTTGCTATTTTTGATGCTCTGAAACGGCGCTCGCCGGCAACGATCATAAAGTTTTCGCCTTGTTGTACAACTATGATAGGCTGAATTACACCGTGTTGGCTGATAGATTCAGCCAGTTCCTGCAAACTTTCTCGGTCAAAAGTTTTTCGTGGCTGTTCTGAGTTGGGCACCAGTTTACTTAGGGATATCTGATAAATTTCCTCGCCGGTTGGAGTTCTGTTGAAAGTCCGTTCAATTCCATCCAACTTTTTTGAAAGGTTCATCTTGTCTTCCAGATAATTGCTATGCTCCACAGTCTCATTGATATCGCCGAGGCGGTCAAAAGAGGGGTCGCTGGAAGTTTGAATTATTGAATTTGCCTTTTCCAAAACATCGTCCAGTTCGTCCCTGACTGCCGGCGTTTTCTTTTCTGGAGCGGGCTTTGTTTCCTGCTCTTCATATACTGCGAACAGCGAACTCAAACCTCTTCCCAAACCATGTTTTTTCATTATTGTTCTCCTTTAAAAAGATTTTTTATTTCAATAAATTTGCCGGTATCGTGGTTGCGCTTTAGGAATTCTATAGCCAAATCCTGATAAGCAACGGAACCAGTACTTCGGCTATCATATATCAATATCGGCTTGCCGTGGCTCGGCGCCTCTGCTAGTCGTATATTTCTCGGAATGACAGTATCATATACCTTTCTACCAAAGAACTCCCGGATTTCCGCGGCAACCTGGTTTATAAGATTGCTGCGATTGTCCTTCATGGTCAGAACTACTCCCTCGATCTCGATATTCTCATTGAGGTGTTGTTTGACCAGTTTGACGGTGTTCATCAACTGACTCAAACCCTCCAGAGCATAGAACTCACACTGAATCGGAATAATTATAGAATCGCTCGCCGTCAGGGCGTTGACCGTCAGCAGCCCAAGCGAGGGCGGACAGTCAATAGCAATATAGTCGTAATCATCCTTAACAACTTTCAGACTGTTCTTCAATACCTTTTCACGATTTTCCCGCTGCACTAAAGATACCTCAGCGCCAGCAAGGTCGACATTGCTCGGCAGAATGTCTAGACCTTTAATATTGGTCTCCAAAATAGCCTCTTTCATAACACACTCGTCCAGAATGATATCATAAAAAGTCTTCATCTCTAAATTCTTTTCCACACCTACGCCGGTGGTTGCATTTCCTTGCGGATCCAAATCCAACAGTAAAACTTTTTTACCATACGCGCATAGAAAGGTGGAAAGGTTTACACAGGTGGTAGTCTTGCCCACGCCGCCCTTTTGATTGATAAAAGAAATTATTTTACCCATAGTTACTCCTCTCAAATTATATTATAGAATATAAAAAAGAAAAAAGCAACCGGAATGCGGCTGCTTTTCAACTAGTTTTTTAATTTTTTTATATATAAAATGAGAATAGTGATGTCTGCAGGGGAAACGCCGCTGATTCTGCTTGCCTGTCCCACTGTTTCCGGGCGTAACTTTGCCAACTTTTGCCTTGCCTCAATTCGGAGCCCCTGTAGATTCGGATAATCTAACTCGGCTGGAATTTTGATGATTTCGTTTTCTGCGGAACGAAGTAACTGCTCCTGCTCGATCGCTATATAACCCTCATACTTTGCCAGGATATTCAGTTGGGTTAGAACAGAGTGGGGAAAGTTGGTAAATAAATTGATGCAGGAATTTAGTTTAAATATATCAATGTTTGGTCTTTTTAGCAAATTTTTCAATAAAATACCACTTTTTAACGGTTTTTCTTCATTGTTTAGTAATAATTTCTGCAAATCCTTAGATGGAGGTAAAACGGTATCCAGAATTTTAATTCCCTTTTCCAGCAGTTCTTTCTTTTTCTTGAATTGACTAAATTGTTTTTTTGAAACCAGTCCCAGAGCGAATCCCCGTTCGGTAAGTCTTAAATCGGCATTGTCCTGTCTGAGATATAGCCTATGTTCCGCCCGAGAGGTCATCATCCTGTAGGGCTCGTTAGTTCCCTTTGTAATTAAGTCGTCAATCAGCACTCCTATGTATGCCTCTCCCCTTTTTAAAACAAGAGGGTCTTTTTTGTCTATATAGAGACTGGAATTTATGCCGGCGATAAGCCCTTGGGCTGCCGCCTCTTCATAACCGCTGGTGCCGTTGATTTGCCCCGCGCAGAAGAGCCCTGCCACCAATTTGCTTTCCAGGCTGAGTTTAAGTTGGGTGGAATCGATGCAGTCATACTCAATAGCATATGCCGGGCGCATCAGCCAGGCGTTCTCCAGTCCTTTTATATTGTGCACAATATCCTGCTGAACGGAAAAAGGCAGGCTGGTGCTGACGCCTTGGACATACACCTCTTTGGTCTTCAGCCCCTCGGGTTCCAAAAAGAATTGATGCCGCTCCTTATCTGCGAACCGAACAACTTTATCTTCTATTGAGGGACAATACCTCGGGCCAATGCCTTTGATGATTCCCTGATAGAGCGGGCTTCGGTGTAGGTTGTTGCGGATAATTTCGTGAGCAACTTTGCCAGTGTGCCCCAAAAAGCAACTGCGGATATTTTTAGGCGACTTTTTAGTGTGTACACTAAAGTTTGGAAGGTTTTCCTCTCCAAAATGTTCCTCAAATTGCTCAAGATTTATGCTGTCTTTTGCTAAGCGCATAGGTGTTCCAGTTTTGAAGCGCAGAAGATTCAAGCCTAAGTTCCGCAGGGAATCTGAAAGTTTCTTTGCGCTCATAAATCCGTTTGGGCCGCTTTCCTGAGTAAATTCGCCGATGATAACTCGGCTATTTAAATATACCCCGGTGCAGAGAATCACTGTCTTAGTTTTAATTTCGGTGCCCAGACTGGTCCTCACCCCGGTTACCATGTTGCCGCTGGTCAGTATTTCGACCAATTCGACCTGGCTTATCTTCAGATTGCATTGATCCTCAACTGTCTGCTTTGCCACCTCGTGATAGAGGTTTTTATCCACCTGTGCCCGCAGTGAGTGTACCGCCGGGCCTTTAGAAGAATTCAGCATTTGCCGCTGTATAGTGGCTTGGTCGGCAATGGCTCCCATAGCCCCGCCGAGAGCGTCTATTTCAAACACCAGGTGACCCTTTGCGGTGCCGCCGATGGATGGATTGCACGGCAAAAAACCTATACTGTCCAAGTTGATGGTAGCCAGTAAGGTTGATTTACCCATCTTTGCGCTAGCGAGCGCTGCCTCAATACCGGCGTGTCCTGCTCCTACTACAATACAGTCAAATTCCATATTTATTTCCCCAAACAAAATTTGCTAAAAATAGCATCTATTATCAATTCGTTAGCCGTTTCCCCGGTGATTTCGCCCAATGCGCTCCACGCACTTTGGAGCAATACTGCGGTACATTCCAGTGAAGTATGTTCCGCGCATTTCTGCGCATCCATTAAAGCGTGAAGCGCTTTTTTGATAAGCGCAGCATGTCGTAAGTTGGTAATGATAATCTGTGAAGAAAGCAGGCTGGAGTCAATAGTCCGCTTAAAGATGAACTCCTTGAGGGTGTCTATGTTGGTCCCGTCTTTAGCACTGACTCTGAGGTCGCACTCTTGTCCGTCATCTTTTTGAATATCACTCTTATTTTTTATCAAAGCTAACTTTTCACCGATTTTTTCCTTAATTTTAAGAAAATTCTGGTCTTTTTTTCCATTTTCCAAAACATATAGCACCAAGTCGGCATCCTGTGCCATTTGTACACTTTTTTTAATCCCCTCTTTTTCCACTCGGTCTTCGCTCTCCCGGATTCCAGCGGTATCAAAGACATTAAAGCGAACTCCGTTGAGTTGAAAACTATCGTCGACAACATCCCGGGTGGTTCCGGCAATCTCGGTCACAATGGCTCGTTCGTGCCCTACCAGAGCGTTCAAAAGTGAACTTTTTCCCACATTTGGCTCACCAATCAGCGCAACGGCGACGCCGTTTTTAAGTTTGCGCCCCAGGCTTTCAGTAGAACTCATTGTCTGCAGTTCCTGTACTAGCGCAGGCAGTTTTTCGATAAGTAGTCCGTGAGCAGGTTGTTCTTCGTGTTCAGGAAAGTCTAGCGCTACCTCAATTTGCGCTAAAATATCGGTCAACTCATCTTGAATTTTTTTAACTCGTTTACTTAGCGCTCCGCCAACTTGCGAACTTGCTACTCGCAGTTCATTGACCGACTGGGCATTGATTAAATCCACCAGCGCCTCGGCCTGTGTGATATCCATTTTTCCATTGAGCATTGCTCGCTTAGAAAACTCGCCCGGAGTCGCCATAGTGGCACCACATTCCAAAAGTTTTTCCACCGTCTGGTTGAGCAACTCAAAGCCGCCGTGCATCTGCAGTTCCACCACATCCTCGCCGGTGAAACTATGAGGCGCTTTAAAATAAACCGCCAGACAATCGTCGCTGATGCCGTTAAATTCGGCTTTTCCGAACACCATAACTCGAGGGGTCATCTCCTCGCTTTTAGCCGGTCGGAAAATTTTTTTCATAATAGGAAGAGCAAGGGTGCCGCTTAGCCGGATAATTCCGACTCCACCAGTGCCCAATGGCGTTGCAATTGCTACAATAGTTGTGCTCATTATAAACCTCTTTTTATGGATGAATTATAGCATAAAGAGCAGTGTTTTTCAATAAAATTAAAAAATAATTAAAAAATGACGCTATTTTTGCTGAAAAAATCCCAACTTCCAGCCCCTTTTTGCCAGGCTTTCAATATAGTGTTTTTTGCTCCCTCTTTTTTTAATTTTAGACCTAGATGCGATTTCTGCTTTTAATATAGTGTTTTTTGCTTTCTCTTTTTTATCTACTTAAAAGAAATCGTGATGCAGCATCTGTCAAAAAATTGCAACACTGTTCTTTTTTATGTAACCGGAACCGCTTTCCTTTTCTGTTGTTTGATATATGGCCTGATACTCTTTGCCCCAAAAATTTTTGAACCTAATTTCCAACTTCTTAGTTATAATGAAAAATTTTAGTCCGTTGCGTTGTTGGACAGTCTTTAAAATTGAAGATTGTGCGGGAGCAAAAGATGCCACACCGCTGTCGGATAAAAATTTATTATCTCACATTTGATTTGTGGGCTTTAACAGATTGCACAACAAGAAAAATCATCATCTGAGCGCTTGCTCTCTTGATTCCTTTCTTTAAAGGATTGCCCAACAAGTAAAATCATCATCTTAAAAGCAAGAAAAGTATTTTAAAAAACCACCCCAAAACGGTGATTTTTTATTAAATTCCAGTTATTTATTTTAGAATAAAATCTTTTTAGAGACCCCTCTCGAAGAGTTTTTTAAAGTTTGGCTTTCCTCTGTGCGCCCAGACTTTTGCTCGCCGTCGCTAAACTTACTCTGCCTTGCTGCGGTTGATCTGCCGTCCTTCGTTGCGCTCCTGGTGTTCCGTTCGGAACTGCGTTTGTTGGAATATTTATCGCGCGCGCTTGAGTGACTTCCTGCATATTCTGAGGATCTGTTGCCAGTTCGTTCTCCGGTTGATTTCCTGCCGAATCTCTCATTAGAGCCTCGGTAGCCCGATCGGGTTCTGTCAGTATTTGTTATGGAAGGTGCTGAACCCTTTGCTTCTTCAGTTCGGGTTTGTCTGTCGCTGGTCTTGTCGCTGTAGTTCCTTTTTGTTCGTGAGTCAAACTTGGAAGTGGAAGAAAATCCGCCCGACCTTTCCGCTCTGCCCTTTCCGGCATCGCTCTTCAGTGAGTTGCTCTGTCCGTACTTCCTTCGTCCGGCTGTCGAAAAATTTCGGTCTTTTTTCTCATAAGATTGCCTTGAGCGGGTGCTAGTTGTTGCAGAGTCATCAGACTTGTCAACTTTTCCACTTTCGCTCTTTTTTATTTCTGAACTAAAGCCTGCGCCACGGCGTGGTGCCGTTCTTCCGCTCTCCGTTCTGGTTTTTTCTCCGAAACGGGGTCTGCGAGCAGTTGTGTCGCCGCCTCTATAAGAACTCCTGCCGCCTCGCTGAAAACTTCGGCTGCTGTTCTCAATTTTGGATTGTATGGATTCCACCTCGCCTAGAGGTTCGCCCACGGTGAGGTCGATTCGCTCCATGTTTATCTTACACTTTAGTTTGCGTTCTAACTCCCGAATCTGAGTCTGCTGCTCCGGAGAGTTCAATAAAGTCCAGGCATTTCCCTGCTTTCCGGCACGAGCGGTTCTCCCAATACGGTGGATATAGTACTCCAAATTTTGTGGTAGGTCAAAGTTGATGACATGCAAAATGTCGCTCACATCTATCCCACGGGCGGAGAGGTCGGTGGTGACCAAAATATCCGCTTCGCCGGCTTTGTAGGCACGCATAATCTTGGTGCGCATAGACTGTGGCATATCGCCGTGCAGCGCAATAACATTAAATCCAAACTTTTCTAGATAAGACTGCACATTGCCGACCATTGCTTTAGTGTTGGAGAAAATCAGGGTGCGCCCACGCGGCAGTTGCCTCAGAAGAGCGTTCAACGCTGTGCGTTTTTTATCTCTTGGCACTAAAAGATAACTTTGTTTAATGGTGGCAAGGGTGGAGTTCTGTTCTCCGACCTTAATCTGTTTTGGCTCTCGCATAAACTTTTTGCTCAATTTCAGCACATCGTTATTCATAGTAGCGCTAAAAAGCACTGTCTGTCTGGACGACGGAGTCTGTGCTATAACCTTTTCAATGTCATCACGAAAACCCATATTCAGCATCTCGTCCGCCTCATCCAGAACCAGCGTTTTAATATTCTGTAGTCGCAGAGTGTGACGGCTTATGTGGTCGAGGGTGCGCCCCGGTGTGCCGATTACAATGTTTGCCTTTCGCTTAAGATTATATATCTGTTTTGCCATATCGGAACCGCCAAACAGTGCCACTGCCCGGAGGTCTTCAATGTTGGTGAACATACGAACTTCCTGCAGTGTCTGCTGGGCGAGTTCTCTGGTTGGACACAGTATCAAAGCCTGCACATCGGGATTTTCAGGGTTCAGTTTTTCCAGTATAGGCAGCAGGAAAGCCAGTGTTTTTCCTGTGCCGGTCTGTGAAAGTCCAATCAGGTCTTCCCCTTGGAGAAGAAGCGGTATTGCCTTTCTTTGAATCTCGGTGGGGGAGGTGAACTCCCTCTCACTGAGTGCCTCGGTCAACTTAGTGCCGAGTGATAAATCGTTAAAATTACTCATAAATTCCTCTTAAAATTAAAAACAATCCAGAAAGATTGTTCCCTTTAAATTAAAGTATAACATAATGGAGGGTAAATAGCAATGCTAAAATTAAAAATAAATTAAAAACAGGCGGTATGCCTGTTTAATACTGCTATTTTTTAGGCGATTATTCAGATGAGGTTTTTGGCTTAGCCGGAGTTTCAACAGAACTCTTTGGAGCAGTGGTCTGTTTTGCAGATTTTGCTACCGTTTTTATTTCAGTCGGGCTTGCCTTTTCCTCTCCTTTTTCCTTCTTGTCTTTTGCTACCTGTGCTTTGGGTTTAGCAGGAGCGGTTTTTTTGTCAATGGCTGAGGTTTTTGGCTTAGCCGTGCTCTTTTCGGTTTTAGCAGGGGTAGTTTTTGCGGTGTCTTTCTTTGCCTTTATAGTCGCCACTTCTTTTTCAATAGCAACTTGTTTTACCGGTTTAACTTCAGTCTTTTTCGCTGCAGAAGTTGTTTTTTGGGTTTTAGCAACAGGCTTTTTCACCGCCGCTTTTTTTGGCTTACTCTCTTGAGTGGTGGCAGGTTCTGTTTTCGGTTTAGCCGGAGCAGCAACTTTTGCCGGGCTCTCAAACCGGTCTTCCCGGGAAAGGCTCAGCCTGTTTTGTGCCACCGTGCTCTCTAGTGCACTGTCAGACAATATGTTTAGAAAGGTGGAATACATTCCCGGCGAGATTAATACCCGACGGCTTTTGTTTTTCTTGTAGTAAATAATCTCAATGCGGCGGCTGCTCAGCGCCGGCGCCAGCGAGTAGGCGATAATCGGGCGAATAGATAGTATGCTGTCGTACGGGATAGTGCGGTTTATCATAAAATATCCGCAGTTTATCTTCAGCGAGTCCTCGGTCAGTCTGTACCAGGTGAAGAAGTACGGAGGAATCACAAAAAATGTCGTTATCCCCAACATTACCAGGGTCGGCCACCAAATTCCAAAAATCGCCCAAACCACAAATGTCGCCACATCCAACAGGCAGAAAGTCACAAAAATTGCAAAGACCGCAATGTCAACTTTAGATTCAAACTTTTCCATACTATCCTCCATTTCTCAAATTATAACTTTTTCTAACATAAAAGTAAAGGGAAATGAGCCAGTCCGCAATTTTCAGATAAAAATTTTTCAATTTAAAAAGGTAAAAAAGGGTGCTCATTTGCTCTTTTTAATAAAAAGCAGAGTTTTAGAAGGGTGGGCAGTTTTTATTTGAGTGGGCGACGGGCGAGGGCAAGGGGCTTAACCCAAGGCGCTGCCTTGGGTTAAGAAAAAGGGCGGCGGCGATGATTGCTGAAAAACGGTGCGCCACCGCCCCTTTTTCTTCAGTGCACGCAGTGCACAAGCCCCTTGCCCCTTTTTTCCAGGCAGTAATTTAAAAAACCAGCACAGCCTTCGGCTTATCTGAAACAAAAAAGAGAACCCGTTCTCTTTTTTGATTGAAGTTTGAGTGAGTATATATAGAGGGGAGAACGCCGGCTCTTTTTGCTTTCTAGTAAAAAGAGAAGATGTCAGTGCTTCTCAGTTTTTTTACCATTCAGTCCAGACCAGAGCAGGATAGAAACCTGTCCTGGGATTCCTATGAGGAAAATCATACTCAGGTTCAAATCCAAGAATTGCAGGTAGATGGCGAGCAGCAAACTCCAAAGTAGTATTGAAATGATGAAGTAGTTGACCTTGCTTCGCCCCCAAATGGAGTTAAAGACCAGCCCGACCACACTGGAGCAGGGAATTGCCCAGATGAAGACTTGCCATAATTCCTCGCCGCCGGACAGCAGTTTGATATAGACAAAAGCGACAATGGTAATCAGCCAAACCAGCGAAATCGCCAACAGGGTAATGGTGAGTTTTTTACTCTGTCGCACCTTTTGTCCCCGACTGTTCTTCTGGATAATGTCCTCCTCTTTGGTAAGGTCATCCAGGGTGACATGATAGAATTTAGCCACCTCAGAAAGGGTCTGGATGCTCGGCATCGTCTCCCCAGTTTCCCATTTACTGATAGATTTATTGGAGTAGCCGAACTTCTCCGCAAACTCCAACTGGGTCATTTTACTGTTTTTGCGCAACCGCAAAAGATTTTTTCCAATGATTAAATTTATATCTTCCATACTCAGATTATATTTAAAGGGAGCCGGAAAGTCAACTAAAATAAGCAAGTTCTCTTTTTAAGAGAATTCAAAAACATAACTTTAGACTTTATTTAGTGGAATTCTCTCGGAAAAGGACATAAAATTTGTTAAGCTTGAAGCAGGAGAAAAAAACTATGAATCAAGTTTCAATTATTATTCCATGTCTAAACTCGGCAAAGACCATAAGGCGATGTTTGGACAGCGTGCTGTCTCAGGACTACGGGAAGTTCGAGGTCATCGTTATCAACGGTGTATCCACTGACGGCACCACCGCTATTTTGAAGGAGTATCAAAAGAAATTTAAAAACCTGAGAGTAAAGAATAATGTCTTGGGCAAGGTTTCTCGTGCTCGAAATATAGGGCTCAAACTAGCACGGGGAGAATATATTCAATTTGTAGACAGCGACGACAATTTTATTCGGGACAATGTGCTTTCCACTTTGGTAAGCACTATGGAGCAGCAGGATGTAGACCTGGTGGTGTGTGGGTTCACGCACCCTTGTTTCCAGGCGCACCTGGAGAGCGGCGTCTATGACTTGACCGACCAGTCGTCATTCCTCAAATACTATCAGGACTTTTTCACCTGTTCTATGCCGTGGAACAAACTCTTTAGGAGGGAGTCTATAACGGCGGACTTTGATGAGAGCATCAGTTTCGCTGAAGATGAGATATTCAACCTTGCCAATCTGAATAACATAAAAAAGGTTGCGGTTTTGAACGATGTATTGTATAATTACTACTGTCCGTCTCCTGGTAAGGGCTCCTCGCTTGTCAACAATCTGTTTGCCCGCAATGATTTCTACAAAGCCAAAAACACCATTTGGTATGGCAGTGTGGGCCATGTGCAGCGACGGGAGATGATATACAAGAAGTTCTTTAAAAACCTCAAGGGTGATATAGAATTTATACGCCTATTCGATTTCTTCTTCTATGACTTCGCTTTTATGAGCCACCTCGGGGTAGATATTAAGTTGAAACACAAACAATGCGATGAGATTCTGAAACACGAGGTATTCAGACAAGTGCTGAGTTCAAAGGAGAAGTTCGGGCTTAAATTGAAGAGCAAAAATATGCAGAAGTTGCGTGGTTATATGCACGAATTTGTTGAACTGAGCAGTGCTGCCTTTATTGATATAAAGAAAAAGCACAAGAGACTAAAACTGTATATAGTGCTGTTCGGTATTTTTGGAAGATGTTTCTTCCGTCCGTCTGGAGAACTGGGCGAAAAGGACTTAATGTGCGGAATCCTCAAAGGCAAGGATTTGGCGTTTGCACCTGAATTACGATATCTGAAAAAAGTTTTTAAAAACACTGAAAGGCCGGCTGCCGGATTTACCGAGTTAGCAGTTGAGTAAGGAGAAAAAATGACTAACAAAGAACACATACTTAAGTACCAGGAAATGGAGAAGAAGGGAATTTTTAACGAGGATGTAAACCCGGTGGATTGGGATGCCACCTTCCCGGTGACCGAGGACTTCCCGTATATTCAGCGAGGCTGGATGCGTTTTAAAAGTTGGCTTTCCCGGATTTTTATAATAACCCCGTTCACTTTTCGTCTTAACAAATTTCAACGCAAGACTAAGGTGCTCGGGCGGAAAAACATCAAGGGAATCAAGTCCGCTATTGTTACCGCCAACCATATTGATATTTTTGACTGCCTCACTGTCCGATACGGGCTCAAGCATAAACTCAAATACTCCGTTGCTGAGATCAACAACCGCAAGGGCTTTTTAGGCGATATGATGCGTGCGGATGGAATAATGCCGCTTAGCGAGGACAGAAAAGTGATGCGAGCGTTCTCAAACGGAGTGGAGCACCACTTGCTGCACAACGGCTATGTGGTATTCTATCCGGAGCAGAGTATGTGGTTTATGTTTAAAAAGCCACGACCTTTCAAAAAGGGCGCTTTCCACTATGCTGTGAAGTTTGATGTACCAGTTATCCCCACCTTTATAACAATGCGTGGCTCGGGCAAATTTGATGAAGAGGGCCTGGAATATCAGTATTTCACACTTCACATAATGCCGCCCATATTCCCTAAAGAGGGGCTCAGCACAGCGGAAAATGTGCAATATATGATGGACACCAACTTTGCATTGTGCAAGCAAAAATACGAAGAGGTGTATGGAAAGCCATTGAAATACGCCTCTGAAGAGAAATAAAATATGAAATGGTACCTGTTTCTTGTATTTGTAAGTGTAACTTCAATAATAGTGCTGAATATAGCGCTCAGCCTGCTGGCGGGGCTGTTTTCAGTGACCTATGCTGTGCTGGCAGCGCCGGTTGCAGCACTGACGGTATTTGCTATAGATATTGTGATATCCGGGCTGCTGATGCTATTCCCACGAAAGTGGTTTAATCCGGATTCCAAACTATTTGCCGTCTCTAAGAAAGAGAGGAAGATATATGAGAAACTCGGGATTCGAAGTTGGAAGGATAAAATCCCTATCGGCAAGGGTCCTATCGGTGTGGGCTTTCGCAAGGACAAAGTAGAGGAAAAAGACGATCCAGAGTATATCCAGAAGTTTCTGGTAGAGGGCTGTTTCGCTGAGGTTATGCACTGTATTTCGGCAATTTTGGGCTTTGGAATAATCTTTCTGTTTCCAATTCCAAACGGACTGACCATTTCTATCCCGATTGCCCTGGTGAACTGCTGGCTGCAGATTATGCCGATACTGGTACAGCGCTATCTCCGACCCAAACTGTTGCTCCTCCGCCAACGGGCACAGCGGGCGGAAAAGTCTGCAAAAGAATAAAAACCCACCCTTTTTATAGGTGGGTTTTTTATTTGTATTTCGGATATTTTTCAGTTTTTTACCGCTGTTTTTTGAAGTAGTGTTGTATGGTTTTTGTAGAGCGTGCGGGCAATGGTTTTGTGTAGGAGGGCGTGCTTTTTTAGGTTGTTGTTGAGGGGTGTGTTAGAGAAAGGGGCAAGGTTTTTAACAATGTTTTCAGTTTGGATGGCGGGGGCAAGGGGCTTAACTCAAGGCAGCGCCTTGAGTTAAAGAAAAAGGGCGGCGCCGATGATTGCCCCCAAAAACGGTGCGCCGCCGCCCTTTTTCTTCAGTGCGCGCAGCGCACAAGCCCCTTGCCTTGTTATCTAATCAGTAAATTCAAAAAACTCTCTTGCCCCGATATGCGGATTCATCTATACTTTTTATAGAAATCGTTGGTGAAGTCTATAAAGAGTTTTTGGGTGTCTTCGGTAAAGGTTACTATATCTCTGCCGTTTGCTTTTTGCGCCGGGCGAATGTTTACAATCATCTTCTGCTTGCCGTTTTTGCGAGTGCGAAAAGTTATTATAATCGGCAATATCGGCACATCGTTTTCAATGGCGAAGTTAAAACCGCCTTTATGGAAAGGGCGAATTCCCCGATATTCATGCCAAAGAGCCATTTCAGGATATACCAGAACGGGCTTGCCCTTTGCCAGCAGGTATGAAATGTGCTTTTTCATCTTCTTCATACCGCTCAGGGTATCTGCAACTGGGATAGAACCCAGTGCACGCAGGAAGGGCCCGGCACTGATATCCATATTTTCCGACAGGGTCAAAAAATGCACCTTTTTTTGAGGAAATACAGCGGCACAGATGACCGGAGCATCCAGGAAGTTGACATGATTGCTGATGATTACAAAGCCACTTTTCCGGAGCGGCTTTAAATTCTCCCTGCCTACAATTTTATAGTGTGTTGAGCACTTTGCCCAGATAGGCAGCACCAGTTTGGCAATCTGCCTCAGCAGGAAGGAGCCGGCGATATAAAAGGGGTTTTTGCGCTGGTATTTATATTTTTCATCTATGGGCTTGTGGGGCTTTTTTTTCAGTGTAAGAATATGCTGCTCCGGGTCGCTGGGGTATTTGCTGGAGTCATAATTTTTAGGCAGTTTTTGATAGTAGTCGCTATAGTATTCCACGCAGTCTTTAAACATTTGCTCCATCCCATCCACACACTTATTCATAGCAAACTGCTGGGCGTATTCCACATATTTCTTGCTCAGAGCAGCCTTTTCCTTTGGATGCTCAATCCAGTAGTCTATCTGAGCCGCCAGAGATTTAGCCGAGCCGGCTTTGAAAAGGTTGTTGGGGGTCAGGGCAAACTGATTGGTCGCTGAGCGCTTGCTGTTGGAAATAACTGGTACAAGTCCGCAGGTAAAAGCCTCCAGACATGCAATCGCTTCAATTTCAATATCGCTCGGATGAACATATAAGTCAGCATAATTTAATATATCCAGCAGTTCGCTGAACTTGAAAAACTCTATTCTAGGTCTGTTGGGCAATGTTCGGGATTTTCTTTCCAGTTTTTCCTTGAGCGGACCGGTTCCAGCGAAGAAGAGTTGAATTTTATCTCTGTATTTACTAAGATTGGTTGCCCGGATAAGTAAATCGTGCCGTTTTTCTTTGGAATAGCGGCCGGTGAACAAAATACAGATTTTGTCCTTATATTTTGCTGGTTTTGATGTTTTTATTTTTCGGATTTCCGGTATTACGCCGTTGGATATAACCCGCAAATCCTGGTCTTTATATCCGTTCGCCCGAAGTTCGTTAGCAATCATCTGGCTGGGGCAGTGTATGAACTTTACCTTGCGATAGAACTTGCGATAGAACCTGCGATAGAACCAGTTGTTGAGCGGTGTAAAATCCTTCATCCCAATATGAGAGGTGATATTTTCGGGCTGGCAGTGAAATGCGCTGGTGTATGGCACATGTAACTCTCGGGCAATGTCTATGGCAAATTTACTTACCTTAAAGGGCAGCAGGAAATGCACAACATCGCTGGATGCAATGCCCTCCCTGAGGACATTTTCATCGATAGCGGAGAACTTTACCCCGTTTTTATTTTCAATATATTTAGCCAAAAGAGGAATCTTACGCTTAGGTAACTGCAGCGAATTCGGGTCGGTATTATCTCCGGAAATTACAGTCACGCTATGTCCTCTTTCACGGAGGTTGGCAACTAGTCTGGCTGCACTGATAGTAGTTCCGTTGTTCCCTGCTCCGTAGACATCAGCAACTAAAGTTATCTTCATAGAACTCTCCTCGGTAGTGGTTTGTTTTAACACGGTTAAGCAGGAAAAAGGGGAGCCCTTGCCTGCATTCTTTAGCATAGAATATAAAAAGCAAAAAGTCAATCAAAATTGGGCAAACGGGAGTCGGAAAACCGAGTGCCGGGGGCTCGTTGCCGGAAACATTTCGGGTTTTTGCGGGCAAGGGGAGGGCAAGGGGCTTAACTCAAGGCGTTGCCTTGAGTTAAAGAAAAAGGGGCGGCGCCGTCCCGTTTTTTTGAGACAATCATCGCCGCCCTTTTTTCTTCAGTGCACGCAGTGCACAAGCCCCTTGCCCCGCCCAGCCAAAACAAAAGAGACAGAATAATCCATCTCAGTATTAGGCTCGCCATAGGGTATAAGTGAGTGTTATAGCCATATCAGCAGGATAATTCCTAGAACAATTAGATAGGGAACAAAGCCCCAGAAGCCGATTTTTTTGACCAGTTTTTGCATTATTTTCAGCCCAACAAGAGCGCTTACAAAAGCGACGGCAAAGGCTACCAACACACTCGCCCAGTGTATATCGGTTGCGCCGGATACCCCGTGGTTGAAAAGCAACTCATAGACCAGACTTGCCAGGATTATAGGAATACTCATTAAAAAACTAAAGTCCAGCGTGGTATTTTTTTCCATTCCGGCGGTCACACCAAAGGCAAAGGTGGTGCCGCTGCGGCTGACACCCGGAAATACTGCCAGTGCCTGCGCAAAGCCCATTATGATAACGCCTTTCCAATTGAGCGGGGTTGGCGACCGATTCCGTTTTGCCATAAATTGAGCAATCGCCAGAAAAAGTCCGGAGACTATAAAACCCACCCCTACATAGTTTGCCGAAGAGAAAACATCGCCCAACAGCAATCCAAAACCTAACACAAAAAGTACAGCTGGCAGAGTGGCAACCAGCAGATATCGGTTCAGCCGGCACCAGGGATTTTTTATCATATAGAATAGGGTCTTGCGATAGAAGAAAAACACAGCAAATAGGGTTGCAATATGCAGCAACACATTGAGAAGAAGGGTGTCCGTCTGCACCCCCAAGATTTCTTCCACCAGCAACAGATGCCCGCTGCTGGATATTGGCAGGAATTCAGTAAAGCCCTGCACTAGCCCCAAAAATATTGCAACAAAGAATCCCATAATCCCACCTTTTCTCTATAATATGTGCAAGACACAGCAAATTATGAGGAGTTAGAGCTGACAGATAGTGGCATGTTGCACTTTGTTGGCTCAGCAGGCTGGCGTGTGGCAAGGGTTGATTCTTTGGATTAAATCAAAGAATATGGGCTTTGTCGGTTCAGGTGAGCGCGGGTTTTGTTGTGTTGCTAAGCAAAGAGCGAGTTTTAAAAGCGGTGTTATATGGTTTTTGTAGAGTGGGCTGGCAGGTGCAAGGGTGTCGGCAGTTTTTACAATCTTTTCAGTTTGGCTGGAGGCCGCAAGGGGCTTAACTCAAGGCGCTGCCTTGAGTTAAAGAAAAAGAGCGCCGACTGCATCGTTTTTTTGCAGTCGGCACCCCTTTTTCTTCAGTGCACGCAGCGCACAAGCCCCTTGCCGCCCTATCAGCGGATATCATTTTTCTTGGAGCGTACATTGGTGATCGGCGTTCTGAAGTCAATTTTTCCGCCGGAGTAAATTGCCACAAAAATCAGCCACAAGAGCGAAACGAATACCAGCACATATACAATGACTGTTCCCACATTCTGACCGGCGCCAAAGATCGCCTCTACAAAGTTCCAGTTAAGGATTCCTACAAGACCCCAGTTCAGACAGCCCAAACTGACCAGAATAAAGGCAACCAGCGTTGTTATGCAAATCATAGTTTTAATCTCCTTTTATTTTTAATAGTATGTGCAGGTGCTGGTAAAATATACAAAAACAAAAAAGAGCGTGTGCTCTTTTTCTGTTTGGCTATCAAATTTGCTATTTCTTAAAGCATTCAGGATGTTTTCTTTCGAGTAAATCCATGGTATTATACAGCCAGTTATATTGAGGGATTTTCTTTCTCATCAATTCAGGCTCATCCGTTTTTATACGGTGCCACCATTTTTTGGTGAAGGGAATATGCCCTTCTCTCATGGTGGTTACATGGTGTACAATACATCGTGGGTCATAGTCGTAGCAATTAAACTTATGTTTAATCAACTTGCGTTTTTTGCAGGCGATATTCATAGCACTCATATCTATATAACAATAGAATTTTTTATTTGCAACCAGTTCGAGCGCTCTGTCGAACATTCCTGTTTCCCGAATTAGTTTCATATTTAGAAACATTACGCCGCTTTGCATATATCTGGTTATGCGATAGAGGTCGCGCCTGCCGGCAATCTCAATACCAGTTAAATCAATTTCATCCCAAAAAGTTTTCACATCGCCGTTGAATATTGTGTCGGAATCAAGGTATAATACATTGTCGTGTGCGGCAATTTCATCGACCATATGTGCCAAAAGGCGTACGGAGATATATGCCGAGTTATAGAACTTGTTGTTAATATTTGCCCCATGCAAAAGATACTTTCGCACCAAAGGCGATACATCAATTGATTTAAAAGAACTATCAGGATTGGATTCCTTCATAATTTTATCCAGTAGAGCATCTTGTTCCGCCGAGGTTTTTCTGCCTTTAGGGAATACATCCAGCAGTTCCAAAGTTAAATTAAAAACCTGAACCGGCTCTTTGGTGTGGTTTGCCAGTGAAATTATGGAAAGCAATAACTGCTTGAATAATTTGTTGTCTGTACAATAATAAACTGTTATCATAAGCACCTCTTAAAAAATATACAATACCGAGGTATTCTACTGATAGGAGTATATAATAGAACTAGATTTTTTGCAAGTAAAAACAGAGGTGATTTTTTATTTTACAGTTATGATATAGGTTATTTTTTATATTGCTTTTTTAAATCTGATTGATGAGTTACTTCAATCGTTTTGCAGCGTTGAATTTTTTAAAGAGCAACAGAAGAACCATCAGAATCTGAAAAGCCGCTGCCGGCAGAAAGGAGAACCATACCCCCAGCACCGGTACTATGAGGAAAAGGGAGAGCGACAGCGTCCACAACATAATGGAGCCGCTGATAAAGGTCAGCAGAGTGTTTTTCCAAACCCAGAACAGTATCATAGACACCAGGCTGGCAACTGGAATCGCCACAACAAAGGATAGCCATGCCCACCCGCTAAACTCAGGGACAAAAATACTGAAAGTGGCATAGAGTAGAGTGGCGAGGAAAAACACCATCCCGATTGCTAAAAGAATAATTATAAACTTAAGCCTTTTGTTGGCAGAGCGAATCCTTAGGGGCTTGTCTGGTCTGAGAAAATCGTTGACAGTAATGCCATAGAAATCGGCAAGTTGCTTTAATATATTGATATCCGGCACGCCCTCACCCCGCTCCCATTTTGAAATGGATTTATCGGAGTAGTTTATATGTGCAGCAATCTCAGACTGAGTAACATTCGCCCTTTTTCGATACTCTATCAGGTTTTTTGCAATTATTTTATTTAAATCTTCCATATTTGAAATGTAACACAAAAAAATTTAAAAAGCAACCGTTTTGAATAAATATTTCAAAACAATCGCCGGTATATAGCAAAAATCTACTGTCAGTAGAGAACGCAAAAACTTCTCTACTAATAGAAAAAGCACGGGTAGAACTCAAACACGCATCAGTAGGTTGCCATATGCATATAAGAAATAATAATCTTAGTGTGCAAGCGCCCGGTCTTACGAAAACCAAAAATGAGGAGAAAAAAATATGGACAAAATTCAAGCCTATAAAATTACAGTATTTGGAGATTCTGTCGCCAAAGGTTTATATTTTGAGGATGAGAAAATAAAAAGAATAGATAACAGCGTGGTGGAACGAATAGAGGAGCATTTCGGTATAAAAATCGACAACCGCTCTTCCTTCGGGCAGTCGCTTAAAAAGTTGTGCGAAAGGGGTATTATAGACAGTTACCTCGACCGTATTAATTCGGAGGAGAATAATATGGTAGTGCTGGCGATTGGTGGAAATGATGCTGATTATAACTGGCAGTTAGCGCAGGACGGCTCGCATCCGGAACTATGTGCAAACACTGACCTAGACGAGTTTGAGCGGCTGTTGACCCAGGCTGTTGTGAAACTCAGAGCAAAAAATGTGCTAGTGATAGTGTGTTCGCTTTTCCCGATAGATGCATCCCGCTACTACAAAGAGGTGCTGTCTAAGAGGTATGACGGAGTTCGGATAATGCAGTTCCTGCAGAACGATGTAACCAACATTTCCAGGAATCAGGAGGCTTTCAATGCCCAGATGATGCTGATTGCTATGTCTAACGACTGCAAATTTATCGACTTTAGAACCGAGGTGTTACAGAAACGGGACTACCTCAACTATCTCTGTGCCGATGGAATTCACCCAAATGAACGGGGGCATAAACTGATGTTTGATATCATTGCCGATTGTATCTAGTATCCAGCATTGCGCTCTGTGTTGCCTTTCATAAAAATAAAATTTGCTATAATTTTTGGCGCAATGGTGCAAGCCTGTCCTGTGTGCCAAAGAAAAAGTCGAGCAGTCCGCTTTGTGCGCCTTTCCCGACAGTATCATTGTACCAAAAGCATAGTAACCCACAATTTCAAATATTGCGAGGTTTGCTGTAAAAACTACACTTTATGCGGCGCTGAAAGGTGTAGCCGATGCTATTAAAGGTAAAGTAAATTTAAAAAACACTCAAAAAGAGTGTTTTTTATATCTTTGGATAGTTTAAACGGTATTTTTAAAATCTGGGCTGAAACATCTCTCAAGTGCCGATTTATCACAGTTCTAGAGCAAATAGCACTTCATCTATTTTATCTACTGCATATATCTGAAGTGCCGATTTATAACAGTTCCAGGGTCTTGCCAAACACCTTTTTGAAGTCCGCTCCTGCATCTTGGGCAAGTTTAAGTTCAAAGGCGATATCGTCCTCAGTTATAGTCTTCATAATGACTGAATCGCCCAGCACATCGCAGATGATATCGGTTATGTTGCGCTGTTTAGCACAATCAAAAGCGGTAGCAATCCGCACCAGTACAGCGAGGCTTTTAACTGCCTGCAGGTCGTCATCGGTGGTCAAATCTTTATATCGAACCCAGTCTGAGAGGGATAACTCCTCGTTGTGTTGCGAACTGGCAATAAAGGCTGCAAGTACCAAATCCTTGTGGCTGGCGCCATAGAGTTGGGTGTTCACAATTACCGGCAGAGCATCCTTGCCGCTCGGCTGAAAACGCAGCCGTGAGCCGCTATTATACATATAACAGGCAATTTTAAGCGGTCGCACATAGGGTCGTGGCAAGCGGTGCATAACCCGCAGTTGTTTGAATAGCAACATTGCTAAATCAAAGACATGCGCACCGTTGGACTGTTCAGACTGATAGAACCTTTGGTTGGTTTCCAGGCTGTAGCCCAGCAGGTCCTGCAGCGGTTTTTCGTTGGTCATAGGCACGCAGTGATTGAAAAGCACTCCAGTGTCCACTCCCACATTGCCCAGGGTAAACTCTCTGACATCCAGAGCATCCACTATGGCAGAGATTATGGCAAATCCGCTGGCAATACTGCCGGCGCCCATATGAGAAACTCCCTTGATACGAGCATCTTTGTCCATTTTCAGCGAGTTTACAGCGTTGTATACATTTTCAAAATCACTTTTGCTCATAGGGTAGTTGTGTGCCATTTCCAGCGGATATTTTTTGCCCTTGCGGCTTATCTTTCCAGCAGCGCCAAAAATAGGGCCCAGACCGATAAACTGCAGTTCGCTCAAATCCAGTTCCTGCATCCAGGGTTGCGGTTTTATTTGTTTGGTGAAGAACTCTTTGATGACGGCGCACTGCTCTTCAAAGTTGGAATCTCCCTCCATAAAGAGTTTGCGCAGTGTTTCAAATCCAAACGGGATAGTGATGTTACCCAGCACAGTACGGCGTACATAGCCGATAATGCGGGTCTGGTCTTCCTCGACAGAGAGGATAACCCCTCGGGAGATATCCAGAGAGTTCACCACCGCAGTGTGCAGTTCGCTGATTTCCTCTTCCTCAGTCAATAGTTTGAACTTAAAGCCGGAGGATAATTTCAGTTCGTCCAAAAACCCATAGTGATTCTTAGCGGCACGCATAGAGTAGGTGGCAAAGGCAATGCTTCGGGTTATCTTAAGTGCATCGCATAGTTTGCGATACATTCTAACAGTTTCTTTGCAGATGGCAACCTGGGTAGGTTTTATAAGTCCATCTCGCTCAATTTCTTCAAATAGCATCACTGGCTCGATATACTCGTCGAAAACCTCAAAGGAATTCGGAGCATACCACGCCAGAGTAAGTTTTATATGGTATGGTGTTATTTCTACCAGGGCGATCTTTTCTTTGCCAGACCGCGGAGGCATCTCTTGTTGGTTGTCCTTTAAAAATTCTTTACTCACTTTACTAATCTCCATTTTCAATCGTGATTGCATTGACCGGGCAAACACTCACACAGGTCATACATTTCACACACTTCTTTTTGTCTATCTGCGCTTGCCCGTTCTCATCGAAGCTGATTGCGTTTGTTGGACACATATGGATGCAAGTTCCGCAGCCAATACATTTTGTCTTGTCTACCATTTCATCTCTCCTTTGCCTGCACTATAACACAGGGGGAAGGTATTGTCAACCCCCTTTTTTACAATTTTCGAAGAAAATTACTTGCTGTGCAAGTTCGGCGCTAGCGCCGTAAAAAAGGGGGTTGGTGTCTTCCTCAGCCTCGCAAAAATGTGCAAGCACCCTTTTGCCTCATCCTCGTCGACTTCACCCCCCTGCATTTCGCAGAAACTCTTTGCTGTTGAAGTATAAAGCACAGCGCCGTAAAAAAGGGGGTTGGTGTCTTCCTCAGCCTCGCAAAAATGTGCAAGC
>CAYIZA010000016.1:0-401 GCA_964367965.1 uncultured Christensenella sp. | reverse complement strand
ACTATTTTGTTTCATATTTGTTACACCCCCTGCCGTGCTGAGACTTGTTAAAGCAAAATGAAGAGCACTGTTATTTATTTTAATTCACCCGCACCGGTGAAAACATAAGTGGGGGTGAAAAGGAAGGGTGCTACTCATTCTACTTGTCGAGTGTATACACTCAAAGCCGTTCAGAATCTGGCTACTCATCGGCGCCTGCTTTATTCGCTGAGTGACTCAGGGCGCTAAGTCGCCCAGAGAGGTGTTCTGCGTGTGTTTCAAAAATTTCATAAATTTAAGTTATTTTATTGCAAGCCGGCAAAAATTGTGATATAATGATTGTATATGCGGCCGTGGCGGAACTGGTAGACGCGCAAGACTAAGGATCTTGTGATAGCAATATCGTGGAGGTTCAAGTCCTC
>CAYIZA010000015.1:0-22752 GCA_964367965.1 uncultured Christensenella sp. | reverse complement strand
CCTGAGGCGGCTGCCAGCCCTGAGGTGGGTAGTATGGCGGTTGCGGTGGATATGCGGGGTAGAACGGCTGTGGCATATAGCCATATGGCGCCATCGGGTATCCGCCACCGTTGCCCGGGTCTATAGGAAGTGCCCATTTAGTGCTGGAGCAGAGTTGCCAGATTCCTGCAATCAGGAAATACCAGGCAAAGAAATCTAGGTAGTAGCCATAATAGCCGAAGAGTGTACCTATAGAAATGCTAACATTAACCTCAAAGAAAGGCAGTACAAAACTAAAGGCCAAGAATACCAGCCACAGCACCGCTTTCATAACCTGATAGGTGGTAGCACGGTTGGGATTGTTGCGGTTCTTAAAGATAAAGAGGATTCCGAGTATCAGAAATGTCAGGCTGGCAATACCAGCGCCTAGCACCACATACCGAAAAATCTCAGAGGCAAACAACAGGGTGAAAATTCCCAGTGAGGAGCCAGAAAGATTAAGAGCAAGTGTATCCAGTCCAAGGGCGGCGAAAGTTGCGATTGGGAGCAGGGTGGACAACTTCAGGAAGGTGGAACTGGCACTGCGGTGTACAAACAGAGCGAAGAAATTAAGTATAAACATTATGAGCAGAATAGCACTTGTTAAATATAGTTGAATCCAGCCGGGAAAGTCGCCCAGACCATCCAGAAACCCCGACCATGCGGACACATCCACCCCAAAGGCTTCCAGAGTGAACGGCAGCAGGCATACCGCAAACAAAATCCCCAGAATCAATTGCAGGATTCCCCCCGCAAGGTAGGATCCCCTTCTTCCATCTCGTACTAACATAATAACACCTCTAAATTTACTTTCGGGCATAGTTTATCAAATAAATTGAATCTAATCAAGTAATTTATATAAAAAAAGGCAAAAGAGTTTCATTTATTTTTTGGGTTACGCTTGATTTTTAGTCCGAAAAAGAGTATAATATATAATGTTGGAATTCGCCGTAAACATGCGGATGTGGCGGAATTGGTAGACGCGCTAGACTTAGGATCTAGTGGGAGACCATGGGGGTTCGAGTCCCTTCATCCGCACCATATGCTTTAATTGCCCCGGTTGGTTGGGTCACAATTAAATTGTCAACACAAAAAGACACCACATAGCCCAACTATTTGGGGTACTATAAACTAAGAAGTTATTATGACGAGGATAGCAAAACTCGCCATATTTTTTTGCTGCAACTCAGGTAGGGAAAATTACGAAAAACCCAGCCTTTAAAAAAGAGTTTGTACGAACAAACAAAGTGCCTTTTTTCCGATTAAGATATCTATAAAATCGACAACACATAGAAGACCTCTATGTTTTTTAGCGTTGGCGGCGAATTTTTAGAGGCTTAATGTCCATTTGCTTGAAAAAAAACAATTTTTTAAGTAAAAAATTTGCTGATGAACGCCTACTTTACTATGACATAAATCCTTGAGATAGGAGAAGAGTTTATTATAAATAAAAAAAGTTGTTTTATTATAAAAAGAGGTATTGACAGCCCCTAGGTTGTGTGTTATAATTTATATATAAAATAGAGATGGGGGGTAAAACTATGTTTGAAAAAATTAAACACGACATTGCTGAAAGGAGATTTTTGAGGGTTTTTAATGATGGAAATCCTATAAAAACAGCAATTGCGCTGGCAAATGCTATTCAGGAAAATGGTGTCCTGATTATTCCAGAGGGCATGAAAAGTATACCTGAAAATGCGCTGATGGACAACGCCAAGATTAAAAAATTGATTACCCCCTCCACTCTGGTGAATATCAACGACGGCGCTTTTTCTGGATGCAAAAATTTGCGAACAGTAGTTTTAAATAATGGGCTGGAGAAAATAGGTATCAATGCTTTTGCGGGCACTGGGCTGATAGCGGCAGAAATTCCGTCATCGGTTAATAGAATAGGCAGCAGGGCTTTTTATGCCTGCAAAGACCTTAATTTTATAATTTTGAACGAGGGGCTAAGGGCAACGGGCATAGAGATTTTTAGGGATTCTGGGCTGGTTACAGTGGCGATTCCGTCCACATTGCCGAGACTTGCCGCATGGTCTTTCATGGGATGCACTCAACTTAGAAATGTAAATCTTACCGGAGGGCTGCAGTCAATTGGTGCTGGAGCCTTTGCGGATACCGCGCTTAGAGAAGTATCAATACCGTCTACAGTAGAACGAATTCGTTCCTATTCTTTTGGTAGATGTGCGAGACTGAAACAAGTAACACTCAATAATACTGAGACGCTGTTGGACCCTGGAGCTTTCGATAGTGGAGTTAAAATTACCCAAGCAGCTGATTCTGAAATGAAAATATAAAATAAAGGTGGGGGTGAAACTATGTTTGAAAAAATTAAACGGAGCATTATAGACCGGAGAGTTTGGAGAGGGCGTAATGATGTAGAGCGTGAGATAACTAGTCGTGATATAGCTTATATAGAAAAACGAATGGCTCTGGCAAATGCTATTCAGGAAGACGGTACTTTGATTGTTCCAGAGGGCGTGCGAAGTATACCGGAAAAGGCGCTGATGGGCAACTCCAAGATTAAAAAATTGATTACCCCGTCCACTCTGGTGAATATAAACGACGGTGCTTTTTCTGGATGTAAAAATTTGGAAACAGTAGTTTTGAATAATGGGCTGGAGAGAATAGGCGACAATGCTTTTGAGGGCACTGGGCTGATATCGGCAGAAATTCCATCATCGGTTAATAGAATAGGCAATAGGGCTTTTTATGTCTGCAAAGACCTTAATTTTATAGTTTTGAACGAGGGGCTGAGGTCAACTGGCATAGAGGTTTTTTCCTTCTCTGGGCTGGTTTCAGTGGCGATTCCGTCCACATTGCGGAGAGTTGCCGAGTCTTCTTTCGTGGGATGTACTCAACTTGAAAAAGTAACCTTTAAGGAAGGTCTGCAGTCAATTGGTGGCGCAGCCTTTGCGTATACCGCGCTTAGAGGAGCAGTGATACCGTCCACTCTAGTGAATATAAACGACGGTGCTTTTTCTGGATGCAAAAATTTGGAAACAGTAGTTTTAAATAATGGGCTGGAGATAATAGGCAGCAATGCTTTTGCGGGCGCTGGGCTGATATGGGCAGAAATTCCGTCATCGGTTAATGAAATAGGCAGCAGGGCTTTTTATGCCTGCAAAGACCTTAATTTTATAATTTTGAACGAGGGGCTAAGGGCAACGGGCATAGAGATTTTTAGGGATTCTGGGCTGGTTACAGTGGCGATTCCGTCCACATTGCCGAGACTTGCCGCATGGTCTTTCATGGGATGTACTCAACTTGAAAATGTAACCTTTGAGGAAGGTCTGCAGTCAATTGGTAGCGCAGCCTTTGCGGATACTGCGCTGAAAGAAGTATCAATACCGTCCACAGTGGAACGAATTAATTCCTATGCTTTTGGTAGATGTACGAGACTGGAAAAAGTAACACTCAATAATCCTGAGATTCTGTTGGAACGTGATGCTTTCGATAGTGGAGTTAAGATTACCCGGGCATGTGATTCTGAAATGAAAATATAAAATAAAAGAGGAATATTATGTTTGAAAAAATAAGACAAGCCTTTGCTGCACGAATGATTTTAAGTGCCTATCGTCAATGCGACCGCACCCTGATGGAGAATGCGTTGCTAAGCGCTATTGATAAAGAGGGAACTCTGACTATTCCGGAGGGTGTAGACTCCATACAGAGACGGGCGCTGGCTGCCGATGAAAAGATTAGAAAACTGGTTCTTCCGTCCACTATGGAGTCTATCGGCGATAACGCTTTCTACGGATGCCCAAATCTAGAAACAGTGGTATTTAACTCAGGACTGAGGAGAATTGGGTGCTGGACGTTTGCCTTCTCCGGGCTCACTTCAGCAGACCTCCCTGCTACCGCTCAAAAAATTGGGAAAGGTGCCTTTTCCGGATGTAAAAATCTGGCCAAAGTAACTATCTCGGAAGGAACGGAAATGATCTCCCCTAGTGTTTTTGATCAGAGCGGACTGGAAGAAGTGGTAGTTCCGGCAAGAGTAGAAAATATAAGAAGCGGCGCTTTTGCGCGCTGCCCGAATTTGACCAAGGTAACCCTGCAGGAGGGTCTGTACACCATTTCTGAAAAAGCTTTCTATGGTTCCGGGCTGACTTCAATAGAGATACCGTCCACAGTAGAGGTGATTTTGGATGAAGCGTTCGCCAAGTGTACCGATCTTAGCACTGTAACCATTCAGGAAGGGCTGGAAGAAATCGGCGCAGGGGCTTTCAGAGAGACCGCGCTGGAAGAGGTGACAATACCCGCTACAGTAGAAAAGATTGGATGGGAAGCGTTTGCGCTCTGCCCAAACCTCAAAAAAGCAACCTTAGAGGGTGCAAAAACTGTGATTGACCCAAGCGCTTTCGACGAGAAAGTCAAGATCGCTCAACCACTTGAAGACGAAATTAGTATGTAGGTTGTAGGCAAGCATCAAGAGTATGTTTTTTAACAAGGGCATCAGGATTATCTGGGCATAGGATAAAAACAACTAGAAAAGATAAAAAGAGCATTGAAATCAATCGATAACAAAAAAGAGCAGGCGCTCTTTTTTTGTTTCGGGCAATGTTATGTTAAATATTCTATGTGAGAATCAAGTTGACCACTATATAAAAAAATTTCCACAGCGCAACATATCCGTTCACAAACCTCTAGTTTGGCGGCATAATATGAAGGACACTTCCTTTTTTTATTAAGGCTGGAATTGCAGGGGCGAAGTGTGATTATAGTTGGGAGAAAAATATGCGGATAGTTATGAAATATGGTGGGTCAAGTGTGGCGACTTTGCCGCAGATAAAGGCAATCGCAAAACGGTTGAAAGAAAAAAAAGAGGCTGGAGATGAGGTGGTCTGTGTGGTAAGTGCCATGGGCAAGACTACCAATGAACTCCTGGCGCTGTCCACTGAAATATGCTCCAGCCCTGGCAGGAAAGAACAGGATTTTTTACTCTGCACCGGGGAGATGCGCACGGTGAGTCTGCTCTGCCTCGCTCTAGTTGATCTGGGTATAGATGCTGAGCCACTTATGGGCTTTCAGGCTGGACTTACCACAAACGAAGTCTTTTCCCGTGCCTTTATTGAGCATATAAGCCCGAGGCGGATTGAACACCTATTAGGGCTGGGAAAGGTAGTAGTGGTTGCAGGTTTTCAGGGTCTATCCTGGAGCGGCAGACTCACCACACTGGGGCGTGGAGGTTCTGATATAACAGCGGTGGCGCTGGCAGCGGCACTCGGGGCAAAGTGTGAAATATTTACCGATGTGGAGGGGGTGTACAGTGTCGACCCCAAACTCTTTGCCGGCGCACGAAAGTTGCCGCTTGTGAGTTATGACGAGATGATAGAAATGTCTATTGCCGGCGCCCGTGTGCTGGATGCACGCTGTGTTGGGCTCGCCAAAAAGTATGGCGTACCTATCTATCTCGGCAAGGCGCTGGGAAAAAAAGGTAAAGGAACTTTTATAATGAACAAACAAGATTTTTTTGAAAAAATGCCGGTGACCAGTTTGGCGGTTAAGCAGCAAATGGCTATTGTGAGTATCAGATTTGGAAGCGGAGAGAGTGAAATGGTCGGCCGAATTCTTGCTCAGATTGCCGGACTGGCAATCAATATAACGATGATAAATCAGGATCGGGTCGGCAAAAAAGAGATCTTCTCCTTTTGCTGTACTCAAACTGAGGCGAGCGAGATTGTCCGATGCCTGCGCTCCGCTGCCTGGGGCAAAAAACTCAGCATAGAAGTCCGAAAGGAGATGATTAAACTCACCCTGGTGGGGATTGGATTTATCACTCACGGCGGCATAGTGGCAACCGCACTGGAAGCCCTTTCTGAGGTGGGCATAGCGCCGCAAAAAATCAATGTATCCGATTTAACCTGTGCCATTATGGTGGACAAATCTCAGATGGATTCCGCCATTGCGGCAGAGGCAAAAACATTTAAACTGTAGGTGAATTATGAAAAAATTTAATATTGCAATTGTGGGGGCGACCGGGGTGGTGGGCTCTATGTTTTTAAATCTTTTAGAGGAGAGGGGGAGGTTGGATATCGGCGAGGTGTTTCTCTATGCCTCTGCCAAAAGTGCCGGCAGAGAGATACCTCTCCGGGGCAAAAAGTGCACCGTGCTGGAACTCTGTGAGGAAAATATAGCCGGCAAGCATATTGACTTCGCCCTATTTTCCGCCGGCGGCAAGGTTTCCAGGGATTTTGCTGAAATATTCGTCAAGCATGGCGCTATTGTCATAGACAACAGCAGCGCCTGGCGTATGGAAAGCGAGGTGCCGCTGGTGGTGCCGCAGGTCAACGCCAAGGCGATACTGCAACACAAGGGCATAATCGCCAACCCGAACTGCTCCACTATTCAGTGCATGCTCCCACTCAAGGCTCTGCACGATAAATATGGGTTGCGCTCGGTGAAATTTGTCACTTTTCAGGCGGTGAGTGGCAGCGGACAGCGGGGGCTGGAGGATTTGGCTCGCACCACCCGGGGAGAAAAACCAAACTTTTATCCTCACCCGATTTTTAACAACTGTCTGCCACATATAGATGCATTTGAGTCGGACGGATACACTCGGGAAGAGAGAAAGATGATGACAGAAACCCGAAAGATTCTGGGGCTTCCTAAACTCAAAGTGTGCGTTACCTGCGTTCGGGTACCGGTTCAAAACAGCCACAGTGTAGACATCTGGGCAGAGTTCAGCCGCCCACCAAAACTGGCTGAGGCACGGGATATTCTTGCCAAATTCGACGGCATAACGCTCTGCGATATCCCGGAACAAAACCTATATCCTCTTGCTGTTATGGCAAGCGGAACAGACCAGGTGCTGGTCGGTCGTGTTCGTCACGACCCGGATAATCGCAATGCTGTGACAATGTTTTGCGTGGCGGATAACCTCCGAAAAGGCGCCGCTACCAACGCTATAGAGATAATGGAGTCGCTAATGGCGTCAGCCCATTCTAGCGCTGATTTCCCGAATTAAATCCTGAGTTATCTGGTCTATACCGCTGAAATCGGTGTGATTTATGTAGCACTTCTCCACCCGTTTGTGGTGAAGTCTTGCTTTCATCAGACATTTTGCCGCCCTCTTTAGCAGGGCGGTTATTATTTTGTGGTTGGCTTTTTGCTTTGCCGGTGCGGGGGCGATTAGCAACCGCTGCTCCGGCAGATAGAGGCAGTCGATGATGTCCGGGCAGACCATATTGAGGAAGACGGTCACATCCTGTCCGTTGTCCAGCAGTTTTTGTTTGAGGTTTCGTAAGACCTGGGTGCAGATGGTGTCACTCTGCTCCAGTAGCAGGATATTTTCAAAAGCCTGGCTTTGCTGGAAACTGTCCAACCCCCGGGCACAGAGGGTAGAGAGAAAGAGTTTGCGCTCATAGCCCTGTCCAGGCTGTGGAGGGAGTGCCAATTCCTCCCAGAGTTTACTGGTGTGGATATCTGCCAGTTGTGCATCATCAGATTTGCTCTGATGAATCCTGTCCGCCAGCATTACCGCTCGTGCAGCCTCCAGAAAAGCGTAACATTCCTGATAGCATTTCTTTTTAGCGGCTACTTGGGTGCGGATTATCCTGGCATTTTTCTCTACCCCCGACCCGATAAACTCGCCCAGATTTACAATGGCACCGTCGATTGCCGGTAGGTTGACCTCAGTTGAGTGCGGAGCAGTGCCATCCAATATGCAGATATTATGTTGAGGCAGACGGACTCCGTCTATACTGGACGGGTCGGAAGAGCAGTAAAAATACTCCACCTCGGCGCCCTGGTCGCTGAAGTGCGAGCCTATTTTCTTCATAAGGCTGCTCTTGCCGGTGCCGGGACCCCCTTTCAGCACAAAGGCAAAGCCCTTTTTTTTGACATTATTTATAAATTCAAAATTGTTCACAAACCCTATGCCAGTATTTGCGCTGGCGAAAAAACTAAAACTTTTCATGACTGTATTTATGAGCGAGCCGGGGCAAAGGTTACACAATAACACATTTTTTTGGGCGGTCATATAATGCAGAAGGAGGGCTTATGAAGTATTTTATAGATATGGCCGATAAAAGAAATCAACTGGTTAAAGAAGAGTTGGCAAAGAG
Organism: uncultured Christensenella sp.; assembly: GCA_964367965.1. GTDB lineage: Bacteria > Bacillota > Clostridia > Christensenellales > UBA1242 > UBA7584. Next base: position 14,668 of record CAYIZA010000015.1, on the reverse strand, counting down.
GGGGTTTCAGACTGTAGACTTTAATCCGGACGCAGAGCAAGGGACTACTGGTGATAGTTATCTTTTCTCGCCGGCAAAAAAATTCAAACTGGAAGAATTGCAAAAATTACCACCTGAAATCAATGTTTTTTGTGGAAAAATCGATGAAAAAACGCAACAAATCTTTTTGGAGAAAAAAATCCGGCATTTTAATTTTCTGGATGATGAAATCTTTGCCGTTCAAAACGCTTCGCTGACCGCTGAGGGCGTGCTGGGAATTATGCTGGCAGAGAGTCCGAGGTCGGTGCTGGAAAACAGCGTGCTGATACTGGGCGGCGGAAGAATTGCCAAAGCGATGATGATACTGCTCGGCAAGTTGGGTGTTGAATTTTCAATCTGTATGCGCAACCTGCAGGAGTTTGAAGCGGCACACTTGTTTACCGACCGTTGTTTTCTGCTGGAGGACTTAAAAGAAAGGATTGGCGAGTTTGATATAATTATCAACACTATACCGGCTAAGGTGGTTGAAGACAATATGCTGGACAGTGTTCAGCCCGATGCCCTATTTATAGAAACGGCATCAGTGGACAGTCTGGATCGGGAAAAGGTCAGCGGGTTCAGGTTTTATCCGGCACCGGCGCTGCCGCAGAGATTCTGTCTGGAGAGCGCAAGCAAACTGGTGCTCAAGAAGGTTCTAGAGGTGGCATATGATTAAAAATATTGGATTTGCAGTTACCGGCTCCTTTTGCACTCAGGATAGAATACTGCTTGAGATAAAAAAACTGGTGGATAAGGGCTACAAAGTGCTGCCCGTTGTAACTCCTGCGGTGGAGCATCTGGACACCCGGTTTGGCGAAGCGGATACCTTTCTTAAAGCGCTGGAGGAGGCGTCCGGCAACTCGGTTATAATGTCGCTGGTGGATGCTGAGCCGGTGGGGCCAAATAATCTGATTGATGTACTGGTCATTGCACCGTGTACCGGAAACACTCTCGCCAAACTGGCAAACGCTATCACCGATAATGCTGTCTTAATGATGGCGAAGTCGCACCTGCGCAACAATAAGCCGGTGGTGGTGGGCATATCCACTAATGATGCGCTGGGTGGGAATATGTACAATCTGGCAAAACTAATCAACGAAAAAAATATATTTTTTATCCCGTTCGGACAGGATGAACCTTTCAAAAAGCCGAAATCGCTGATTTCAGACTTCAGTCTTATTGAGGAAACCATAATAAAAGCCGATCTGGGTGAGCAACTGCAACCTATACTGCTCAAATAGTCCACATAATCTAAGGAGGAAAATATGGAGTTATTTAAGGGCTGCTGCCCTGCAATAGTCACTCCGTTTACACAAAACGGAAAAAAAATAAACTTTAAAACATTCGCCAAACTAATCGATTTTCAACTGGAAAACGGCATCAGTGCCATTGTTTTTCTGGGAACGACCGGGGAGAGTTCCACTCTGACCGCTGAGGAAAAGGAGAGCGTGGTCAAGTTTGCTGTGGAGTATGTTGCCGGTCGTGTGCCGGTGATTGTGGGGGCTGGCAGCAACGACACCGCCGTGGCAATCCGGCAGAGTCAACTCTTTGAGGATTTGGGCGCCGACGCCCTGCTTTCGGTGACACCATACTATAATAAATGCACTCAAAAGGGGCTTTTTCAACACTTTGCAGATATCGCTGGCAGCGTGAAACTGCCTATTTTGCTGTACAATGTGCCAGGGCGGACTGCGGTCAATCTGCTTGCGGCTACTGTGAAAAAACTCAGTGCCATACCCAACATTGTGGGAATTAAGGAGGCGAGCGGCAACCTGACACAGACGGCAGAGATTATTGCGGGCTGCGGTCCCGAGTTCAGTGTATACAGTGGTGATGACGAGTTAACCTTTGCCACGCTGGCGCTGGGAGGTAAAGGCGTTATCAGTGTGGTGGGAAATGTGCTGCCGCAAAAGATGTCTGAACTCTGTGCTGAGTTTTTTGCCGGCAACTTAGAAAAAAGCAGAATGATTCAATTTGAATTGAACCCGCTGATTAAAGCGCTTTTCTATGAGGTGAATCCAATTCCTGTCAAGAAAGCATTGAGCCTACTGGGCTTTAAGACCCAGGCACTCCGGCTGCCGCTGACCAAAATGGAACCACAAAATGCCAAAAAATTGGCGCTGGAACTCAGAAAATTAGTGCAATGATTTTTTGAAGATGAAGTGCTGTGAAATAACATAGCAGGGCAAGGTGTTTTTCTGCACGCCAGTTTTGAGTGGGGTTATCTAATGCAGCCGGGCTACATTTTTCTTTTGAAGTTGGCTTGCACAAACTGCAGGCAGTCTTTCCCCCACTTTTTCAATTAAAAAAAGCCCCTCACCGTTTTAAAGGAGAGGGGCATTTTGGGTCAACTTATCAGAATTCGTGCATCTACTGCAAAGAATTTGCCGTTGTCGTCCAGTATTATAGGATTGACATCAAGTTCTGTTATCTCAGGGAAATCGGTGGCTAACTGACTGAGCCGGAGCAGGGTGCCGACTAACTTTTCCCGGTCGGCTGCCTGGGTGCCACGAATGGCGCCTATAATATTTTTTGTCTTGCTGCCGTCTATCAGCGCCTCGGCATCACGGATGGTGAGCGGACATGGTCGGAAAGCGACCTCTTTAAGCCCCTCGATAAATATTCCGCCCAATCCGAACATAAACTGATGCCCGAAGGTAGCATCTTTCGCCACGCCAGCCACCACTTCCCGGCCATGCCCCTTAATCTGCTGCATAATGACCACGCCGTCCAGAGAGTCCCAAAGTTTTGCTTTTTTAAGCCGTTTCTCCAGTGCCCGCCACTCTTTCTCCAGTGCTCGCTCATTGGCTATGCCTACAATCACTCCGCCCACATCGGTCTTATGAGTAATCTTCTTGCTGCTGATTTTAAGCACCATAGGGAACCCGATAATCTTAGAATACATAAGTGCATCAGACAGTGTAACCACATTGACAAATTTAGGCAGTGGTATGCCATATGCGCTCATAATATTGAGGCTTTCCGCGGTGGTGAGCATAGTGCGCTTATCCTTCTTTACCAGCGCCATAGTGCTTTGAACATAGGCTTTATTTATCTTAAACACAGGGGTAGGACAGGCGGACTGACTCAAGAAATCCCGGCGTTCCACCAGCAGTTTAAATCCACGCACGGCATCGGAAACATAGTCGAAGATTGGAATAGTAGCGTTCGGAAGTTCTTTCAGCACTCGTTCGTCGAAGTCTGTAGTGGTCATATACACCGATATAATAGGTTTTGACGGATATTTCTTCTTCAACTTTTCCAGGTCGGTCAACACCGCCAAATCGTTTTTTTCAGTTATATAGAGATAGATGACCAGCAGCATATCCACCTCATCACTCTTAAGCAGAGTCTGTGCGGCATCGAAGTAGTTCTCCCGGCTCGCCTGGGCGATTATATCCACCGGATTTCGTGTGCTGGACTGTGGCAACACCTTTTTGCGCAACTGTTTTTGCAGTTTATCGCTTAGGGTGGGAATGGTCAGTCCCATATCCTCAGCGGTGTCGGTAGCGATTATTCCGGGGCCGCCGGCATTGGTCAAAATTGCCAGCCTATTGCCCTTTGGCAGCGCACAGTTGCCCAGCACTTGGGCACTGTTAAACATATTGCGGAGATATAACTCCCGCACTGCTCCGCTGGACTTAATTAGAGCATCTGCGGCACTATCGGCACCGGCTAGCGAACCAGTGTGGGATGCCGTTGCCTTTGCTCCGGTCTGAGTGCGGCCGGATTTGATTATGAGCACCGGCTTTTTCTTCGCTGCCCGGGTGATTATCCGACGAAACTCCGCCGGCTCGTTAATGCTCTCCAGATAGAGCAAAATCTGTGATATGTTGGGGTCGTTCTCCCACTGAGCGACTACATCCAGTGCATCGATATCCATCTGGTTGCCCAGCGACACCATTTGGTTAATGCCAACTCTCAGTCGGTGGGATATGTTGAAAATACCGCTCGCCAGCGCACCGGACTGAGTAGCAAAGCCAATACTTCCCAATTTGGGAATAATCGGGGCAAAGGAAGCATCCAGGCTATATTTCGGGTCACTATTGAATATGCCCAGACAGTTTGGGCCCAGTACATTTATGCCGAGCCGGGCTGCCTTGTCCTGGAGTTCTTTTTCCAGAGCGACACCCCGTCCGCCCAACTCTTTGAACCCACTGGAGATGATAATGACATTTCTCAAGTCTATTTTAGCGCAGTCGTCAATTATGCTGGAAACAGCGCTGGCAGGAACAGCGATTACCGCCAGGTCAATCTTTTTACCAATAACAGCAAGGCTGGGGTAGCACTTAAGCCCCAGCAGATTGAGATAGTTCGGGTTTACCGGAAAAACCTGCCCGGTGAACTCAAACTCCAGGATACGCCTCAGCAATTCGTTGCCAACAGTGCCTTCTTTTCCGCTCGCTCCCACCACAGCAATGCTCTTCGGGTGTAAAAATTTATCTAATTTGTTCTGCATTTCAACCACCTTATATTTAAAAACATTATACATAATTCTCCACCGATAGTCTAACGAAAAACAAAAAATTATTAAAATGTGTTGGTAATTTGCACAAAGTTTTGATAAAATGAAAAAAGGAGAGAGGAAAGATGAGTATAGTTGTGCAAAAATTTACCAACCCTAACCATGCTGGCAATCTTTTTTTAGTTTGCAGCGAAGAGGAGTTTTTAATAGTAGACCCGTGTGTGAATTTCAGTAAAATTGAGACAGAAGTTCAGGGCAAGCGCTGTGTCGGGATATTACTGACCCACGGACATTTTGACCATATGGAAGAGGTGGAGAGTTTTTTGGCTCAGGGTTTTCCGATTTTTTTGCATAGGAATGCCCTGGCAAAGTTCGGCGACCCGACCCTCAACTGCAGTTGTCTTTTTGAAACACCTCAGCGGTTCGATATATTGCCGGAACAGTTCAAAACGGTGGGCGAGGGTGACCGGATTCAGGTGGGCTCGGTTACCGGCACTGTGCTGGAATTGCCCGGACACAGCGACTGCTGCATCGGACTGGTGATTGGCGGACATTTCTTTTGCGGCGATTTTATATTTGAGGGTGGAAATATCGGGCGGTATGATTTACCTACCGGAAGTGGTCAGAGTATGCGTCAGAGCCTGAGAAAACTAAAGCAGTTGCCGCCCACTCTGCTGGTACACCCCGGACATGGCGGAGACTTTTTGCTTAAAGACCATTAAAAAAGACTATTAAAAAAGGTGTCTAAAACACCCTTTTTTATTTAACTCATATTAAACTACATTTCTGCGGCTTGCTGTTCTTTTGGCGTTTTAGAAGTCTTCTCATTGCCCAGGATTTTAGCCGCTAACTCTATTACCGGCTCCTTGCCCTGTTCAATTGCATCTCTGGAACAGGTGTAAAAGGTGTTGCTAACCTTTGAATGCACCCGAAACCGACCCATATTAGCAAGTCTTTCTGTGAAAGATTCTATTGACTTTCCAATTGCAAACTGTGTCTGTGCCCCAAATTGTTTTGTGGCTTTGACCATCTTTTCATCAATTGATTTCAGTGTGTCCTCCGGGGTCAGCGACATCAGCAGGGAAGACATCCAGGAACTGAACGGAGCATATAACTCGTCCATCTTGCCTCGTATGTTATCCTGTGTTGTGACTTTCAAAAGCCCGGACTTTCTTTGAAATTTGCTGATATATACAGTTAATCCGTCGAAACTCCGGGAGATAATTGGAACAATTTCTTCTAAAGTTATACTCATTTTTTTCTCCTAAACATTAAATTTGAAAAGCATTATGTCGCCGTCCTGCACCAGGTAATCCTTGCCTTCCAGCCGTACCTTACCCTGCTCTTTAGCGACCTGATAATTTCCTGCCCGTATCAAATCAGCGTACTTCACTACCTCGGCTTTTATAAAGCCCCGTTCAAAATCGGTGTGAATTACTCCGGCTGCCTGCGGTGCCTTGGTGCCGACCGGAATAGTCCACGCCCGTACCTCTTTCTCCCCAGCGGTCAGAAAACTTATAAGTCCCAGCAGCGCATAACTTGCCTTGATGAGTTTGGGCAGACCCAACTCCTGTATACCGAACTCAGCCTTGAACTCCTCAAGTTCTTCTGGAGGGAGTTCGCTCAGTTCCTGCTCCACCTGAGCGCATAGTTCCACGGTGGAAGAGCCCTCCTGTTTGGCAAGTGTCCGCACTGCTTGGATATTCCTGTCCTCGGCTGGCTTGATAAGTTGGCTGCTGGCACAGTTGCAGAGATATATCACCGGCTTTTGTGTTATTAGAAAACAGTCTGCCAGTATCTGGCGGTCGGCAGCATCTATTTTGAAGGTACGAGCCGGTTTGCCGGACAATAGGTGGTCGTTGAGTTGTTGCAGTATGTCGAATGCATGCTGGGCAGACTTATCTCCCTGCTTTGCAAGCCGTGCCACCTTAGGGATATGTTTTTCCAGGCTCTCTATATCTGCAAAAATCAGTTCCAGGTTTATGGTTTCAATATCCCGGGCAGGATTGACTGAGCCCTCTACATGGATTATTTGTCCTCCCTCAAAACAGCGGACTACATGTAGTATGGCATCCACCTCCCGGATATGGCTCAAAAACTTATTGCCCAGCCCCTCGCCCTTGCTGGCACCTTTGACCAGTCCGGCAATGTCCACAAATTCTATAGTGGCAGGGGTGAGTTTATGAGTTTTATACATATCGGCAAGCACTTCCAGCCGCTCGTCCGGCACACTTACCATACCTACATTGGGCTCAATGGTACAAAAAGGATAGTTGGCACTCTGTGCTCCAGCCCGTGTCAGTGCGTTGAAAAGTGTACTCTTTCCAACATTAGGTAATCCTACCACTCCAAGTTTCATCTTGCCCTCCTGATTTAAAGTATAGACGACCAAACCTCTTTTGTCCAGTGTTTTTGGTGAATTAACTTAAAATCTGAAAAAACCAAACCCGCTTTTTTTCTTGATAAAAAGACCTCGGGTTTGCTATACTACTCTAAATGGAGGTTTAACTTGGACACAATAACAGACATAAAAGTCGTCCCGGTTCCGCACACCCTCTCCCCACAGGATGCGCTTGCAGTATATAAATCGGGCAGGGGTGGGCTGACCACTGGCGAGGCGAAGTACCGCTTGCAGACACAGGGCAAAAACGAGTTGACACGCGCACGGCAGAAAGGTAAACTTTCCCGGTTTTTCAGGCAATTTGCTAACTTTATGATTATAATACTGTTGGTTGCAGCGGCGGTCAGCACAGTAATTGCCATTATAGAGGAGAGTTTTAATGACCTCATAGATGTGGGCATAATATTAGCCATTGTGATTCTAAACGCTGTTATAGGCTATATCCAGGAGAGCAAGGCAGAGGATGCTCTATCCAAACTGAAGAAGATGAGCACACCCTATGCCCGGGTAATGCGTGAGGGAATGGTTCACGAGGTTCTCACCACCAATGTGGTTGTGGGTGATATAGTGCTGCTGGAGGCTGGAGATATTGCCTGTGCCGACATACTGCTGCTGGAGAGCGCCAGCCTGCGCTGCGATGAGAGTTCGCTTACCGGCGAATCCACTGAGGTGCAAAAAGAGGCGGATAAGACACTGGCAGCCAGTACAGGCATCGGCGACCGGATAAATATGGTTCACTCCAGTTCGGTGGTGACTTATGGACGGGGAAGAGGCGTTGTGGTGGCAATCGGTATGAATACCGAACTGGGAAAAATTGCCGGGATGCTTAGCGAGCGAGATACCAGTACCACCCCAATTCAACAAAAACTGAATAAGATAGGCAAGTGGCTTACTTGGGTGATTTTGGGTATCGCCGCACTTATCTTTATATTAAATGTGGTGATAAAGGCAGACCATAATATAACTCAATCGCTTATGATTGCCATTGCTATATCGGTTGCCGCTATACCGGAAAGCCTGCCTGCTGTGGTAACTATTATAATGGCGATGGGCGTTTTACGGATGAGCAAGAAAAAGGCTATAATTCGTAAACTGCACGCAGTGGAAACGCTGGGCTCATGCCAGATAATCTGTAGCGACAAGACCGGCACTCTTACTCAAAACAAAATGAAAGTAACCGGCATTTGGGTGAATCGGGATACCTACCTGGGTTCCGATTTGAAAAAACTGGAAGACCAGGTGCACTTCCTGAACTGTCTGCAACTCTGTAATGACTGTATTGTGGAAAAGGACAAAATCCGGGGAGACCCGACCGAAACAGCACTGGTGGAGTTTGCTCTTTCGCTGGGCTTTAATAAGCATTTCATTGAGGGCAAGTATCCACGGGTTGCGGAGTTGCCCTTTGACTCCAATCGCAAGATGATGACCACCTTTCATCGGGTGGGTAATAAAATTCTGGGCTACACCAAAGGTGCGCCCGATGTCATCCTGCCCCGCTGTACCCATATTTTAATCGACGGCAAGCCGGAGCGGCTGACCCCGAAATTCCAGGATGAAATAAAGGCTGCCATAGATGAAATGGCGGCGAAGGGCTGGCGGCTGCTGGCAGCCAGCTTTAAAGAGAACACCGATAACACCTATAAGTTAGAGGATGAACAGGATATGATTTTCCTGGGCATTGTCGGAATGAGAGACCCGCCACGGGAATCCACTGCCAAGGCCGTTCAGACTTGTATAAACGCTAAGATGCTACCGATTATGATAACCGGTGACCACGCTGTTACCGCCAAGGAGATTGCACGGGAGATTGGTATCTGGCAGCCGGGTTCCCGAGTGCTGACTGGCGCCGAACTGGATAACCTGACCGATGCTGCCTACCTGAAGATTATCCGTGAAGTGTCGGTATATGCACGGGTCAGTCCGGCTAACAAGGTGCGGATTGTAGAGATGTGGCAGAAGTTGGGCAAGGTGGTTGCTATGACCGGCGATGGTGTCAATGACGCACCCAGTGTGAAAAAAGCGGATATAGGAATAGGTATGGGCAAGGATGGTACCGAAGTGACCAAAGAGGTTGCCGATATGGTGCTGGCAGACGACAACTTTGCAACTATAATAATAGCAATCAAAGAGGGCAGGAAGATATACCAGAATATCCGCAAGACAATACACTTTCTGTTTGGCACTAACTTTGTGGAGGTGGCATCACTGTTGCTGGCAACTCTGATATTCCCACAACTGATATTCCTGCTCCCACTCCAGATTTTATTTATAAACCTAATTACCGACTCCTTGCCAGCCATTGCTCTCAGTGTGGAAGAGGCAGAGCCCGATATTATGGACAAGCCGCCACGGGATAAAAAAGAGGGCATCTTTGCCGGCGGAATGTGGCAGTCTATGCTGGTGCAGACAATATTCCAGACAGCGGTAGTAGTTTTACTGTTCGCAGCAGTGATCAGCATCACAGGTTCCAATATGCTGGCAACCACTATGGCGTTTGTCACTTTGGCAGCCGGTCAGTTATTCCATGTGCTGAATATCCGAACCACGCACTCTATATTTCAGAGCAATCCTTTCAAAAACAAGTGGATTTGGTTAAGCATACTGGTAGGCTTGGCTTTGCTTGCCCTGGTGGTGTGCGTTCCTGGCATAGCGGCGGTATTCGGCTTTATCAGTATGAGTTTTGCTCAGTGGATGATATGTCTGGGACTCGCTGCACTGATTGTTCCGGTTATGGAACTCTATAAACTGTTGGTAAAGATAATCAAAGCCCCAAAGATTCGTCGAAATAAAAAATAGTGATTTTTGTCGACAAACGCTAAAAACTGTGTTATAATTCCAAGATAAGGGGGTGCGATTTATGAAGAGAGCAAACTTTTGGAAAGAGGAAGAGAATTATCTTGCCCAGACCCTGGTTGTCCTCAATGCTAAAATAGAAAAAATGCTGTCCGAAATCGAATCTCAGCGACAGAATGTGTTGGATTTGAAGAGCCACTATCACAACAACCTACGAGATTTTGATGTGGTTGAATATGTGGATAACTACAGCAAACTGGATGAATTAGTTGACCTTGCTAACGGTCAGATTAACCATGTTCGCCGGTTGCAGCAGATTCAAGATAAGCCTTACTTTGGGCGGATTGATTTTCGTGTAAAGAAAGACAATGAAGATATGCAACTCTATATCGGATTAGAGTCTATCGACCAAGACGGTAAACTCTATGTGATAGACTGGCGTGCGCCGGTCAGCGAACTGTTTTATGAGGCTGGAAAGGGCGGGGCTAGTTATGAAGCGCCGGATGGCAGAATTGAGGGCGAGGTGCTTTTGAAGCGCCAGTATGATATTGAAAAGGGTAAACTTCTGAGTGTCTATGATATAGACCTCAATATCTTTGATGAATTTCTGCAGCAAGTACTGGCTAAGACCTCGGGAGAACATTTGCATAACATTGCCAGCACTATTCAGAAAGAGCAGAATAGTATAATTCGCAATCTGAAAGATGATGTCATTGTGGTTCAGGGATATGCCGGGTGCGGAAAGACCACCATAGCACTGCACAGGGTGGCATATGCCCTGTATCGTTTGAAGAATTTGACCTCGGCAAATATACTGTTGTTTTCGCCGAACGAGGCGTTCCTTTCACATATTCAGAATGTGTTGCCTGAGTTGGGTGAGAGCAATACCCGAAATGCTACCTTTCCGAAGTTTGTCCGTCGTTTTCTGAAGACTGAACAACAGGTGGAATCCAGCGATGAGTTTATGTCCCGGTTTATATTTTTGAGTTCGAAAGAGCAGGAGCAGATCCTGGAAAAACTCAAATTGAAAAACCGCCAGAAGTTGCAGGACTGGCTGCAAAAAGTGCAGGATGAATTGGCGTTCACTGAAGGCTTTGAAATAGAAGACCGAGAGTTCAATGTTGGCTATTTGAACAATCTGCTGCAGGGGTTCAAGGAGACCAAGTTCCGGGAGCGTATTCGCCTGGTGACCGAGGCAGTTTGCAATCAGTTTGGGGTGGAGCGACCGCACTATGTCGAACAGGTGATGGAGAATGTTGAAGAGAAGTTAAACTTCCCGGTGAGGCTGGAAAAGTTATACAACCGCTTTCTGACAGACTCCGGATTTTCTGCTATGAATCTGGATTCTAAAATCAACTTTGAGGATGCTGTCTTGATGTGCGTTTTAAAAGAACTCAGTCAGGAACTGGTGCTGAAGATGGATGTTAAGCATATTGTGCTGGATGAGGCACAGGACTATCCGCTGCTGTTCATAGATTTTTTAATGCGGGTGTTTAGACACGCTAATTTCTCTGTATTCGGCGACATATTTCAAAAGACTATGCCGGGCGAACTGGAGAGCCTCGCAGACATATGCAAACTCGATTCTCTTAGGGAAAGACCGACCTTTATTGAGTTGGATAAGACCTATCGCAGCAGCGAGGAGATTGTGGAGTATGCCAGCGCATTGATTGGTAGCCCACGGCACAATGCTTTCAGGCTTAAGAACGGTAACCCGGTGGTGGAACTGACACTTGCTAAGGATAATAAAGGCATTGCCAAAAAAGTGTTGAGTCTGCTGGAGTCGCAACTCGCCGAAAAGGGCAACATAGGGGTTATAACCGGAGACATCGAGAGTGCCAGTGCTATGTTTGAGGAGTTGAAAAAGGCGCTGGGCGAGCAGGTCAGTTTTGTTAAAAATGCCTCGGATTCAGCGACTTCTAAAGTGCAGATAATTCCGGTTGCACTGTGTAAAGGGCTGGAGTTCGGCAGCGTCATTGTGGTGCGAAAGGGTAAACTTTTTCAGACTCAACTCAAGACCAATTTTGAGTATATTGCCTGCACTCGTGCTATAAACAAACTTGCCGTTTTAAAGGAGAGATAAAATGGAGTTAAAAAAACTTCTGTCGCAGGAACTTAAATTAGACGGTGTGGACAGCGCTCAGTTGTTTGCACTTTTGGGCGTGCCGCCCAAGCCTGAGTTGGGCGACTTCAGTCTGCCCTGCTTCAGCCTGGCAAAAGAACTGACGAAGAGCCCGGGAGATATCGCCGCACTGTTGGTTAAAAGTGTGACCAACAGCCCGCTGGTGGAGAGGGCAGAAGTGCTGAACGGATATGCAAACTTTTTTCTCAACTCAACTGAGGTCACTAGACTTACCATGGCGGAGTTTGCCAAAAAGTCAGGCAAACTCGGGTGGTTTGATACCGGAAAAGGCAAAATGCTGTGCATTGATTTTTCCAGCATAAATGTTGCCAAAATTCCCCATGTGGGGCATCTGGCAAACACTGTGATTGGCGCTGCAATTGTACGAATCTATGAGCGTTTTGGATACAATGTCAAAAGGCTGAACTATCTGGGCGACTATGGCACTCAATTTGCAAAGGCTATTCAAGCCTATCTTTTGTGGGGCAAAAAAGAGGACATTGAAAAGCGTGGTGTGGAAGCCATGCAGGAACTATATGTGCGTATCAATGAGGAGTGCGAGCAGAACAAAGAACTTCAGGAGCAGTGTCAGATAATCTTCAGGAGAATGGAAGACAAAGACCCTGAAATAATGCAACTCTATGAGTGGTTTAAAACGCTTTCCCTGCAAGAGGCTATGAAGTTATATGAGCCGCTCAATCTCACCTTTGACGACTGGCGGGGCGAGTGTTACTATTCACAGTTTACCGATAGTGCAATGGAACTTTTAAAACAGAAGGGCATTGCCAGACTGGACAACGGCGCCTATATCGTTGACCTCAGCGAGTTTGACCTTGGCGTTGTGATTGCCCTTCGTTCCAACGGCACCAGCACATACCTGACACGGGATGTCGCCACCGTTTTGTCCCGATATGAGGAATACCACTTTGACAGTTGTATCTATATCACTGGGGCGGAACAAAAGCAATATTTTGCCCAACTGTTTAAGACAGTGGAACTGCTGGGGCACGACTGGAAACTCAAACATATCGCACACGGTCGCCTGAGCACTCCGGAGGGCAGACTTTCTTCCCGAAAGGGCGGAAACGCTCTTGCTCGGGATATTTTGCAAGCGTCTTTTGATAAGGCGCAAAAGGTGCTTGATGAGCGGGGCAGTGTTTCGGATGACATTGCAAAACTGAGCCGGGAAATCGGCATCGGTGCGCTTTCCTTTGGGATTTTGAATATCTCAGTTGGAAAAGACAGCGTTTTTGTACTGGATGACGCTCTGCGTTTTGAGGGTGAAACCGGGCCCTATCTGCAGTACACACATGCGAGGTGTTGTAGTATTTTAAAGGCAGCAGGCAAGGTGACCGGCGAGTCCAAAAATCTGGGCATAGAATGTTTTGAGATTGTCAAAATTATAGCAGATTTTGAAAATATGCTCAAAGCCGCTTTTGATGAAATTGAGCCGAGCATTATCTGCCGCTATGCACTTTCACTTGCCGGAGCGTTCAACAAGTTTTACAATGAAAACCGCATAATAACTGACGACACAGCGAAGAGCGGAGCCTATGTTCTTCTGACAGACGCAGTTAGCTGGATTCTCCGTGAATGTCTGGAAATTTTGGGTATACCCGCACCCGAGAAAATGTAAGTCCGATGCAGATATAAAAAAATCACCTTGTTGGGTGATTTTTTTATAAAAGGCTTTGAGATTTTAGATATGCCGAATATCGCTTGATTCATTTCAGGCTTGTGTTGCTGTGTTTTTTGGTTTTACAAATGTCGGATATCACTCAAAAACTTCTCCAGATAGCCCGTTATCGCAAAACTGAAGTAGGAGTTTTCGCTGCCGATTATTATATGGTCTAGTACACGCACGCCGGAGAGGTGCAAAATCTGACAGGCACGGCGGGTGAAGTCAATGTCAGCGGCGCTGGGCGTTGCCCTTCCGTTCGGGTGATTGTGGGCAAAGAGCACCGACGGCGCCTTGGTGGAAGTTGCCATTACCACCAGTTCGTGCACCGAAACATTTACGCAAAAATCCTCACCGCTGCCCAACAAAATATCCTTGATGACCTCGCCGTTTTTATTCACACAGAACATATAGAGCCGCTCACTTCTAAGTCCGTCCAAAAATTGGCGGGCGAGTTCGGCACATTGTTCGGTGCAGGTCAGTCGGAATTTCTTATTCTTTGCCAGACTGGTCTGGTAAAAGGCGGCGATTTTAGGCAATAAAGTAAGTTTTTCTGCCGCTGTCTGTCCGATTCCCTCAATCTCAGCAAGTTCCTGTACGCTGGCGTTCAGCACACGATCCAGGCTCTTGAATCGACTGATGAGACGGCAGGCGATATCGTTCAAATCGCCCCGAGTGAAGATATACTGAAGACATAACTCCACCATTTCGGTGTCGGTAAATCTTGCCGTGTCGGCACTCAGCGCTCTGGTGCGCAGCCTAGCCCAGTGCCCTTTGTGTAGTTTTCCGTCCTTAACCATATTCTTCCTAAGTTATTTTTTTAAATTATAGCAAACTTCCAAAAATTTTCCAACTAAACAGCAGCGGTTTGTTGAGATTGCTGAGTTTTAAATTTCTGCCATAAAAACGAACCTTTAGTTGGTGATAATCTTTTTTAATTTTTAACTTGCTTATTATAGTTTACAATCCAGAAAACCGATTGCTGGTGAAAATACTCGCACTGCTGAGGCTCCACCCACGCCAAAGTTACATAACTTAAATACAATTTGGGCTCTGCTGAGAGAAAGGCGAACTTTGTGGTGATTGATATTGTTAGGGGTTTGTTTCCCTGCACAAAAAGAGCACTTATACCTCGCCACCCGCCTGGCGCCGCCGCTTTATGTTTTGCTATATAAAAAAAGAGCATTGTTA
>CAYIZA010000014.1:17624-22907 GCA_964367965.1 uncultured Christensenella sp. | reverse complement strand
GCAACTGACTCTTAATCAGTGGGTCCAGGGTTCGAGTCCCTGATCGTCCACCATGAAAAAAGGCTGGAAAGCGGATAAATAGAGGGTTTTAGCAATTTTGCTAGAACCTTTTATTTTTGTACATTTGTTCTAAAAATAGTGGTGTCAAACGCAAAAAGTGGCGTCAAAGTGGTGTCAAAATCTGTAATATAAATTATTATATAATTTAATCACTGTTTCTTTTGTAGAGACGCTCGTGCTTTTATTTTATATTCTGCAGGTACTCAAAAACACGGATTCGCACCTTTTGATTCACTCACTCTACGCCAATCGCAAGATAAAATTGCCCCTCGGTCATCAAACTATCTTAACATTTTAACTCTGCTTCAAATATATTACTTTAAAAAACCGAGGTAAAAAAATGGAGCCACCCCTTGTTAAGTTCATTGACCGGGATGCCCTAATAAATAACGCCAACCTTATAAAAAAACAGAATTACCCGGCAAAACTCTGTGCTGTGGTGAAGTCTGATGCCTACGGACATGGTCTGGTGGAGGTGTCGCAGATACTATCCGCTCATGTGGATTACTTTGCCACCTACAATACAACAGAGGCGCTAAAAATAGTTGGAAAGGTAGACAAACCGGTGTTGATAATCGGGCCTTTTTGTGAAAGAGATTTGGTGGCGGCTATCGAACAAAACATTCAAATTTCGGTCAGTTGCAAAAAAAATGTACTAAAAATTGAAGAAATTGCTCAAAAAACAGGTAAAATTTGCAAAATTCACATAAAAGTGGACACCGGTATGCATCGCTTAGGGGTGAGCGACGAACAGGAATTTTGCGAGATGGTAGAATATATCTCCCAAAGTCCGCAACTGGAATTGGTCGGTATCTTCACCCATATAGGCGATGGTGCGCATCCAAAAAGCAAACGGACGCAGCAACAATTGGAGCGCTTTGCCAAGTTCTGCTGCGGCAAATATGGTGTGCTACAACATTTCGCAAGTTCGTCTGTGGCGTGTCTCACTCCCCTCGAGCCAGACTCTATGACACGGGCAGGTATCGCCCTTTATGGCTATGCTCCGCTCAGCGGACTGAGTCCAGTGCTCAGTGTATTCGCCCGGGTGGTAGCGCTCTCATCTGCCAGGCGTGGTGAATATATCGGCTATGGTAACCGGCACCGAGCAAGGCGTGACACCCGGATTGCGGTACTGAATATCGGCTATGGTGAGGGGCTTATGCGCAATTATTCTAAAAAAGGATTTGTCCTGCTAAAAGATAAAAAGGCGAAAATCTGTGCCAACATATGTATGGATATGACCTTGGTGGATATTACCGACATCGATGAGGTGGGGGTTGGCGACTGGGCAATTGTGCTGGGGCAGAGTCTCTCCCACCGTATCACTGCATGCGATATTGCAAAAAAATGCGGCACTATTGAGTATGAGATTCTGACAAATTTCCGGGATATTGAAATTGTTTCAGAAAAACCGGTGTGAAGTGTTCACAAAAAATTCACCTCCTGCATAGACTGTCTATGTGGGCCGAAGATTGCTTTCAGGATCGCATCCCGAGCAGCGGATATCTAACGCCCACACTTAAAAACGGGGCTAGCCCCGAGTTGGGTGGAAACACCCGACATATAGATTAAGCCATAAGGCTTAAGCGAAACAGAGCGTAACGCTCTGTTTTTTTATCCAAAAATTGAAAGTATAATTTACCTAAATATTTGTGTGCTGCTGTGCCAGCCAGAATAACAATACTAACTTTCAGGGCAAGCCAAATGTTGCGCTGGTTAAAAAACCTTTCACTCCCTAAAAAATAAAACAGGGTCTAACCCTGTTTTATCACCTGAAAACTTTTCTCACATAAGCAAAATGCTGCTCACAAAGAAATATATGGCATTTTCATCGGTAATTTTGCCGTTTTTGATATCAAAATCTAACTTTCCAGCCAAATCTAATATATTTTTTAACTTTATCTGATTGAAACTCCGTGCAAGATTCCGTGAAATTTTTATAGCGTAGGGTTTGACCTCCAGCATACTGGCGAGTTCATCATCACTTGCTTTAGTGGTCACGGCATAGAACATTCGCTTAAAACTGGACACTAAAAGCATCAGTAAGACCTGTGGACTTTCCCGGCTATCCAGCATCAAATCCAATAACTCAATAGCCTTTTTTCTGTCCTTTTCTGCCACCGCATTACTCAGTTGAAAAACAGTGTACTCCACATTTTTATGCACCAATTTGTTGACTAGTTCCGAGTCAACTACTCCCGATGATTCCACTGCCGCCGAGAGTTTTTGGATTTCTAAATTTATGCGCATTAAATCAAAATTGCAAAATTCAACCAGGTTTTTTAGAGCAAAAGCGTCAATTTTGATGTTATTTTCTGCAAATTTCTTAGAAACGATTTTTTCCAGCATCGGAAAATCCAGATAGTTGCAGTCTACATGCTCGCATAATTTTGCCAAATTCTTGAGGTTTTGGCTGCCGGTATCATACAAAATCATACAGGTGGTCGGACTCGGCTTCTTCAGATAATCCTGCAGCAGTTGCAGCGGCACCTTGTCTCCTAATCCTTTCACCACCACAACTCGATATTTATCTCCCATAGGAAAACTGTTGGCACAGTCCACAATTTTATTCTGGTCGAAGTTTTCATCGTTGAATCGGGAGATATTAAAATCGGGCATATTGCTGGCACAGGCTTTTTCAATCATCGCCTGCGCTGACTCCTTCAGATAGTCGTCCTTGCCAGTCAGCAAATATGCAGGCAAAATATTCTTACTTAAACTCTGTTTTAACTCTACAAATCTCATCTTTTTCTCCTCTTATATTCTACCATATCAGCCGACATTTGTAAAGGCTAGTGAGGGAAGGATGGTGTAATTTATTACAACCAACAGCGCTAGGCATACCCAGATAGTTAAATTGGAAAGAATCTTTATCTTTTTTGGCAGCACACAAAATCTGCTACTACACCAGAGTGCGATTAAAAACAGGCTGATGACTATCGCCGAAACGCTTGTCACTGTTACCGTGGAAAAAGGCAAACTGGCAAACCAGGTGCTGACGATATCCACCAGCCAGAGCCCCCACTGACAGAGCCAGAGCGCAAACCCCAGAAAGGGCATAAGTATACACAGCATCAGACACACGAAAAATGCCATATACCACCAGCCGATGAAGGGCACAATAACCAGGTTTGCCAACAGCCCCACCGTGGACACATAGGAAAAAGTATTGATGACTATCGGCATAGTTGCGATTTGTGCAGCCAGGCTGACCGCCAGGGTATCTGAAACAAAATGCCCAAGACGCCACTTCATAAACATTTCTTTTAATATCGGAAACAGAAAGAAAATACCAAAGACAGCAATGAAACTCAGCTGAAATCCGATATCAAACAGCATAAGCGGATTTACGAGCAGAATCAATATCCCTGCCAGCGATACATTATTGAGGTTGTCGTTCTGCTTGCCAAACGCTTTACCGATTAGTAGAAAAATTGCCATAAGGGCGGCGCGAACCACTGAAGGCGCCATATCACAGAGCAGGCAATATACCACCAGAAGTGCGGTGACCAGAATCACCTGGAGTATGGATTTCATTCTGCAGCGCTTGAAAATCCAAACCAAAACAATGACCATAAGGGCGACATTGATTCCGGAAACTGCCAACAGATGCGCTATGCCGGATGCCTGGAAATTACCATACAGGTCGGGTTCCAGCCCGCTTTTATCTCCCAGGAAAATAGCATAGGCAAGTCCGGCGTGCCGGGTTTCCATATTGTCATAGATAATCTCTTTTATGTACTCCTGCACCAAATCTATGCCGTGCACATTGTCCCGAAATATCACCGTCATATTCCCTACATCTGCTGTAGCAAGGTATGAAATATTGTTGGTGTGAGCAAAACTAAAAATCTGATCACTCCAAAACACTCCGGTGGACTTAATCTGAACTTTCACCAACAGAGTATCGCCCGACCGGGCTTTGAATATGTCATCATCTGGGGGCAGGTCGGCGCTGTCCACCCGGAGATAAATCCCCTCCGGAACGCTGATTGAAGAGGAGCCAATCATAATACTGGCGTTATCTAGAAGCATAACCACCCGGTCATCATAGGTCACCGGCGTATTGCGAATATCTGCGATCAGACTCGCCTCGGTGTAACTATATAAATCCAGGGTGGGCTCCTTGTTGTTCTGAAAATAGGCAAGGGTAAAAAGTCCGCAGCCAAAGATAAAAGAAATCAGAAGAGTTAAGGGAACTTTTGAGGTGCGCCAAAGATAGGTGAAGAATTTATTCCCCTTGAAGGCAAAATGCAATAACGATATCAAAAGGGTGATTGTCAACACCGAAACTACTATTACCGCCCCGGCAATTTTGCCGCAGCGGAAGAGTTCTGCAAGCCAAAGTCCAAGAGATAAACCCAAAAAAGTGATGAATATGGGTCTGAAATGTGCCAGCATTAAGCTTTTTCCTTTTGTTTTTACCTTTTTTGTTACATCCGGTTTCGCTTTAATGTTTTTTCTGGAAGAGATGCCTTTGTGAAAAATTAAAAATCAAGGCTTTGTTATAAAATATTTAGAGAATCGATAGGCTTCGCTTTTTTGGTGACTCTGCAGTGATAGTCGTATAAAATAGCAGAGTTTCATCAACAATTCGGACACCAGCATAACTTATAACACAATTATACACTATTTTTTCAAAAAATACTTGAATTTTCACTAAAAATATGTTATAATCTACATATTAAGCCCTCATAGTATAGTGGTTAGTACACCAGCCTCTCACGTTGGACACGCGGGTTCGAATCCCGCTGAGGGTACCAAAAAAAGGAGAAAAGTTATGAACAAAACTAAAAGAAACCTTCAACTTTCTGCTGCAATTGTAGGAATATGCCTTTCTGGCATTTTAATTATAAGTATAATTTATGCGATGGCCGTTATGTATTCTTTGTTGGTGGTTCCGTTGTATATAGTGATTTTCACGTACCTATTTATCTTTGGACTAGGAATCGCAAATATAATTGTGTGCTCTTTTATATGCAAAAACCCTGTAAAAAATGGCGAAGTCAATAATTACACTGGGCTTACAATTACATCAATTGTTTTAAACGGCTTACTTTTTATTTTGTCCCTGGGGGGCTGGTACTGGATTCTTCCACTTATTGTATGCGGACTTATGATTGCAAGCCTCTGCCTTAAAAACACATCAACTGCTCCAGTAACTACTCCAGTAACTGACCCAGTAATTGCTCCCGCAACTGCTCCAGCAACCGCTCCGGCAAC
>CAYIZA010000014.1:0-17524 GCA_964367965.1 uncultured Christensenella sp. | reverse complement strand
AAGAGTGGAACAGCTTAAAAAACTCCAAAGCGACGGAGTCCTTACCGAAGCCGAAGTTAAACAACTAATTAAACAACTAATCTTGAAAGAAATTGAAAAATAGAAACAGCAAATGACCTATGCAGCCACTATTTCGGAAACACTGACCCTATTGCAGACCCGAACATCTCTTCTGACTTCATTCATCTAAAATTATTTTCAAATTGTCTTTTTCAGCATAACAAATAGCCCTGTTTGTGTGAAGTTATTTGCCGGGCTTTTAAAAACAAAAAACACCGTTCTTGGTGTTTTTTGTTTATGTATATTTTGAATTATGTACTAAGCAGCCTTAGCATCTTTCAGGAATATGGTTGCAGCAAGCACGCCAGCAACAGCAAGTGAAATTAATCCCCAAGCCCATTGAAAGAACACCAGGTAAACAACGAAGAGTAATACATTAAGAACAATTGCTACAATGGTCATTATGAAGTAGTTCTTTTCTTTGCCTTTCTTTGCAGGGTTCTTGCAGAGCAGTGAGTGAATCACAATGCTTGCAACGCTCGTAATCAACAGACAGATTACCGGCAAAACCATCTGAGTGGTAAATAAGATAGCAAAAATTTCAGCTAGTCCGCCGCCCAAACCTATTACTGCACTAGCCACTTGATAGATTGGGTAAAGCAACAGGAATGCAGCCACTACAATGCCGGCGATAGCCCCACCAAGTTGAAGTCCTCTTTTAATGTTGTTCATACATTTTCTCCTTTTAATTTATTATTAATCTTAGACTACTAAATAGTCCAATATAATGTCAAGTCTTTTTCAAATATTTATTAAAAGATCTATTTAATTCTTAACCTTTTCGTCTGGGTTTTCAAGCTTTTCTATATTCTCCGGAACTTGAGCGGTCACTTCAATAGAGGTGGATTTCGGAGTATTTTTGACAAACATACTTGCAAATAAAAGTATAACAACAACTATCGGCACGGCAGCCAGCCATTGGTACTCCGTTGCCAATACACAACCAATTATCAACAGTGCATTCAAAAGAATGGCAGTTATGCTGAGCCCCACTGAGACCTTATTACGGCAGAGAAAGGAACAAACTATAATATTAGCAACACTAAAAACAAGAACAACGAACGCTATGAAAAACAGGTAACCGGTAAGAATAAATTCAAAACCCCCCAAAAATCCTATAAGACCTATAGAAATAAATACCGTGTATACTGAGCCCAGAATACATAGCGAAGAGAAAAGTATTCCTATAATTGCAGCGGAGAGCTGGAGACTTCTTTTAACTTTGTTCATAGTAACTCCTTTTTTATCAATACAAGAAGGCAAAGCCTCTTCAGAATTAAGCCCCCACTTTCACATTCGTTGCAGGAAAAACACATCTTGTCGATGATTTAAGGGTCACAGCACCTCTAAAAATGAAAAAACACGGGAATTCCGTGTTTTTTACTCAATTTGCTGACCTTTTTTTGGTCTTTTAAATCATAGTGATGATAACGCTTTCAGCGCCATCTCCACGACGGGGACCTTTCTTCACAATGCGAGTGTATCCACCACCTTGTCCGGTCTCCTCCTTACGCTGAGCGTAGCGAGGTGCATAGACATTAAACATCTTCTCCGGCAATGGGTGATATATTCCCTCAGTGCGTCCCACAAAAGCGGTCTTAGATTCCTTTGGTAAGCGTTGCTCCTGAATATCATAGGTGCCTGCCATAATCTTACGACGGGCGTTCAATTTATTCGGACCATCGTTCATAACCTCTTTCTTGCTTTTAACCCCCTTCTCGTCTACAACATCTTTGTTCACTTTTACAGTGTCCTGATAGGTGTTGACCGCAAGGGTGATTAACTTTTCTGCAACTCGCTGAACTGCCTTTGCACGGGCTTCCGTTGTTTCGATTTTTCCAAACCACAACAAGTCGGTCACCTGACGACGGATAATGGCATCACGCAGTGAAGGTTTTTTGCTTAGTTTACTAAATCCTGCCATTTACTTTCTCCTCTTAATCGTCCTCACTCTTCAAAGATAAGCCAAGTTCCTGCAACTTTTCCTTAACTTCTTCGAGTGATTTCTGACCCAGGTTGCGCACCTTGCCGAGTTCTCGCTCAGTCTTGCGCACCAGGTCTTCTACTGTAATAATGTTTGAACGCTTCAAACAGTTTGTACTGCGCACCGACAGTTCCAACTCGTTGATGGACATCTCAAGCACTTTAGCCTGTTTGTCCTCCTGACGGGCAATCAGAATCTCGTTATTCTGCATAGTATCAACCAGCTCGATGAACATCGCCATATGATCGTTCACAATCTTTGCTGCCAGACTTGCAATCTCTTTAGCCGAAGATGCACCGTTGGTGGTGACCTCCAGAATCAACTTATCAAAGTTGATGTTCTGACCGACACGAGCGCTTTCCACAAAGTAGTTAGCAGCCTTCACCGGGGTGAACATAGAATCCATTGCGATGTATCCGATACTCTCAATGTTGCTCTTGTTCTCCTTTGCAGAGATATATCCACGACCACGACCTATGATAATCTCCATGTCCATACTCGCACCGTTTGCAAGGGTGCATATATGGAGGTCTGGGTTTAGCACTTCCACCTCATCGGTGGTGATGATGTCTTTTGCGTATAGTTTGCCCGCCTGTTTACTTCTAAGGTATACAGTGGTACGGAAACTTGGGTCGAGGTTGGTGGTCTTCACAATAAGCCCTTTCAGGTTCAGGATGATATCCACCACATCTTCCGCTACTCCCACAATAGTGGAGAACTCGTGCTGTACTCCTGCAATACGAACAGCGATTGGAGCCGCTCCGGGCAGTCCGCCCAAAAGCACTCTGCGCATAGTATTGCCGATTGTGGTTCCGAATCCACGCTCTAGCGGTTCAATTACGAACTTAGCGAAAGCGCCGCCCTTGTCTTCTACACACACCAAATTTGGCTTGTTAATTTGCATCATAAATGTTATTCCTCCTATCTTTATCTCGAGTACAACTCAATGATTAAGTGTTCTGCAATGTTAAGGTCAATATCTGTACGGTCTGGAATTGCAATAACTTTACCACCAAGATTTGAAGAGTCCAGTTCCAGCCATTTTGGTGTAACCGTCTTATTCTTCCTCAACTCTTTAAAAATTTCAAGTTGCTGGTCTGCTTCACGGATAGCAATCTCATCACCCAATTTGACCTGATAAGACGGTATGTTTACCTTCTTTCCGTTCACTGTGATATGTCCGTGATTTACTATCTGACGGCACTGAGCCCGTGAAACACCGAATCCTAAGCGGTATACTACATTGTCCAGGCGTCGTTCCAGCAGTGAAAGCATAACTTCACCAGTGGCACCCTGTTGTCTCATACCCTCAAAGTAGTAGTTCTTGAACTGTCTTTCTAAAAGTCCGTATGCTCGCTTAACTTTTTGCTTCTCTCGAAGTTGGGTCGCATAACCTGAAGGTTTACGACGCAGATTTGCATCTCCGTGTTGTCCAGGTGCTGCTGGTTTTCTCTCCATTGCACACTTTGCAGTTACGCAGCGGTCGCCTTTCAGGAACAGCTTACAGCCCTCTCGTCGGCAACGCTTGCAATCAGCTCCAGTATATTTAGCCATAATCTTTCTCCTTTATATCCTTCTCTTTTTAGATGGTCGGCAACCATTAAACGGTATTCCTGAAACATCTTTAATTGAGGTCAACTCAAGTCCAACATTGGTCAAAGCACGGATTGCTGCCTCACGGCCACTACCTGCGCCTTTCACATATACTGCAACTTGATTAAGCCCCATTTCTTTTGCCTTCTTCCCTGCTGTTTCTGCAACCAGTTGTGCTGCATAAGGGGTGTCCTTTTTATTCCCACGGAATTTGAGAACGCCCGAACTGCACCACGAGATTACATTACCAGCCTGGTCAGTCACGGTAACAAGGTTGTTGTTAAAAGAGGACTTTATGTGAACTGCACCGGTTCCCAAATTTTTTGTCGCTCTCTTCTTTTTAGTTGTTGTTTTAACTGCCATTATCTAACTTCCCCCTATTAACCTTTCTTGCCCACTTTGACTTTTCCTCGGGACACTGTCTTGCGAGGACCTTTGCGTGTGCGTGCATTGGTTTTAGTGCGTTGTCCACGCACCGGAAGGTTACGACGGTGACGAATGCCACGGTTGCAACCGATTTCCATAAGCCTTTTGATATTGAGGTTCACTTCACGACGAAGGTCGCCCTCTACCAGAAGGTGATTTTTTTCTATATATTCACGAATTTTAGCAACATCTGCCTCGGACAAATCCTTAACTCTAATGTTAGGATCCAACTTGATGCCTGCCAAAATCTCATTGGACTTTTTCTTTCCAATACCATAGATATAGGTCAGACCTATTTCCACTCTCTTCTCTTTTGGTAAGTCCACACCTGCTATACGAGCCATATTTTTCCTCTCTTTAAAATTTATTAAAAGATATCATTGCGTGGGCAGATTTG
Source organism: uncultured Christensenella sp. (assembly GCA_964367965.1). GTDB lineage: Bacteria > Bacillota > Clostridia > Christensenellales > UBA1242 > UBA7584. The sequence continues at coordinate 13,064 of CAYIZA010000014.1, read as the reverse complement.
TTCAGCCGCCTGCTCACGGTTGTTTTCGATTTTTGATGGTTGATTGAGTATACAATATTTTTTGTATTTAGTCAATATGTAACAGAAATATGATGATTTTGTGTCACACAAAAGTCGAGTGTGACACAAAATCACCCTTGAACCTGTTTATGTTTTTTACTCTTGGAACATATAACCATAACCTTACCTTCACGACGAATGATTTTACACTTATCGCACATAGGTTTTACTGACGGTCTTACTTTCATTTTGGTTCTCCTTCACTTTTTGTTGCCTATTCGGCTTTTTCATTAGGGTTACGACGGACTGAATTGTTGGTTCTCCAGACAATTCGTCCACGAGTCAGGTCGTAGGGCGACATCTCCAGAGTGACCTTGTCACCCACAAAGATGCGGATACGCCCCAGCGTCAATTTGCCAGCAGGATAGGCTGTTACTATATGCCCGTTCTGCAATCGCACTTTAAAAGTTGCATTGCGCAGGCTTTCAATCACTTCGCCATCTGCCTTAATTGCTTCCTCTGTTGCCATTTTTACCCCCTATGTTTTTCAGATAATCCTGTATTGCATGCCCTATCATATCGTCATTGATTTTGATATTTTGTTTGAGTTTAGTCTCCAGTTCAGTGTTGATGCAGTTGGTTCGTTCTAGGTGGTGTATATTCTTTCGCTTCAGGTTCTTTAGTTTTTTTGTCTTGCCGTTTGCTAGTTTTACAAACCCTTCTTCCAGTTCGATAACCACATAGTACTCGCCACGGTCACGCCCCATTTTGGAACGCACAATCTGACCTCTGTTAAGTTGTATATCTGTCACTTCCACCTCACCATCCTCTGGCTGAATTTGTATTCGCTCTATAAGCCCGGACTCTATTGCCTTGGCAATAATATGTCCTGTCCAAAACTTCTACAGTGTTAAAATCTCCACACCACTTTTGGTAATCAGCAAAGTATTTTCATAGTGTGCACTCGGAAGCCCGTCCTCGGTTCGGATTGTCCATCCGTCCTCGCTGGAGAGATACACTCCTCGCTCGCCCATATTCACCATTGGCTCGATTGCAACGGTCATATTTTCCCTGAAGAAAATTCCAGTGCCCTCCTCGCCAAAGTTGGGAATCAAGGGGTCTTCGTGTAACTCGCAGCCCACTCCGTGTCCGGCGAGTTCTCTCACCAGGGAGTAGCCGAAACTCTCGGCATATCGTTGAATTTGGTGGCTGACATCGCCCACTCGGCTGCCCTCTTTAAGATGTTTAATCCCCTCAAAGAACGCTTCCTCAGTAACCTTGACCAGTTGTCTTCGCTCTTCGCTGACCTCTCCTACCATAAAAGTTCGAGCGGCATCGGTGTGCATTCCCCGGTAGAAAACGCAGGTGTCCACCCCGATGATATCGCCGTCCTTGAGTTGGGTGTTGTCCGGTATGCCATGAACGACCACATCGTTTATTGAGGTGCAACAGGATGCCGGAAAACCCTCATAGCCCAAAGTGCTGGGCTTGGCTCCCCTGCTGACAATAAACCGGTGTACGAACTTGTCTATCTCTTTAGTGGTAATGCCAGGCTTTATAAAAGTTTCCAGTTTTACCAGTAAATCTCTAAGAATTCGTCCGCTGGCACGCATGGCTTCAATTTGAGTCGCTGTCTTAACTTTAATCATATTGTATTATACCACACTTTTTGCTTTTTTGATGGTTTTTTTAAAAAAACTATCTATTTTTTTGCAGATTTCCAGGAACACCTCTTCCTTGGTCTGCTGTGCATCCACTTCAATCAAGTTGCCCTGCTCCCGATAACTCTCCACCACCGGGATGGTCTCCCTCTTGTACTGCTCAATCCGCACATTTATGGTCTCGATATTGTCGTCATAGCGTTTTTCCAGTTTGTTTTTACAGAAAGGGCAAATCTGGTTCTTGGCATCTTCCTCGCTGGTCGGTTTTTTGCAGACCGGGCAGATAACTCGTTTCAGCATGCGCTGCCGCAACAAATCAAAGTCCTTTACGCTAAGTGAGATGACTGCATCCAGCGGCATAGAATTCATACTTGCCTTTTGTGCCATATTGATTGGCGCAGTGTCAATGATGAATCCAGCATAGCCTTTCAAGTCGTCAATCTGCTTCTTCAGCACATCGATAACCATCTCGCTCGGTAAAAATTTGCCCTTACTGGTATACTCATACATAATCTTTCCCAACTCAGTGCCGTCCCGAATCTCCTGCTTTACAACATCTCCGACAACTACATGTTTGAGGTTGTATTTTTGTGCAATCCGGTATGTTTGGGTGCCCTTTCCACTTCCTGGAGGGCCAACAATCGCAAGTCTCATTTCAAAACTCCTTTTATTATTTACTCCAGTTTTGCGCTTAAACTATGCGCAAAACTGATAAATAAGCCATTTTATTTCAAAAATCCACGATAGTTTTTAGCGAGCAGTTGTGCATCCAGTTGTTTATCGAATTCCAGTGCCACACTGACTACAATCAGCAATCCAGTTACTGTAAATGCGTTGACCAGACTTCCGCTCGATGCCCCCGGTATGGCGGCAAGAAGGATGCTTGGAACCACAAATATAGTTGCCAGATAAATTGCACCGAACAAGGTGACCCGACGGGAGATTTTCTTCAGATACTCCATTGTCGGCTTGCCTGCTCGGATACCGGGAACGAATCCCCCGTTCTGTTGCAGCGACCGGCTGACATCCTCTGGGTTGAAGGTAATTTGTGCATAGAAATAGGTGAAGAAGAAAATCAGAATTGCGTTGATAATAAAGTATAATACTGTTCCGGTACCGACTACTGAAGCATACCCGTTGTAGGCATCACTGCCTGGCCAGAACATCTGCATAATGAGTTGAGGGAAGGCAACCATTGCGGTTGCAAAGATGATTGGTAGCACTCCACTTCCGTTCACCTTGATTGGAATGTGAGTGGACTGTCCGCCGTACATCTTTCTGCCCTTGATTTGTTTTGCGTATTGAACCGGAATTTTTCGCTCTGCCAAGTCGACAAAGACAATCAATCCAAAGACTACAATCAGCATTGCTGCGAATATCAGTATTGTCCAAAGCGCTTCAATATTAGTCCCAACTTGCTGGAACGCTGCCAGAATTGCTGTGCCTGCGCTGCTAAGGATACCTACGAAGATCAGCAGGCTCACGCCGTTGCCGATGCCCAGGTCGGTAATCTTTTCACCTAGCCAGAGGGTAAACATACCCCCACCTACCAGTACGCAACCTATAATCAGCGACACCACCCATGCCGGAGTTCCCGTTCCCATAGCGGTGCTGTCTATTGCTCCGCTACTGGTAAAGGTCAGCACTATGGCAACCGCCTGAATCACCGCAAAGATAAGTGCGGCAATACGGGTGTACATTGCCAGTTTTTTACGGCCCTCTTCCCCGCCCTTGCTCAGCCTTTCCAGCGCCGGAATGGCAACTGTTAAAAGTTGCATTATAATGGATGCCGAAATGTATGGCACCACACCCAGTGCTAACAAGGAACCGTTTGCCAGTGCGCCTCCGGATACCGAACTAAGCAGATTCAGGAAGTCGTTTCCCTGTATCTCCCCCGTGAAACTGGCGGTTGCAAGTCCTGGAATAGGCAACCAACAACCGATACGATAGATTAGCAAAATTCCTAATGTTAGCAACAATTTTTTGCGCAAATCTTTTGACTTAAATGCGTCTATTAATGTTCTGAACATTATGCCTCCTCTATACTTCCCCCGACTTTAGTTATTTTTTCTGCAGCCGATTTGGAAAATTTATTTGCTTTAACGGTTAATTTTTTCGTAAGTTTACCATTTCCAAGAATTTTGAGTCCGCTTTTTTCGATTTTGTTAATAATACGCTTATCTTTCAAAGCCTGTGTGGTAACCACTGCTCCATCTTCAAAGACTTCAAGGTCGCCCACATTGACTACAGTGAATTCGTCGCCAAATGGATTATTGAAACCTCTTTTTGGAAGACGAAGGTAAATAGGCATCTGCCCACCCTCAAAGAGTCCTCGAACTCCGCCGCCTGAACGCTTATTCTGTCCGTTTTCGCCACGGCAAGAAGTCTTGCCACGGCCGCTCCCCCGACCTCGTCCGACACGCTTAACGCCCTTCTTTGAGTTAGGTGCAGGAGTAATTTCGTGAATATTCATAATCTACCTCCCCCTATTGTTCCACTTTCACAAGGTGTTTAACCACTCTTATCATACCGCGAATTGTTTCGTTGTCCGGCATAATCTTGGTCTGGTTAATCCTGGTGAAGCCCAGTGCCCGCATAGTTTTACGCTGAACCGGAGTGCAACAGATTACACTGTGAATTTGGGTTATTTTAATAGTTTTTTCCTGTTTAGGAGTACTTTCTTTCTTTGTAGCCATAATATCCTCCTAAATTTCCTCCACGGTTTTACCGCGGAGTGCTGCTACTTCTTCTCTGGTCCGAAGTGACTTCAAGGCCTTGAAAGTAGCACGAATAGTGTTTATTTTGTTGTTGCTGCCCTGGTTTTTTGCTGTGATATCACGGATACCTGCAAGTTCCAGAACGGGACGGGCAGCCCCACCAGCTATAAGTCCGGTACCTTGCTTTGCCGGCATAAGCATAACTCTGCTTGCGCCGTACTTGACTTCAATTCCGTGTGGAATAGTAGTGCCGCTCATAGGAACGGTAATCATATTCTTCCTTGCCTCGTTGAAGCCCTTTTCGATTGCGTTGATAGTTTCACGAGCCTTGCCCGTTCCGATACCCACACGACCTTTTTTATCGCCAACTACACAGAGTGCACTGAAACTCAGTATGCGTCCGCCCTGAACGGTCTTCTGCACACTTCGAACATCCACCATACGCTTTTCAAACTCATCCGGCTCTCGGGGCGGACGGTCGCCACGAGGCTTGCGAGGACGGTCATTTGACCTGTTGCGGTCGTTAAACCTTCCACTCTGACGCTTCTCAAAGGGTTGAGCCGCTGGTCTGGCTTCTGCTATTTTTTCGTTATTTACTACTTCTTCTGCCATAATATCCTCCTAAAATTCCAAGCCTGCAGCTCGTGCGCTGTCAGTCAATACTTTAACTCTGCCGGTATAGAGATAACCACCACGGTCGAAAACTACTGTCTTGATGCCTTTTGCAATTGCCCGCTGGGCAATTTCAGCACCGATGAACTGAGCCTGTTCCAATTTGGTCTTACCTTTAATCTTCGGCTGAATCTCTTTTTCCAAAGTGGATGCACTCAACAGTGTAACCCCCTGGCTGTCGTCAATCACCTGAACATATATGTTAGACAAACTACGGTATACACATAGACGAGGTCGTGCTGTAGTGCCACTCAATGTCTTGCGAACTCGTTCGTGTCTGCGTTGACGCTCTTTGTTCTTATCTTTTTTGTTAATCATTTCGCACCCCTCCTCTATTTCTTACCTGTGGTTTTGCCTTCTTTTTTCACCACGACTTCAAAAGAATATCTAATTCCATAAGCGTGATAAGGCTCAACTGGTCTGATTGCACGAATATTTGCAGCGGTCTGTCCGACAACTTCCTTGTCTATTCCCTCAACCTTGATTTCAAGTGGGGTTGGACAGGTCAACTTTATACCCTCGCTTGGCTTGACCTCAACCGGGTGGCTGAAGCCAACATTAAGTTGCAGGTCGGCACCTTTTTGCTGTACTTTATAGCCCACTCCGTTCACTACCAGGCTTTTGCTAAAACCTACAGTAACTCCTTGAACCATATTGTCCACCAAAGTCCGATACAAGCCGTGCATACTTCTTTTTTCTTTGGAATCGTTGACTGGCATCAGAGTTACTGCACCGTTAGCGATTTCAATCTTAATACATCTGTCAATCTCTCTTGACAGTTTGCCTTTTGGTCCCACCACTGTTACTGTGTTGTCTTTATCCACAGTCACTGTAACTCCGGCCGGGATGGTAATAGGTCTCTTTCCAATTCTTGACACTGACATCATAAACCTCCTACCACACATAAGCCAGCACTTCGCCGCCTATACGACTAGCTCGTGCCTGCTTATCTGTCATGATTCCTTTGCTGGTTGAAATTATTGCAATTCCCAATCCATTGATAACCTTTGGAAGATTTTCTGCGTTAGCGTAAATACGCAAGCCTGGCTTAGAAATTCTCTTAAGCCCGGAAATAACATATGGGTTGGAAGAATTTTCTTTTAAAGTGATGTGAAGCATTTGTTTCACACCCTCTCCAGTAATTTCAAAACCTGAGACATAGCCCTCATCCTTAAGAATCTGAGCTATGGCTGTTTTTATTCTGCTAATCGGCACATCCACGCTTAAATGCCTAGCATTTATTGCGTTTCTAATCCGAGTAAGCATATCTGCAACTACATCTGTAACTACCATAATTCCTCCTTACCAACTTGCCTTTTTGACGCCCGGAATTTCTCCACGGTATGCCATTTCACGGAAACAAATACGACAGATGCCATATTTTTTCAATACTGCATGCGGACGACCGCAGATTTTACAACGGGTATATTCACGGGTTGAAAATTTCTGTGTTTGTTTCTGTTTATAAATCATTGCTTTTCTTGCCATTTTTGTTTCCCCCTAATCCTTTTTGAAAGGCATACCGAGTTCGGTCAATAATACCTTTGCTTCAGCATCGCTATTTGCAGTTGTTACAATGCAGATGTCGAATCCTCGTACCTTTTCAACTTTGTCATAGTCAATTTCCGGGAATACCAACTGCTCTTTTATGCCCATATTGTAGTTTCCCTTGCTATCAAACGACTTTGAAGAAACTCCTCTGAAGTCACGAACCCGAGGAAGTGCAACGGCAATCAGACGATCCAAAAATTCCCACATAGTCTTGCCACGAAGAGTCACTTTAGCACCAATCTTCATCCCTTCACGAAGTTTGAAGTTTGCCACCGATTTTTTAGCCGTTGTTACAATCGGCTTCTGTCCGGTGATAAGTGCAATTTCGTCAATTGCCATAGTGAAACTCTTTGCGTTATCCTTGACATCTCCCAGTCCGGCGTTGATGACAATTTTGTCTACCGTCGGAACCTGGTTGATGTTTTTATATCCACATTCTTTCATCATTGCAGGAACCACTTCTTTAATATAAAACTTAAGCATCCGTGGTTTTTCAACTTTTTTAGAACTCTTTACATCGGTTGCAACTGCTTTAGCAACCTGAGTGTTTTCTTTTTCCATTCCTTTCTCCAATTACTTACCCTGCGATTTTGCTTGAGGGGTTTTTCTTTTTGTCGTTACGCTGTCGACCCTAGACTTTGCAGCCCCTAACGCAACCGGTGTCTTTTTAACTGCCACTTTCTTTTCCTGCTTTACAGCCGGAACTTTTGCTTCGGTTTGCTCCTCCGCATTCTTCTCTTTCTTTTCAGCCTTTTCTACAGTCTTTACTGCACGGCTCTTTTTGTCGCCGTCCATAAACGCTTTACACTTCTTGCAAGAGCGGTGCTTAATACCTTTCTCGTCAATGGTGTGAGCAATCCGTGTCGCCTTACCACATGCAGGACATATAATCTGGACATTGCTCATATCGAGGTAGGCTTCTTCTTTCTTGATTCCGCCCTTGTCTTTCTGTGAACGAGGCTTGGTGTGCTTGCTTACAATATTGATGCCGGCAATCTTCACTTTGCCCTTGTCCAGGTCCATTGCAACGATTTTTCCGGTCTTACCCTTTTCCTTACCAGCGAGAATTAAAACATTGTCGCCAGTCTTTAAACTATTTGCCATAGTGAACCTCCCTTAAAGCACTTCGTTTGCAAGCGATATAATCTTCATATATCCCCTGTCACGAAGTTCTCTTGCGATAGGTCCAAACACACGAGTACCCTTTGGTTGTTTGTCCTTGTCGATAATCACGACAGCGTTGTCATCAAACTTGATACTACTTCCGTCTGAGCGACGAACACCACGGTTGGTGCGAACTATAACGGCCTTGACTATATCACCCTTTTTGATGCTTCCGCCAGGAATTGCAGTTTTAGCAACCCCGATGATGACATCGCCAATGTTTGCGGTCTTTCTCATAGAGCCGCCCAGCACACGGATGCACATAATAATTTTTGCACCGGTGTTGTCAGCAACTTTTAACCTTGTTTGAGGCATTATCATAATTCATATTCTCCTTTGACTATTTCGCTTTCTCTATTATTTTCACCAATCTGAAGTACTTGTCCTTAGAAAGGTGACGAGTTTCAGTGATTTCGACCTTATCACCAACATTACACTCATTTTTCTCATCGTGAACCTTGAATTTGTTGGTACTCTTCACGATTTTCTTGTAGATTGGGTGGCGTACATTGTGCTGAATAGCAACCACTACAGTTTTATCCATAGCATTGCTGACCACAACTCCAATGCGTGTCTTTCTATTATTTCTCTGTATTTCCATAATTCCCTCCACCCTTAATTAGCCTTTTTCTCTTTTATTTCTCGCTCACGCATAACTGTAAGCACCCTTGCGATGTCTTTCTTAATAGTGTTCAACATCATCGGGTTAGTGAGTTGTCCGGTCGCATGAGAGAAACGAAGATTGAAATGTTCGGCCTTTAACTCGGTAAGTTTATTTACCAGCTCGTCTTTAGTCATTTCTCTAAATTCCTTAGATTTCATCGCTCTCACCACCTTCTACTTTGTCTTTTGCAACTTCAGCATTATCTGCAATTAAAGTTGTAACTTCAGTTTTACCAGCGAGTTTAGCATCCACTTCACGGTCCAAATCCTCTTTTCGGTAAAACTTTGTTCTGATAGGTAATTTGTGGCTGGCAAGTCTTAAAGCCTCTCTTGCAACATCCTCGGTAACGCCCTGTATTTCAAAAAGCACTCTTCCCGGGCGAACAACTGCCACCCAGCCTTCCAAGTTTCCTTTTCCTTTACCCATACGGGTTTCCAGAGGCTTCTTGCTGTACGGTTTGTGCGGGAAAATTTTAATCCAGACCTGACCGATACGCTTCATATAACGGGTCATTGCAATACGAGTAGATTCAATTTGATTAGACTTAATCCAGCCCGGTTCGGTTGCTACCAGTCCGAATTCACCATAGGCGATTCGGTTTCCACGGAGGTCTTCCCCCCGCATATTTCCACGGTGCACCTTTCTAAATTTTGTTCTCTTAGGCAGTAACATTATTGGTCACCCCCTTGCTTACGAGTTTCCTGTTTAAGCACTTCTCCCTTGTATATCCACACCTTCACGCCCAACACACCATAGGTAGTGTGAGCCTCGAAGAAACCATAATCAATATCTGCTCTCAAAGTGTGAAGAGGAACGGAGCCCTGCGCAAACTTTTCGCTTCGGGCAATTTCGGTACCGTTGATACGCCCACTCACCAGAATTTTACAACCCTTTGCACCGGCTTTCATAACGCGTTGCAGGGTCATCTTCATTGCCCGTTTAACCATAACACGCTTTTCAATCTGCTGAGCAATTGACTGAGCAACTACTGTAGCATCCAAATCAGGGTGCTTGATTTCCTTTATGTTTAGAATAATTTGTTTGCCGTCGACAAGTTTATCCAACTGCTTTTTAAGTGCGTCAATACCTGCACCTTTTTGTCCGATGATAACTCCCGGACGAGCAGTGAAAATGTTCACCACCACTTTGCCGTTGGCGCCCTGTGTTCTCTCAATAACCACACGAGAAACTGATGCTTCTTTGCATTTCTTTTTAATAAATTCACGGATGGTGTTGTCTTCTGTTAAGCTATCAGAAAACCCTTTCTTATCAGCATACCAAACTGCATCCCAGCCCTTTATGATGCCGACTCTCAGTCCGTGAGGACTTACTTTCTGTCCCATATTAGTTCTCGCCTCCTTGATTATTTTCTGGCTGTACAGCCTCTTCTGTCCCTTCTTCTACTTTTTCTGCCTCTGCTTCAGGCTGAGTCTTTTTCTCGGTCTTAACCTTTTTCTCTGCTGTCTTTACAGGTTCAACTTTCTCAGTTTTCACTTCGGCGGTCTTTGCTTTTTCAGTCTTCGCCTTTGGAGTAGCCACAACTTCCGGCTGAGTTTTCTCATCCAGAATTATTGTTATGTGACAACTGCGCTTCTGGAGCATATCCGCACTTCCGTGGGAACGATACCAAAGTCTTTTCAGGGTCTGACCCTCGTTAGCAAAACACTCTGTTACAAAGAGGTCATCTTTGCTGAGGTTGAGGTTGTTTTCAGCGTTAGCGCCGGCACTCTCCAGAACCTTCAGAATAGTTTCACTTGAACCTTTAGGTGTGTGTTTCAAAATTGCGACTGCATTCGGGTAACTCTGTCCACGAATCAGATTCAGTACCACTCGTACCTTGGTTGCGCTAATTCGAATATATTTAGCGGTTGCCTGTGGACGGCGATCCTTTTCAGCGTTACGCTTTGCAGCTTTCTCTCTAATTCTCTTTGCCATAATTCAAACCCCTCTACTACTTCTTAGCAGCGACTTTAGAGCCACTGTGTCCTTTGAATAAGCGTGTTGGCGAAAATTCGCCCAGCTTGTGTCCAACCATTTCAACTGAACAGTAAACAGGAATGTGTTTACGACCGTTGTGCACCTGAATTGTGTGTCCCACAAAGTCAGGGTAAATTGTTGAAGCTCTTGACCATGTCTTTAAAGGCTTTTTCTCACCGGCTTCATTCATCTTCTGAATTTTTTCCATAAGGCGAGTCTCAACATATGGTCTTTTCTTTAAACTCTTGCTCATAATTCACTCCTAGTTTATTCTTTTCAAAATCTTACTACTGCTTGGCTTTCGTCGGTTGCGGGTCTTCTTTCCAAGAGTAGGTTTACCCCATGGTGTCACAGGGCTTGGTCGACCTATAGGCGCTTTGGATTCACCTCCACCGTGTGGGTGGTCAACCGGGTTCATAACACTACCACGAACGGTAGGGCGAATTCCTCGGTGACGGTTAATTCCGGCCTTTCCAATTTTGATAAGTTCGTGCTCGGTGTTGCCCACCGTTCCGATGGTTGCCCGACACTTTACCGACACCATACGCATCTCCCCACTTGGAAGTTTGAGAGTTGCCTGTGTGCCCTCTTTCGCCACAAGACGAGCTGAGTTTCCGGCACTTCGTGCCATCTGTCCGCCCCTTCCCGGCTGCATTTCAATGTTGTGAATCACTGTTCCGACTGGCATTTCGCTCATCGGCATAGCGTTTCCTGCTTTGATTTCAGAACCGACACCACTCTGCACAGTCTGTCCGACTGTCAGCCCAAGCGGAGCCAGGATGTATTTCTTCTCGCCGTCAGCATAGTGCAAAAGTGCAATATAAGCGCTGCGGTTTGGGTCATACTCAATGGTGGCAACCCTTGCAGGAATGCCATCCTTTTTCCTTTTGAAATCTATAACACGATATTTGCGCCTAACTCCTCCGCCCTGATGACGAACTGTTATGCGACCCTGATTATTGCGACCAGCGTGCTTTTTGATAGGTGCCAACAGACTCTTTTCCGGAGTTACTGTGGTTACCTCATCAAAACTGGCACGCACCATGCCTCTCATAGAAGGCGTTATTGGTCTATATCTTTTTACTGCCATTTTATAACCTCCTAGGACAGACTTTCAAAGAACGCTATAGGTTTACTTTCTTTGGTCAAAGTGACAATTGCCTTTTTGATTGTAGAAGTATAACCGGTGGCGCTTTTTGAATTACGCTTTTTTGGTTTTGGTGCTGTAAGTGAAGTGTTTACAGTTTCTACTTGAACGCCAAACACCTCTTCTACCGCTTTTTTAATCTGTGGCTTAGTGGCATTGCGATCCACTACAAACCAGTACTTTTTCTTCTTGATATCAGAGTAGCTTTTTTCTGACAATAGCGGTTTTACAATTATCTTATTTGCTTCCATCAGTGTACGCCTCCTCTATTTTTTTGATTGCCTCTTTGGTAATCATAACTTTATCGCTCGACACTACCTGATAGGTGTTCAGCAACTCCCAGTTTACTACGCTTATTTTAGCGATATTCTGGGATGCAAGGAGAACATTCTGGTTTGCATCATCCAGTACAATGAGTACCGACTTGTCAAACTTGAAGTGATCCAGCACTGCCGTCATCTGTTTGGTTTTATGCGTGTCGATTTCAAACTTTTCGATAACTCTTACATCATCTTTGTTAAGTTTTTCACTGAGCGCACTCTTGAATGCAGCCCGGCGAGCGGTTTTATTTATTTTCTGCTCAAAGTCACGAGGACGAAGAGCAAAAGCCATTCCACCCTTTGTCCACTGCGGTCCGCGACGACTGCCTTGGCGAGCGCGTCCGGTGTGCTTCTGGCGCCATGGTTTGGCAGCCCTGCCCCGAACTTCACTGCGACTAAGAGTGTATTTGCTTCCCTGGCGTTGGTTTGCCAGATATGCGGTCACTACCTGATGAATCAGTGATTCATTGTAAGGAACGGCGAAAACCTCTTCTGCCAACTTTATTGAACCAACTGGGTTGGCCTTAATATCATAAACTTTCGTTGTCAACATTTATCCTCTCCTTACCATTACTGCTTAACGGCGTTTTTCAGCATAACCACGCCGTTGCGTGGTCCTGGAATTGCGCCCTTAACCAGAATTAAATTTCTTTCACTGTCAACCCTCACGACCTCAAGGTTCTGTACTGTTACCTGGGTGCCACCGTAACGCCCTGCCATTTTCTTTCCTTTGAAAACTTTAGAAACTCCGGGACCACTTCCAAGCGACTGACGGCGGTGAACTTTATATCCACCGTGTGTGTTTGCCTGGTGGTGCATGTTCCAACGGAACAATGAACCGGTAAATCCGCGCCCACGAGATTGGGCTATTGCATCTACCTTTTCGCCATCTTTAAAGATGTCACACTTAATCTCCTGACCAACTGCAAAACCTGCAGTGTCAACTTTGAATTCTTTTAAGATACGCTTTGGTGCCACGCCTGCCTTGCTGAAAGTTCCAGCACGGGGTTTGTTGACCAAACTTTCTCTTATCTCTCCAAAAGCAACAACGAGTGCGTTGTAGCCGTCTTTGTCCTCGTTCTTAATCTGAACGATTACATTTGGCGTTGTCTCTACAACAGTCACTGGTATAACAATACCTTTTGGAGAGAAAACCTGTGTCATTCCAAGTTTTTTACCTAAAATTGCTTT
>CAYIZA010000013.1:0-24928 GCA_964367965.1 uncultured Christensenella sp. | reverse complement strand
CCACGCATGGCTGATGGAGCGCCTGAGATGGAAAACCAGGCAGCACAGGCGGAGAACGCAGAGAAAGTTGCAGAACTTCAACCTGTGGACGATGGAGATTTACCATTCTAATTTAAAAGGAGATAATTATGGCTGAGACCGAAATGCAAGCAGGAGCACCAGTTGCTCCAGCAGCCGGAACACCGGCAGAAAAGCCAAAGTATAACAAACGCAGACCAAACGATATGGAAAAAGGCGCAAAGGGCGGACGCCGTCCGGCTCCACGCCGCAAAGCATGTCAGTTTTGTGTAGATAAGGTTGAAGAGATTGACTACAAAGATGTTGCACGCATACGCCGTTTTATGACCGAAAAGGGTAAGATTTTACCTCGCCGTCAGACAGGCACTTGCGCAAGGCACCAACGGATGTTGACTACCGCAATTAAGCGTTCAAGATACATGGCACTTTTACACTATAAAGGTGATTAATAAAAAAAGGCAAGCAAAGCGCTTGCTTTTTTCTTTATTGTTGAATATAATAAACTTATATTCTAAAGGTGGTAATATATGGAAAAGAAATTTGATGTTATTATAATAGGTTGCGGGCCGGCAGGGATGACCTCGGCAATCTATGCACAGCGTGCCGGACTTCGCAGTGTAGTCTTTGAAAAGGAGTGCATCGGCGGACAGATTACACAGACACCAAACATTGAAAACTATCCGGGATTTTCCTCTATAAGCGGGATGCAACTCGGTCAGAATATGTTTGAGCAGGCACGGGCACAGGGCGCTGAGGTGGTATTCGGCGCAGTGGATGATGTCGAGTTGACAGGACAGGAAAAAAAGGTAGTAGTCTGCGGAGTAACATATGTGGCACCTGCTATCATATTAAGTATGGGAGCGCACTCCCGCCCGTTGGGGGTAGTTGACCACCGCAACTATATCGGCAAGGGAGTGTCCTACTGTGCAGTCTGCGACGGTGCTTTGTTCCGAGATAAGACGGTCACTGTAGTAGGTGGCGGTAATACCGCACTGCAGGATGTAATATATCTGTCCAACATTGCCAGTAAGATTATACATATCCACCGCCGTAGCGAATTTCGTGCACACCAGGCAACTATAGACCAGTACCAGAAACTAGTGAGGGAGAGCGGCAAGGTCGAGCCCTATCTGGGATTTGTGGTAGACGGACTGGAGGGAGACCCACGGCTGAGTGGTATAAAGGTTCGCAGTCTGAACACCGGCAAGGTGAAGGTTTTGCACACTGATGCACTCTTTGTGGCTATCGGACGAGTACCTCAGACCGAAATATTGGGCAGTGAACTGGAGATGGATGAGTCGGGCTATATTCTGGTCAACAAGGATATGTCAACAAATCTGGACGGAGTTTTTGCTGCCGGGGATGTCACCCACAAAAAACTCAGACAGGTTGCCACCGCTGTGGGCGACGGTGCAGAAGCAGGCACCTCAGCAAGCATATATGTTAAAAAAAGGGGATAATATGCATAAACTCTTTGGAACGGACGGAGTTCGGGGTATAGCAAATATAGAGATTTCAGCGCAGTTGGCTTTTGATTTAGGAAAAGCGCTGGCGATATACATAGATAAAAAAGGTGAGACAAAAAAGGTACTGATTGCAAAAGACACCCGCCCCTCTGGCGATATGTTGTCCTTTGCATTGTGTGCCGGTCTGAATAGTATGGGGGTGGATGCAGTCTGTGTGGGAATTTTGCCCACGCCGTCTGTTCACTTTTTAGTGCCCGACCAGCAGGCTGGTGCTGGAGTGGTTATCACAGCCAGCCACAATCCAGCCAACTATAATGGGCTTAAGATGGTAAACCACCTCGGACATAAATTCAGCGACCAGGAAGAGGCTGAACTGGAACGAATCTATGCCGACCTGGATAACTATTTGCCCTGTGAGCCGAATCAAATCGGGCGCACTCGTGAAGGTAGCGAGTTGCAAAAACTTTGGGTGGATAGACTGACCGGGCTGGCGTCAAACAGCCTGGACGGGGTGAAAATTATACTGGACTGCGCCTGCGGTGCCAGTCTGTGTGCGGCGCCTTATGTGTTGCGGGAGTTAGGTGCCAGTGTAACTGCCACCGCTGCCGATACTAAGACGGGTATCAACGACGGGTGCGGAAGTACCCACCCCGAAAACCTGATTGCGAAGATGAAACAGGGCGGCTTTGACCTGGGCTTTAGTTTTGACGGCGATGCTGACCGTGTGGCGGCGTTTTTGGGCAATGGGGAGATGATTAACGGTGATGTTCTGATGTTCGCCTGTGCGAAGTATCTGAAGACAAAGGGCAAACTCAGTAAAGATACTATGGTGACCACTCATATCACTAACTTTGGACTGGATGAAAGCCTGGAGAACTATGGAATATCGGTTGAACGGGTTGCGGTCGGCGGCAAGAGTATTCAGGAAAAGATGCTGAGTGACCAGTTAAACTTTGGAGCGGAGGACAACGGGCATATCAGTTGGGGTGACTACAACTTCTGTTCAGATGGCATTTTTACTGCGGTTATGGTGTCTCAAATGTGGGCAGAGGGCGTGCTGGAATCTATGCTTGAAGGCTATCGGGCGTACAACCAGGCAAAGGTTAATGTGGCAATCAATGAAAGGCAAAGACAACGGATGGGAGAGTTGGAACCATTAATTCAGCAGTTGGAGTGCGAACTGGCACACAACGGGCGGATTGTGGTACGACCTAGCGGCACTGAGGCGCTAATCCGGGTGCTGGTGGAGGGCAGAGACCAGGCACAGATTGACAGGATTGCACAACTTCTAAAAGAGGCAGTAGTAAAACTATAGAGCCCCGAATATTTGGAAACAATGAAATATTTCACAACTTTTGAAAGATGCAATCGTAAAAATATAGAGGGCTATGCCCTTTTTTATATAATGAAAGAGCAGAAGATTAAATTGATTTGAACTGTCCAGGGGCTGAAGAGGATAATAAGTGGTCGACATTATAGATACAATGTCCAATGGTTGGCGTAAAGTCCAGCCATTTAATTTTTTCATAATACCGAAGTCAAACAGTTTAAGGCAGTAGTTTGTGGACAAAAAATCACCAACTATTAAAGGCTTTTCCAGAGCATACTTATTTCATAAATAACGCTAATCTGCCGCCAGTTTTGTATATTTGAGCAATTTCCCTGCAAACTAGTATTATGAAGAAACAAACCTTTTTTGGCGGTGTTTTAGTATTGTTTGTGGGAACGCTGGCAGCCAAAGCGCTCGGTGCTGTGTATCGTATCCCTTTAACCTGGGTGCTGGGTGCCGAGGGGCTGGGCATATATCAGTTGGTATTCCCTATTTTTTCATTGTTGCTGGTTATGTCTTCCACTGGTATGCCTACCGCAATCAGCAAGATGATTGCCCGCCGGGAGAGTAATGTCGCAGAGGCGCACCGGATTTTAAAGGTCAGCATTGTTTCATTGACTATTCTGGGTGCGGTTTTTGGGGTTATACTTTTCGCAGGTGCCTCGCTCATAGCCAACATACAGGGAAATCCACTGGCAACGCCTTCCTATATGGCAATTGCCCCGGCGGTCGTTCTGGTCAGTATACTGTCCGCCTTCAGGGGGTATTTTCAGGGCAGACTGAATATGGTGCCCACAGCGGTCAGCGGCATTGTGGAGCAGTTCTTCAAACTGATTTTCGGTTTGGCAATCAGTTATCTGCTGGTGCCGTACGGGATAGAATACGGCGTGCTGGGTGCTATATTGGGTGTTTCGCTGAGTGAGGTTATGGCAGTGCTCTATATGCTAGTATGCTTTCTGCGAGAGAAAAAGAGGGAGGTTGTGCCCGCTGCCGTCACTGTAATCCCAGCCAGAAAATTACTGAAAGAACTTTGGAAAACGGCTGCTCCTATAATTGTAGCATCCATAATAATTCCGCTCTCCCTGGTGCTGGATAGTATGCTGGTGGTCAATCTGCTGAACGGGGCAGGCTTCAGTGTTATGCAGAGCACAGTAATGTGGGGTATTGACAGTGGGGTGGTCACCTCCATTATAAATCTGCCGGTGGTGCTGACCTTGTCAGTGGCGGTTGCCGTGGTGCCATCCATTGTCCGGGATGCCGCCAATTCGCATTCCCGGATTCGCTCCGGTATGCTGCTTGCTCTCAATATATCGATACCCTGCGCCCTGGGCATCGCATTGCTGTCCCCTCATATTATATCGGCGCTATATGGCACTAGTCTGGGTATGGCAGGTGCCATAAATGAGGTGCGGCTCGCTACACAACTGCTGACTCTGTCCTCTTTTCTGGTGGTGCTCACCTCGGTACTGCAGACTCAGAACGCCAGCCTGCAGGCATTGGGTCGCTCTAGAATACCGGTTATAAATATGTCAATTGCGCTGGTGGTCAAGGTGGGTTGTATGTTGCTGTTGGTGTCCAATCCCGGCATAAATGTATTCGGACTTATGCTGGCAAAGTATGTCTTCTTCGGCATAGTGGTGCTTGCCAATGCGGTATATCTGTTTAAGCGGGTAAAGGTTCGGATGCGGCTGGGCGCTGAGTTGTTTGCTATGGTAGGGGCTTCGGTCACCATGGTTTTGGCGCTTATGGTCTTTATGAACTTTGAACTGGGCTGGAGTGTGTGGATTATGCTGCCGTTGGAGATAGTGCTGGGAGTGGGAGTCTATCTAGGCAGTCTTATGTGCCTGGCACCGCAAATTTTTGCACAAATTCCCTCAAAATCCCGAAAAGCAGGTTTATAAAGGACGCAAAAGGGCTATATTTCACGCCAGGGAGGAGAAGATATGAATAAATCCGATTTAATCAGACAGGTGGCGAAACAGAGTAAGTTGACCCAGGTGGATTGCAATAAATGCCTACAGGCGTTCAAAGAGGTGTTGACCGGGTCGCTGCAGCGAGGCGAAATGGTCAAAATGGTGGGTTTTGGACGATTTTATGTGCGGCATTACCCAAAAAGACAGGGTTATAACCCAAAAACGGGCAAAATTTGTTCCATTTCAGCCCGTTATATGCCCGTTTTTCGTGCCAGTTCGGCGTTAAAAGGCAAGTTTTAGCCGATAAATAGTAGTAAAAGAGGTATTTTTTTTCATAAAATTGCCTTTTTTGTTTTGTTTTTCAAAAAAACTATGTTATAATCAAAATAACTTTTTTAAAAGGAGAAAATTACCTATGAACAAACAAGAATTCGTTCAAGCAGTAGCTGCAGAAGCTGAAATTTCAGCAGTAGCAGCAGCAAAGGCTGTAAATGCATTCATCGAAGTGGTTACTGGTGCGCTTAAGAAGGGAGACGATGTTGTTTTGACCGGTTTTGGAAAGTTTGAAGCGCGTAAGCGTGCTGCCAGAAACGGCATCAACCCTCTCACAAAGAAGCCAATCAAAATTGCTGCATGCAAGGTTCCTGCGTTCAAAGCTGGTAAGGGCTTGAAAGACGCAATCAACTAGTCTTTAAAGGCAAAGAGAAAGAGCCAACTTCGGTTGTCTCTTTTTTTTGAAAGAGGAATATAATGTATATAAAAGATATCAAACTCAAATCCCGCTATCTGCTGGCGCCTATGGCGGACTTCGGCGATTTTGCCTTTCGGAGTCTGTGCGCCGGTTTTGGCTGTGGGCTGACCTGCAGCGAGATGATAAGCGCCAAAGGGCTATACTATGGAAATGAGGGAACTCGGGCATTGCTTATCCACGAACAGGAGGAATGCCCCCGGGCAGGCCAGATTTTTTCTCGTGAGCCCGAAATTGTGCGGGATATTTTGCAGAAAGGACTGCTGGATGATTGGGATATTGTGGATATCAATATGGGCTGTCCAGTGCCTAAGGTGGTTAAAGAGGGCATGGGCAGCGCACTTATGCTGGAGCCCGGGTTGGCAGGCGAGATAATCCAGGCTGCAGTACTAAACACAAAAAAACCGGTGACGGTAAAGTTCCGTCTGGGCTTTGATAATAACAACCTGAACGCTGTTGACTTCGCTAAAATGTGCGAGGCAAATGGCGCCAGTGCGGTGTGTGTCCACGGTAGAACCCGTAAGCAGATGTATACCGGGCAGGCGAACTGGGATTTTATAGGTCAGGTTGCGGCAGCGGTAAAAATTCCGGTGATTGGCAACGGCGATATAAAGTCCAAAGAACAAGCCGACCAACTTATGGAAAAGCATTGCTGTGCCGGGGTGGCAATCGGCAGAGCGGCACTTGGCAGACCCTGGATTTTTTCTGAGATGAAAGGGGAAGAATTGAATATAGACAAGGCCGAGGTTGTCCGCCGACATTTTCAACTTTTGGAGAAACATTTTGCGCCGGAGTTGGTACTGCTGCATATGCGCAAGCATCTGGCTAGTTATGTAAGCAGCGTACCCAACGCCAGGCAGATTCGTCAGACTTTGGTGACCAGTACAAACATAGAGGAAATTCTGAACCTGATAGATTCCATTTTCCGGAATTAAGGTGTCGGTGGCGAGCATTTCAGCCTTTACCAAAAAAATTAATGACAAGGGGGAAATAGCACTCCGAAATCTCTTAAAAGTTCCTCGCTGGCACAAAGTTGGAGAAAAATTCAATTTAGCCGATACAGTTTTCAAAAAGTAACTGAAAACGGTTGCACCTTAGACTTTAATTTAGTATTATTAAACCAGAACTATTAGGTTGGTGGGCAAATGCAGGTTGTTTATCAGATAATTATGGCGTTAGCAGGGCTGGGGGTAATGCTATACGGTATAAGGCTTATCAGCAGAGGACTGGAAAATGTCCTCGGTTTTTCATTTAAGCGAGCGCTTGGTAAGACCTCCCGTAGTATGTTTAAAAGTTATGGACTGGGCGCAGGAACCACCTTTTTACTGCAGACTACTCTGCTGACCGTCACTATGGTGGTGGGTCTTATCAATATAGGTGCTATCGGGCTGGGGCAGGCGCTGGCAATTGTATTGGGTGCCAACTTCGGTTCCACTCTGGCTATGGTGCTGCTTGCTTTTGAGAGTGTAAATATACTGCAAATCCTCAGCATTTTTGTAATCATCGGGGTTGCCGTTCTAATCTTTGCTAAATCGGAAAAGACCGAAAAGATTGGAAAAGTAATTCTGGGCTTTGGTCTGTTGTGTTTGGGTATTACTCTGTTGAGTTCTAGTATGAAAGTGCTGTCTACAATGCTCAACCTTACCGACCTGCTTGCCGGACTGACTAATCCGGCACTACTGATACTCATCGGCTGTGCTCTGGCAATATTTATGCAGAGCAGTTATCCGGTGGTTGCCATACTTATTGTGCTGGCAGGAATGGGCTCGCTGAGTTTTGTATCCTGCAGTTTTGTACTGTTCGGAGCCAACCTCGGCACCGGTATTACACTGTTATTCCTGACCGGTTTTGGTGACGGCTACAACGGCAGAAGAGTGGTGTTGTTTAATCTGTTTATGAAGATTTTCTCGGTATTGCTATTTACTGCGCTTATGTTTATCCCGGCGTGGGCAGACTGGATACACAACAGCCTTTGCGGGGGAATGTACGCTATCTCACTGGTGGTGATGATGATACTTTTCAATATGGTACCGGGGCTGATTCTGCTGCCGTTTATGAAGTGGCTGGAGAAGTTTATGCGGGTGGTAGTCCGGCAGAAAAATGGAGATAAAGATATTTTTGACACCTTTGAACTAGATGACCGTGTGATGAAGTTGCCGGCAGTGGCGCAAAAGGCCGTTGTTGGAAACATTGCCAAGATTTTGGAGATGCAGGTCGAACTGTGTGAAAAGTTGACAAAGCGAATGTTAGAGAGGCAGGATGCCCCGGCAAACAGTTTCAAGAACAAGGTTAAGTCACTGGAAAAGAGTATAAAAATCACCACAAATAATGCTATCCGGATAGGCAGCAGTCAAGGTGAAATGGAAAAGGCAAACTCCCTAGTGGGGCTGTTGGGTGACCTGTCTGATATTTTGAAAGTGTGCCAGCGATTGATTGAATTTGGCACTAATATAAAGGATAAACCCCGAAGTATCAAGAACGCTCATCTGGCAAATCTAGAGCCCTTAGCGGGGCAGATTATAGCACTCGGTCATCAGAGTTTCTTTCTGCTCTCAAACGAACTCAACATTGAAGAACGGGACGACAAACTCAGGGCGGTATTCCAAATGGATGAGTTGAACAAGGAGAGGAACACCGAGGCAAAACACGGTCTAGTAGCGGCGACGGAGGGCAAAAATCAGGACAACAGCCTCTACTTCAGTATACTGTACGAGTTTGGCAGGCTTAGCACCGACTTTACCGATATCGCAATAAAAACAAGTTTAATGGAGGAATAAAATGAACTTAAACAAAATGACCATAAAGGACTACAATGTCCGGGGAAGACGGGTACTGCTGAGGGTGGACTTCAATGTGCCTATCAATGTGTCCGGGGGTATAACCAATGACCGCCGGATTCTAGAGAGCCTGCCGACTATCCGCTATCTGATAGAACAGGATGCCAAAATTATCCTCTGTTCTCACCTGGGAAGACCGGAGGGGATGCCGGATTCGAAATTCTCGCTGAAGCCAGTTGCAGAAAAGTTGGGATTCCTGCTGAAAAAGCCGGTAGTTTTGAGCCAGGATGTGACCGGCCCGGACTCCCGCCGTCTGATTAAAAATATGAAGAACGGCGACATTGTGATGCTGGAGAATCTCCGCTTTGACAAGGGCGAAGAGATGAACGATGATATCTTTGTAAAGCACCTCGCCTCGCTGGGTGAAATCTTTTGTAACGATGCTTTTGGTACTATGCATCGTGCACACGCCAGTACTGAGGGAGTGGCAAAACTGCTGCCGAGTTGTGTGGGCTTTCTGGTAGAAAAGGAACTGGCACAGTTCAGCGCCCTGCTGTTTAATCCGCAGCGGCCTTTTGTGGTGATACTGGGTGGAGCCAAAGTCAAAGACAAAATCGGGATGATAAACAACCTGCTGAATATCGCCGATACAATTTTGATTGGCGGCGCCATGGCATATACTTTCCTCGCTGCACAGGGGTACGACATGGGTCGTTCCTCAGTTGAAAAGGACAAACTTTCGCTGGCTAAATTACTACTCGACCGTGCTGAAAAGCAGGGTGTTAAAATTGTGCTGCCGATTGACCATGTGGTCACCAAAGAGTATAATTTTATGGCGGAATATCAGGTGGTAACAAATGAAAAGGTGGACAAGACCGATTTGGGTATGGATATTGGACCTAAGACTATAAAACTCTTCAGCGAAGATATCCGGAAAGCCGGAACTATCTTCTGGAACGGGCCGCTGGGTGTTTTTGAATTCAAGCGTTTTTCCCGAGGCACAAGTGAAATAATCGCAGCAGTGGCAAAGAGCGTGGCTGTTTCAGTTATAGGCGGGGGAGATAGTGTGGCTGCCGTTGAGCAACTCGGACACGCCAACTCTGTTACTCATGTATCCACCGGAGGCGGTGCAGCCCTGGAACTTCTGGAGGGTAAAGAACTGCCGGGCATTATGGCAATCGCAAATAAGATAGATGAGGTTTAATATGAAGTACATCTTTGGAAACTGGAAGATGAACCACACCAGCACCACAGTCCGACAATTTATTGCCGAATTTAAAAGGCAAAAATTGCCACAGGACACTGTGTTTGGAATTGCGGTACCTTTTCCATATGTCAAAGAAATCAGTAAAAAATTGCACAAAAAGTGTAAAATCGGCGCTCAAAATGTGTCTTTTGCCTCAAAAGGCGCTTTCACCGGCGAGGTCAGCGCTGAGATGCTGGCTGACTGCGGAGCCACCTTTTGCCTGGTTGGGCATAGCGAGCGCAGGCAGTTGCTGGGCGTTACCGACCAACAGATAAATCAGCAATTACTGCAACTTAAAAGTTTTAATATTACCCCTATTCTATGTGTGGGTGAGAACGGTGATGAGTACCAGGACAATAAGACTGAAGAAGTGCTGGCACGCCAGTTGCAGGAGGGTCTTAAGGGGCTAAAGTATGCCGAAGTGGCGGGGATGATAGTCGCCTATGAGCCGGTCTGGGCAATTGGCACCGGTAGAACCGCTACCCTAAAAAACATAAAAAGAAACCTGAATTTTATCAGAAAAACCCTGGTGAAATTGCTAGGCAAAAACGATATCAAAATTCTGTACGGTGGCAGTGTGAACGAAGCCAACGCTGAAGAGTTGCTGAGTGATGCTGCGGTGGATGGTGCTCTGGTGGGCGGTGCTAGTCTTAACGCGGTTAGTTTTATAAATATCGGAAGGAATATAAGGAGATAAAATGAAAGTAAAAAATCCTGTTGTAGCCATTATTTTAGACGGATTTGGAATCAATGAGCACACCGAGGGCAACCCTACTAAAGTTGCAAATATGCCCTTTTGGAAAAAGTTACTCAAAGAGTATCCCCACACCCAGATTCAGGCATCGGAGGAGTATGTGGGGCTGCCCAAGGGACAGATGGGCGGCAGTGAGGTGGGGCATCTGAACCTCGGCTCCGGTCGCCGGATTCTCCAGGACTTTATGCGTATAAACGATGCTATTGAAAAGAAAACGCTGGAGAGCAATCCCGTTATTGTGGAGAGTTTTTCCCGGGCTGCTAAAAACGGAACCGCACTGCATCTTATTGGTATGGTCTCGGATGGCGGCATCCACAGTTCCTATAGCCACCTGGTAGCGTTGCTGGAGATAGCGAAAAAACTGGGAGTTGTTCAGGTCTATGTGCACGCTATAACGGATGGGCGGGATTCTGCTCCCGATGTGGGGCGTGAGTTTTTGGAGCGATTGCAACGGGATATGGACACCCTGCAACTGGGCAAGATAGCCACAGTATGCGGTCGTTTTTATGCTATGGACCGTGAAGAGCGCTGGAGCAGAACGGAGAAAGCCTTTAACCTTATTGCCTTTGGGCAGGGTGAAAAGGTGGAGCATTTCGAGCATGCCTTTGATATCGAATATGCTAAAAAGACTAGCGACGAGTTTATGAAATCTTATGTAATTGGCGATTACTCCGGCATCTCAAAAGACGACCAATTGTTCTTCTTCAACTTCCGTCCGGACAGGATGCGCCAGATTACTCGGGCTTTTGCCGACCGTATCTTCATATGTTTTGAACGGGCTAAATTCCCGAAAGTCGGGCTGGCTTCACTTACCACCTATGACAAAAGACAACGCCACATAAAACCCGCCTTTACCCAGGAGATTCCGCAGCAGACTCTAGCGCAGACCTTGAGTTTATACAAACTTCGCACACTGAAAATCGCCGAGAGTACCAAGTATGCTCATGTCACCTACTACTTCAATGGAGGGGTGGAAAGGGCGCCCCGTGGTGAGAGCAGAATTCTGATAGAAAGCAAGGATGTGGAGAACTTTGCAGCCTGCCCACAGATGCGGGTTATGGAGATTGCCGCTGCTGCTGAAAAGGCAATTGTCAAAGAAAATTTCGATTTTATCTTGATAAATATCTCAAACTGTGATATGGTTGGACATACCGGGAACTTCAATGCTGCTGTGGTGGCTTTGGAGACGGTGGATCGAGCGCTGGAGAAAATTGTCACTGCGGCTATCAATATAGGCTATACCTGTGTGGTTACAGCAGATCACGGCAATGTGGAAGATATGCGGGTGCGAGCCGGGCTTTCCACTACCCACACCAAAAATCCAGTACCCTTTCTGATTACCAACAAGGGCATTAAACTGAAGAAAGGGGATTTTGGGCTGGAGGTATTTGCCCCTACCGTGCTGGAGATAATGGAGTTGGCACAGCCGGAAATAATGACCGGTGAGTCACTTATAAGATAAGAGGAGAAAGGTATGAGTTTGCTGCTTTTAGACTTTTGGAATTCTACTGTGAATACACTTTTTCGTGATATTCCGGACTTTTTACGCTACATTTTAATAGTAGTGTTTCTGGTTCTTGCCTTCATAAGTCTAACCAAAGCCATAAGGATGGATAAAAATGCAGACAAGTCACCGCTCCGCTACGGCTATTTGATTCTCTTCGCACTGTTTTTTACCTTTATGATGCTCTATATCTCAATATATTAGATTTCTATTAATTTTACTTGAAAAATTCTTTCTGATGTGGTATAATTGCCACACTTAATAATCGCTTTGGAGGGCTTATGTTTAGTTTAGCAAACCTTTTGGAATCGCTACATCCTTTTGTGGTTGATGTGGTACCTGTTTTAAAAATAGTATTCGTGGCGCTTATGGGCGTGGGTGCGCTTATGATCATCGTGCTGGTGCTTATGCAGCCTAGTAATAGCGGAGGCGGTGCCAACGCTATCACTGGGGCGACTGAAACCTACTATTCTCAAAACAAGGGTAAAACCCGGGAAGGCCGCCTCAAGAGGTGGACAGCGGGAATTGCAATTGCTATGGCACTTATGACAATATTATACTTTGTATTGTGCCATGTGATACCAGCAAACATATAGGAAAGCGAGGAGGACGGGCTGTCCTCCTTTATATTAAATTGAGGGATTAATGAAAGACCAAATCTTGGATTATATGGAAAACAGCAGCCTGGAGTATTTGTCTCAGGGCGAACTGTCTAAAATAATAAGCATAGCACTTGAGCAAGACAATGCTCGGGTTTTTTCGGCTATTTCGGAACTGTTGAAGGACGGCGACCTAGTCTACACCGGCAAAAATAAAATTGCCACCGCAAAACAATTGAACCTCCGCAAGGGAGTGCTTGCCGGCAAGCAGCAGGGCTTTTGTTTTTGCAGACTGCTGGATGCGCAGGAGCCCGATGTCTTTATTCCGCACTCCAAACTGAAGACAGCGCTCAACAAGGATAAAGTGCTGATAAAAATCAGTACCAAAGATAACCGCCGGGAGGGCGAGGTCTTCAAGATAATTCAGCGCCACCAGGGCAATCTGGTGGGCACACTGGTTCTGCTGAACAAGCAGAGCGGTTTTGTCACCCCGGACGACAGCAGCAACTTTTCCGATATCTATGTGGATAATGCACATAAAATGCAGGCAAAGAATATGGATAAAGTGGTTGTGCGGATTGAAAAATTTGAAAAGGACGGCAAAAAGCCTGAGGGCAAGATAATCGAAGTGTTGGGTGATGCTCACCAGCGAGGGGTGGATATACTGTCTATCCTGCGTGAGTTTAATCTGTATGAGGAGTTTGAAAAGGAATGTCTCGACGAGGCAAAGCATCTGCCGGACAGGGTTACTCCGGAGGCTAAGGCCGGACGAACCGACTTCACAGGAGAAGTGATTGTCACTATTGACGGCGATGACTCTAAGGACTTTGACGACGCTATCAGTATTGAAGAGAACGCTGATAGCACCTTCACCTTGGGGGTGCATATTGCCGATGTGGGACATTATGTGAAACAGGGTAGCGCCCTCGACCGTGAGGCATACCGCCGTGGTACCAGCGTCTACCTGCCCGGACTGACATTGCCTATGCTGCCGGTGCAACTGAGTAATAATATATGTTCGCTCAACCCCGGTGAGGAGCGCCTGACTCTCTCGGTGATTATGAAGATCGACACCCGGGGCAATGTGCTGGAAAACCAGATTTGCGAGGGTGTGATTAAATCTGCCGCCCGTATGACCTATACCAATGTCTTTGCTGTGCTACAAAATGACCCCGAAAAGTGCGAAAAATACGCAAATTTGGTGTCAAAATTCAAAACAATGGATAAATTGCATCAGATTCTGCTGAAAAAGCGGGAGAAGAGAGGGGCGCTGGATTTGGATATTCCAGAGTCTAAAGTCACAGTGGACGACAACGGAGCAACTATAAATGTGGAAAAAGCGGAGCGCAATACCGCCCACAAACTGATTGAGAGTTTTATGTTGGAGGCAAATGAGACTATTGCTCTGGAGGCACTTAAAGCCAAACTGCCCTTTGTCTATCGTGTTCATGAACAGCCTGACTCAGAAAAGATGAGCGCCTTTTTCGCCTTTATCTCCAGTCTGGGTGAGCATATAAAAGGTCAGCCGGAAGATGTTGAGCCCAAACAACTGCAATTGCTACTTAACTCTATTAAGGATAAGCCGTATAGTGAAGTGGTCAGTCAGGTGATGCTCCGCTCCTTGCAGAAAGCACGGTATGCAAGCAAAAACCTGGGGCACTTCGGGCTGGCTGCTGAAAACTATTGTCACTTCACCTCCCCGATAAGACGATATCCCGACCTGACTATCCACCGCATCATCAAAAACTGCATAATCCGCCAGCCTGACCAGAGCCGGCTGGGTTTCTATGAGAGTTTTGTGGTGGATGCCAGCCTATTATCCAGCGAACGGGAAAAGTTGTCCGAAATGGCAGAACGGGCGGTAGACGACCTCAAAAAAGCAGAGTTTATGCTGGACAAAGTTGGGCAGCAGTTTGAGGGCGTGATAAGCGGAGTGACCAACTTCGGAATATTTGTAGAACTGGACAACACGGTAGAGGGTCTCTGTAATGAGGACAATTTACCGGAGGATAAATATCTGCTGCTGGAAAAGCAGTATATGCTTAAGGGAAGTAAGCATAAATTCCAACTGGGCGGACGGGTAAAGGTCGAGGTTATAAGTGTGAATTTACAAAAAAGACAAGTAAATTTCAAAATTTTACCATAAAAAGAGGTCAAAACATTAGAAAACGCCCCCTTTTACAAAGTTTTTTCGAAAAGGGTATTGAAAAAAACTCAAACTAGTGATATAATATGAGAGGTAGAAATGAAAATCATAGCTACTAACAAAAAAGCACAGTTCGAATATTTTGTTCTGAAGAAGTTCGAAGCTGGTGTAAGCCTGACAGGCAGTGAAGTGAAATCCATACGGGCAGGGAATGTCAACATAGGCGAGAGTTTTGTGACTTTTCGTAAAGATGAGGCATTTCTGCATAATATGTTTGTAAAAACATATGAAAATTCCACTTTTTTTCAAACAGATGAAAGACGGACACGAAAATTACTGCTTCATAAATCTGAAATTGAAATGCTGACCTCAAAGACAGCCGAGAAAGGACTTACTGTTGTTCCGCTAAAAATTTATTTCAGCAGACAGTTTGTCAAAATTGAGATTGCTCTTTGCAAGGGAAAGTTACTGCACGACAAGCGAGAAACCATCAAAAAACGAGATTTGGAACGGGATATGCGACGAGAACTCAAGACCGGATGAGCAAACCACACGGGAGCGTGCTGGTTTCGACAGATGAGTTGCTTTAAAATTTGGCACGCTGCAGGTTCGTCTGCATTAAAAACGAAACAAAAAATAAACGCAGAAACTAAATCTGTAAACTCTGCAAGTTACACTCCTTCTTTTAATAGAGTGGCTGTAGCCTGCTAAGTAATCTTGGTCGAGATATAAAACCGACTGGTTTGAATAACACCTGTCTGACGGTCAGTGTTCAAGTCTAAAACAAAGACAGACAACTTTAAAACTCTTGGCTCGGGGTTTTGAAGTATGAAGAGCCGGGTCGCCTATAGGTTTGTTGCTTTAGACTTTAGCGGCGGGATTAAAAAGCAAATAAGCGTGTAGTTCAGATTTCTAAGAGCTTGTTTGGACATGGGTTCAATTCCCATCGCTTCCACCAAAATTTAAAACAATGAGGAGAAAGCAAAATGTTGACAACATTTTTAAACATTTTAGCCATTATAGGACTGATTTTAGTCGGTGCAATGATAGTTTACTTCCTGGCATCGCTTATCTTAGCCGCCAGCAATCGGGAATGCTCAGCCAAAGGCAAGAAGCAGAAAACCGTTCGCCCAACTGTTCTGGAAGAGGACGAGGAAGAGGAAGAAGAAAAGCCGGAACCTGAGGTCAAAGAACTATCCTGGGATGAAAATGAGGCTGCTAAAGAAGAGAGTATGATAATGAGCGGAGAAAATCTGTTCAAAGAAGACTTTAAGAAGGAAGTTAAGAAGGAAAACGATTCATTTGACGAGTTCGACAATATATTTAGCGACAGCAAGGAAGATGAAGAGGAAATCGACCAGAATGAAATCGACAGTATGATTGAGGAAATAAATGGAGAGAGCCTGGTTGAGTATAACGCTGCTCTGACTCCGTCCGAGCCTGAAGTTGAAGAGCCAAAGTCCGATGTTTTTGTCGAGGAGCAGGTAAACTTGTTTGATGACCTTGGACTGAAAGGAATGGAAGAGAAAGAGGAAGATAGCGAAAAGTTAGATATAGAAGAGATAAAGAGAGAACTAGAAGCCGAACGAGCTGACCTGGAAGAGCAGAAAAGACTGCTGGAAGAGGAAAAAGCCCGTCTTGCTGAACTCAAGGAGCAGGCGACTGTGGTGATTCCAACGGACAATATGTCCAAAGTGTATGAGGGAAAGAGTTTGGATGAACTTCGGGAGAGAATGGAACTTCTGCAAGCACGTCTCAAGGTAAGTGAAAAAGACCTAAAAGAGAACAACCGTGAATACAAGCCACTTTCACGCGTTAAGAAGTCGCTGGAGAAAGACAAAGACAAGTTACGCCGTCGTGAGGCAGTAGTAGCGCGTAAAAAGGTAATTCTCTACGGTGTAAATAACTATGTAGATATCGACGAAGAGAAGGCAAAGAAACTCAACGAAGATTTGGACTTGCTGGACGGACTCAGACTTTCAGTGCAACACTGTGAAGATGTGATGAATGCCAACAAGGACCGCTTTCCGATTCTGGAAAAGACCAACCGAATTCTTACCGAAACTCGTGAGCAAATACTGGCAGATATAGCCGAAGTTGAGGCATCAATCGCCAAAAAAGCGGAATAATTTTTAAAAAGAGTAATCTATGATTGCTCTTTTTTTTACATTATGCTAAAATTGAGGCGAGAGGTGAAGTTGTGGGATTTTGGCAGAAATTTAAAGCAATGTTCGCTAAGAAGCCGAAGGAAAACATTATAAAACCGCTTAAGACTGGCATTGTGTTCAGTGGTGGCGGAGTCCGGGGGCTGGCGTATATAGGTGTGATTCGGGCGTTCGAGGAAGCCGGAATCGACTTTGATATGGTTGCAGGTACTTCCATTGGCTCTCTTATTGGGGCAGCCTATGCAAGCGGTATGTCCTCGCAGGAGATGGAGAAATACTCTCTGACTATAAAACAGCGGGATATACAATCCTCTAAACTGGTGTTTGTGCCGAGCAAGACTGAGCGAATTGAAAATATGATTGCCGGCATCCTGGGCGACCGGGGCTTTGAGGATTTGAAAAAGCCTTTTTGTGTGGTTGCTGTGGATATAAAAACAGGTAAAGAGGTACACCTGCGTGAGGGCAATCTAATCAAGGCAATTGCTGGTTCCTGCGCTATTCCGGGGGTGTATGTCCCGGTCGAGTTCGGAGAGATGACTCTTGCCGACGGTATGCTAACAAATAATATTCCTGCCGATGTCCTCCGTGAAATGGGTGCCGATATCGTCATTTCACTGGATATAAATCCCACTCGAGGTATGGGTACCGACAGCATAAAGACGCTGGATGTTCTCAAGGCATCGCTGCGAATTCTTATGGTAGCGAATGCAATAAATGGCTATGTTCACTCCGACTATGTTATTAAGATAGATTTAGCAGAGTTCAGCCAGTTAAAAATTCGGGATACCGAGCAGTTGATTGACCGAGGCTATCAGGCGACCAAAGAGTATCTCAGCGAGATTCTGAGTGTTCTGGGCAGAAAGCACGCTGACCAGAGTATTGGGAAGATTTCACGAAAGATTAAGGCGATACAGAAGAAGAGCAAGCAGATTGAAAAACTTTCAGAAACGCTGACCGAAGAAGAAAAAGAGAAGTTAAGAAATATTGAGCGGTAGCACTAAAAACAAAAAATCTCGCTTTTCCCGAACCAGGGTGGCGATATTTGCGTGCCTGTTTTTCCTGTTAGCGCTGAGTTTGCCCTTCAGCCCGCAGATAGAGCAGGTCTTTCAGGGTAGTTCCTCTAGTGGAGTGCTGACCAGTTATCAGGTGGCACTGGAAAAGGAACTGGTGGTGCATTTTGTAAATGTAGGGCATGCCGACTGCATAATATTACAATTGCCGGACGGCAGGGTGGGCATAGTGGATGGCGGCGATAACACTAATCAATCCAAAAAGCATATTGTAGAGTACGCCCAAACCAATATTTTCAAAGCGGACACCGGCACCTTTGACTTTATGATTGTGACCCACAGCCACCAGGACCATGTGGGCAGCATGGGTGTGATCTTCCACAATTTTCAGATAGATAAGGTTTACCGACCCAAGATTTTCTATACTACCGGTTCCGGAACCGCCACCGCCAACCAAACTACTATAGCGGCAGCGGAACTCCAGCGAGCCAAAGAACTTGGGCTGGCGACCGCCGAAGCCTCCAGTCTGAGCGGCCAGAGCGCCACCAGCACCGACACCGCTATATACTGTGACTTTCTGTACGCTATGTATAACGAGCCGGGCTGCGTTCAGGAATATACCACCGCCGGGCTGGAGTTGGGCGAGCCAGCAGGGAATTACAATCTGAAATTTTATTCGCCCAACAACGCAAGTTACAGCAATGTCAACAACTTTTCGCCCGTTTTGATTTTATCCTATAAGAATCATAGTATAATGCTGAGCGGCGATGCTGAAGTTGAGGTGGAGCAGGAGGTGCTGAACCTCTACACCCTGCCTGAAGTGGATGCTATGAAACTGGGGCACCACGGCAGTTCGGAATCCACCAGCCAGAATTTTTTGACCGCACTGAGTCCGAACTACATATTTATAACCGAAACGGGTAAGTATGGTCACCCCAGCCCGCAGGTTATGGATCGCCTGAGCGACTTTGGAATTGAAGAGGAGAGCATCTTTCGCACCAGTCTGCACGGCGATATGCTGTTTGCCATGGACAGCGCCGGCATCTATGTGGCGTTGGAAAACGGCGGCGTCTCGACCGTACTGAGTTGGTGGTATGTGGTGTTTGGGATAATTGTGCTGAGCGGCATACTAATTTTCGCCCCTCCCGGTCGCAAAACCCGACTCAAAATAGTTTAAAAATAATCAAAGTTTGTGCAATATATACAAATAAAACACAATATATAGTACTTGCATTCATTTGGTTGACACAATATATAGTATTATGTAAACTGTACTTGTCTACTAAAGAAAGGAAGGTGTATTATGACTCAATTAGTGCTAAAAAGGGACGGAACTTATCAGGAATTCAACAAAAAGAAGATAGCAGACGCCATCTTTAAGGCAGCGGTGGCTTGTAACGGAAGCAACTATGACACTGCTTGCTCACTGGCCGACCAGGTTGAAGAACTTTTAAAGGTGCGAATCAAAGAGAAAGTTCCTACAGTCGAACAGATTCAGGACACTGTGGAGTATGTTTTAATTGAAAACCGACACTCCAAAACGGCTAAAGCGTACATTTTGTACCGTGAAAAACGCAAGACTGCTCGTGAAAACAATGCACTGATAGGTGCAACAATAGACCTTTTCGATCGTTATATCGATGAAAAAGACTGGAGAACCAAGGAAAATGCAAATATGCAGCGGTCGGTTGCCGGGCTTAATAACTATGTGCGGGAAGATTTTACCAAGAACTACTGGCTCAATGAAATATATCCGAACGACATACGAGAGGCTCACCTGAGCGGCGCTATTCACCTGCACGACTTAGGCTTTTTCGGTTCATACTGTGTGGGTTGGGACTTGAACCAACTCTTAGAGTTAGGCTTTACCGGAGTGAAAGGCAAGGTTTCTGCGGCACCGGCAAAACACCTCAACTCATTTTTAGGACAGATTACCAACGCAACTTTCACCCTGCAGGGTGAGGCTGCCGGAGCGCAAGCGTGGAGCAGTTTTGATACCTACTGTGCGCCCTTTATTTACTATGACAAACTAAACTATGGGCAAGTGGTTCAGGCGCTGCAGAGTTGGGTGTTCAATATGAACATATCCACGCGTGTGGGCTTCCAGTGTCCGTTCAGCAATGTGACCCTGGATATCAAGGTGCCAAGGCTGATGAAAGACCGTCCGGTAATCATCGGCGGAGTGCCGCAAGATAAGACCTATGGCGAATTTCAGTCCGAAATGGACATGTTCAACAAGGCTTTCTGTGAGGTTATGATGGGTGGCGACCGTGACGGACGAATCTTTACTTTCCCTATTCCAACCATAAATATAACCAAGACCTTTGACTGGGATTCCCCAGTTATGGATTCCATTATGGATATGACCTGCAAATATGGAACCCCCTACTTTGCAAACTATGTGAACTCCGACCTGAGCGAAGAGGACGCTATTTCTATGTGCTGCCGTCTTCGTCTGGATGTTCGTGAGTTGCGTAAACGAGGAGGATCACTTTTCGGCTCCAATCCACTGACCGGTTCTATCGGAGTGGTTACTATTAACCTGCCTCGTCTGGGATATCTGTCCAGCAGCAAGGAGGAGTTCTTTGAACGCCTGGAAAAACTGGCAAATATAGCCAAGAACTCGTTGGAAATTAAGCGTAAAGTTGTGGAGAAACAGACCGAAAACGGACTGTATCCATACAGTAAGTTCTACCTCAAGCCAGTGTTTGAGCGCACTGGACAGTACTGGGCGAACCACTTCAACACCATCGGAATTGTTGGTATGAACGAAGCGCTGATAAACTTTATGGGCAAGGATATAACCACACCGGAGGGTCAGGCTTTCTCTATCGAGGTTATGAACTTTCTGAGAGATAAGATGATTGAGTATCAGGAGGAGACTGGACACCAGTACAACCTGGAGGCAACACCGGCGGAAGGAACGGCTGCAAGGCTGGCAAGACTAGACCGTGCCCGTTTCCCGGAAATCTTCACCGCAGGCGACAAAGAGCCATACTACACCAACTCCACCCAGTTGCCGGTAGGGTTTACTGATGACATATTTGAGGTTGTGCGGCTGCAGGATGATCTCCAGTCGCTGTACACCGGAGGAACTGTGCTGCACCTCTATCTGGGCGAGCGCGTTCAGGATCGTGAGACCTGCAAAAAACTTATTCGTAAAATCTTTGAGACCAATAAGATGCCATATATAAGCATCACTCCGACTTTCAGCATCTGTCCTACGCATGGATATATTGCAGGTGAGCACTTTACCTGTCCTACCTGTGGGGAGAGCAGCGAGGTCTGGACCCGTGTTGTCGGATATTTCCGAAGTGTTACAGACTTCAACAAGAGCAAGCAGGAGGAATTCCATGACCGCAAGAATTATGTAATCCGACCGGAACAGAGTTTAGAAGGTGAGGAGTTGGCACAGTTTATGCGTGAAAAAAATAGCGGCGACCTGGATGCAGGCAAAAGCGCATGTGCCGTTTAGATTATGCAGATTCATTCATATATAAAAAATTCATTTATTGATTTTCCCGGAAAAATTGCTTGTGTGGTCTTCACTAAGGGATGCAACTGGAATTGCTGGTATTGTCTGAACAAGGACATTACCAGCGACCAGTCCCTGGTGGAAGAAGAACATTTTTTTACCTTCCTGAAAGAGCGCAAAAACTTTCTGGACGGCGTTGTAATCTGTGGCGGTGAGCCGACTCTGCAGCCCGACTTGGAGCGCTTTGCACGCAGGATAAAAGAGTTGGGACTGGCTGTAAAACTGGACACCAACGGCACCAACCCGGATATATTGAAGCAACTTTTGAGCCAGAAATTGCTGGACTATGTCGCTATGGATATCAAGGCACCTTTTGAGAGATATGAACAAGTAGCCGGAACAAAGGTTCGGCTGGAGGATGTCCGGAAGAGTATGCAACTGCTTCTGAACTCCGGGCTGCCCTTTGAATTCCGCACTACCTGTTGTCCTGAACTCTCTGAGGATGACCTCATAGGTATGGCACGCCAACTTAGCGGAACTCCGCTTTGGGTGTTGCAGCGATTCATAGTGCCGGAGGAGTACAAGGACAAGAACCTGAAATTCTTCAGTCAGCACCAGTTGGAGGAAATCGCAGAACGGTGCTGCGAGTTCGTAAAAACGACAGTTAGATAACTTTTGTCGTTTTTTTTCGATATTTAATTGATAATTACTAAAAACAATGATACTATTACTGAAAGGGAAAATATATTGTTAGAGGTTTTTGATGAAAACTAATATTGCGCTTATCTGTCTTCTTCCAAACTACGGTAAGAATGTATCCAAACTCCTGGGTGAAAAATTGGATATGTTTTATGTCGATGTGGACGAAATGGTAGAATTTGATTTGGGGGATGTCGACCACATACTGCAGACACTGGGGGATAAGGACGGGCGTAAATATATCCGTGAGAGCGAAACTAGGGTGGTGAAGAATGTCTCCAGTTTTGAGAATACTATCATAACTATAAACCCTATGATGATGTTCAGCAACCGCAATTTGGCACGGGTTACTAAGAGCAGTTATGTGGTGTACCTGCAGATTTCACCTAAATTTCTGGCACAGCGGGCACAGCAGAGCGGGGATGAAATTAATGAGAAACTGCTGACTATGGCGTTCACCGAACGGGATAAAATCTATGTGCAGAACAGCGATATTGTGATGAATTGTTCTACATATAAGGATATCAAGGCAGTGAAGAAACTTTTGAGTGCAATACCAAAGTTTTTCCGGAAAATAGAAAAAGAAAGAGCAAAATAAAGACCGAAAGGTCTTTTTTGTTTTTATTTTTGTGAAAAGTTTGTTATAATAAAACCGAGGGAACTATGAAAAATAAACAAATAGTGGTAAATACTCTGCGCAAACTTGCGCTGGACCAAATAGCAAAAGCGAAGTCCGGACACCCCGGAGTAGCGCTGGGGGCCGCTCCGCTTATGCTGGCAATCTATTCTAATGCCAAGGTGGAGCCGGGCAACCCGGACTGGTTTAACCGTGATCGGGTGGTTATTTCCGCCGGTCACGCCAGTGCCTTGCTCTATGCTCAACTGCATCTGTGGGGATATAAGGTGTCACTGGAGGACTTGATGGAGTTTCGCAGTGTGGGCTCATACACTCCCGGGCATCCCGAATTTGGGGTTACCCCGGGGGTGGATGCATCTACCGGTGCCCTGGGGCAAGGTTTCGCTACTGCGGTGGGAATGGCTATGGCGGAGAAACACCTGGCAGCCAGGTTCAATAAGCGGGGTTTCGAAATCTGCGACCACCACACCTTTGTTCTCTGCGGAGACGGCGACCTTATGGAGGGAATAAGTTATGAAGCAGCATCGCTTGCCGGCACTTTTCAATTAAATAAACTGATTGTCCTCTATGATAGCAACGACATAACTATGGACAATCGGCAGTCGACTAGTTACACTGAGAATACCGCAAAGCGCTTTGAAGCGTGTGGGTGGAGAGTGCTGAGAGTGGCAAATGCCAACGATATCAATCGGGTAGAGAGAGCAGTTAGGAAGGCTAAACAAAGCAAGGATAAACCGACCATTATAATCTGCAAGACCACTATCGGTTTTGGAAGTGTGCTGGAAGGAACTTCGAAATGTCACGGCACCCCGTTCACTCAATCTGAGGTTGCTGAACTCGCCCAAAAGTTTGGTATGGAATCCGAGCCTTTCATAGTTTCAGACGAAGTGCAAAAATATTGTCAAAATTTGGCACAAAAACACCAAAAAAACTATCAGAATTGGCAAAAACTCATAAAACTATATAAAGTCAACTTTAAAAAGGAATATGCTCAACTGTTTGAAGATACAACAAAACCACTTCTCACTGCACTCGACAAACTCAAGTTTGACCAACCTATTTCCACTCGCAAAGCGAGCGGTGCCGCTTTAAACGCCCTATTTAAGGCAACCCCAAACTGGTTTGGAGGCTGTGCCGATGTGGCTTCTTCCACCTTTGCCTATATTGTGGATGAGCCAAATTTTAGCGCTGCCAGCCCTGCCGGGGTAAATATCCCCTTTGGAGTAAGAGAGCACGCTATGGCTGCTGTCTGTAATGGAATTGCACTGCATGGCGGGTTGCGCACCTTTGCATCCACCTTTCTGGTGTTCTCAGACTATATGAAGTATGCTATGAGGCAGAGTGCAATGATGAAGTTGCCGGTTTGGTATATACTCACTCACGACAGCATTGCGGTCGGCGAGGATGGTCCATCACACCAGCCAGTGGAGCAGTTGGAGGGCTTGCGGAGGATGCCAAACCTTACTGTGGTGCGCCCGGCAGATGCTAGGGAAACGGTAGGCGCCTACCAACTCGCTATTCAAAATTCCGGCCCGACAGTGTTTGTGCTCTCCCGGCAGAATTTGCCGGTGCTGGAGCAGAGCAACGCCGAAGCGGTTCAGTGCGGCGGCTATGTCCTGAGCCAGGAAAAGGCACCTCTTCGTCTAGTGCTCATCGGTTCGGGTGCCGAGGTATCGCTCTGTGTTCAGGCTAAAGAGGAGTTGGAAAACCAAGGTATAGGCGTTCGAGTTATAAGTATGCCGTGCCGAGAGTTGTTTCTGAAACAGCCGGCTAAATATCGGAACTCCGTTTTGCCACGGGAGGTTGCAGCACGCCTTTCGGTGGAGGCAGGAACCACAAATGGCTGGCACAGCGTGGTGGGAGACCAGGGTATGGCTATGGGCGTGGATATATTCGGCGAGAGCGGAAATGCTGAGTCGGTGTTTGAAATCTTTGGGCTAACTGTGAAAACTATTATAAAAACTGCGAAAAAATTGTTAAAATAACTAACTTTTTAGGTAAAAATCAACCCTTTTGCTAAAAAAGTTCTTTTTGCGCTAAAAAGGCACTAAACTAGTAGTGTCTTTTTTGTATTACTCTGAGGTAGAGGGTAATCATCAGAGCAAGTGAGGTGAAATATGCGTGAACCGACCATGGACTTAAATGAAATAAAGACCAGGATTCTGGAACTTAAGGGAAAAGGGGTCGAGATGCATGTTAATCACGGCCGCAAGAAGATTTCATACTATACCGGCGTGATAGAAGATATATATCAGAGTGTGTTTGTGGTGAGGTTGGAGAATTCCATAATGCCCAAAACACTGTCCTGTTCCTATAGTGATGTGCTGTGCGGCGATGTAAAAATTGCTATGAAAAAGTAAAATTTGTCATAAACGCAAACTTCTCCAAATAGAATATATCAATATTCTCAGGGAGGGGGCGAAGATGGCTTTGGAACCACA
>CAYIZA010000012.1:0-26039 GCA_964367965.1 uncultured Christensenella sp. | reverse complement strand
CGATGACCCCCTGCTTGCAAGGCAGGTGCTCTAGCCAGCTGAGCTATACCCCCACAGTGCTATCACAAAACGATAACATTTCAATGATAGCATAAAACTAGATTAGTGTCAATGAATTATCACAAAATTTTACAAATTTTTTCACAGCGTGCGGTGATTTCTTTCTTTCCCAACAGTCTGCATATATCAAACAA
This sequence comes from uncultured Christensenella sp., assembly GCA_964367965.1. Lineage (GTDB taxonomy): Bacteria > Bacillota > Clostridia > Christensenellales > UBA1242 > UBA7584. The sequence continues at coordinate 25,845 of CAYIZA010000012.1, read as the reverse complement.
ATTAGGGGTCTGAGTGCGCCCGGTGAGGGCAACTCGCAGCACTGTGCTCACATCCCCACAGTGACCGGCAAACTTCTCCGGGTTCTGCTTGAAAATCTTTACCTCACGGGCAAATCCCAGTTGTTCGGACAAATCTTTTATTCTTTCAAACCACTGCTGCTGGTCATCCTCAGGGTTATATTTAGACGGATAGTTTTGCAAAATCGCCCCTATCTGTTCTTTGTTGAAGGCGGATGGAAAAGGGGTGTCAAAATCGCTGCTGAACATATATTTATTCATAGGAAAAACATCTTTCCAGCAGATAAAATCCTTGCGTGGTTTAGCGGTTTCCCGCTCGATATTCAAAATAGCAATCCAGTAATCCTTGCGCTCTTTCAGGCTGGCAGCCAATACCGAATCATACTCCTCCGCCCACTTCAGCATCATAGTATAGACCTCAACTGCACTCAAGTGTGAGATATAATTCTTGCAGATATCCTCTAGTTTGGCGAGGTCGAAAAGTGCCCCGCTCAGACTTGTCTTCTTTAAATCAAAGGGGAAATTAAAAACATTCTCATCCGGATGAGCGAGACGCCAGTCTTCAAAACCACTGTTCGCCAGTGTCATAAAATAGTCCTGAACCCCCTCAAAAGGATAGCCTTTTTCGGCAAAAAAATCCACATTTGCCTCTGGGTCTTTGCGCTTGCTCAACTTGCGGCGACTGCCGTTTTCATCCACTTTCTGCAGTGGGGCAAGGTGAGCATATTTAGGTGGTTCAAAGCCAAGGGCTTCAAATAGTTGCAGATGCTCAGACAGACTTGGCAGCCACTCGTCGCCACGGATAACCAAAGTAGTCTTCATCAAAAAATCGTCCACGACATGCGCTAGGTTATATGGCGGAATGCCATCAGACTTCAGTATAACTACATCGTTTTCATTGTGCGGAATCTCTCTTTCGCCCCGTACTATATCATGTGTTATCATCTTTTGTTCGACAGTGTATGGACAACGAAAACGCAGCACAAAAGATTCTCCTGCCTGAATTTTTTCCTTCACTTGTTCCAGGGTCAGATTACGGCACTTGGCAAACTTGCCATAATAACCTAGCCTATCCTTGTTTTTCTCCTGTTCGGCACGCATCTCTTGAAGTTGCTCGCCGGTGCAGAAACAAGGGTATGCTTTGCCCTGTTTTACCAACTCTTTAGCAAAAGTTTTATAGATTGCAGTACGCTCGCTCTGAACATAGGGCCCATACTCGCCACCAATGCCAGCGCCCTCATCTAATTTAATACCGAATGATTCAATAGAGCGCAGGATTTTAGTCGCTGCTCCTTGCACTTCCCTCTTTTTATCGGTGTCTTCAATGCGGATGTAACACACCCCGCCGCTTCGCTGTGCCACCACTTTATCAATCATACAGGTATACAGCGTACCCATATGCACAAAGCCGGTCGGGCTCGGTGCAATCCGTGTTACTTCAGCACCCTCTTTCAGTGTGCGTGGCTGATATTTTTCTATCCAAAAACGGGGGGATGTTTTCACCTCCGGAAATAGCAATTCTGCCAACTTTTCATAATCCATAAATATCATCCCAACCTTTAATTTTTTGATTTATATTTTCCAGATAGCCCAGTACAATAATACAGTCCACCTGCATAAACTCATCGATTTTGTCAATAGCGCTTTGCTCCTCCACAGTAAGCGGAAGAGCCGAACTCTCACGCCTCAGATCCTCAATTTTGAAGTTTTGGATAACCCGATATGCGCTGCTCCGGTTTGCCAAATAGATAGGGCTATATCCCTTGAGTACTGCAAAAGCCTGAACTATGGCGCTCTCTTCTTCAGATACTGTGGTGGTCGAACTCATATTATTAAATGCATCTTTTTTCAGGATATCCTCTACTGTCTGATAACTCTCCAGCAGTTTTATGCAGAAATCCGGAGCCCTGTCAACTATGGAGTTTTTCGCCTGACTTAAAAAGATTTCCTGGTAGATATCGGCAAATTCGCTGAGTTTTATTATGGACTCCAACCTCAGTACATTTGGCTGTAGTCTGCCCTCTCCCACCTCAGTCCTTTCGATTACAAAGTCACGGTAGGCATAGGCAAAATCAAGCGCAAACTCGCTGGAATTACTGATTACCTCAAAGAATCTGTTGTAGTAATTTGGAAGCCAGGAATAAAACTTTTTCTCCCCCAGAGAACTGTCTATTTGGGTAGCATAGCCCTCCAGGCTATTTTTGGCAATCTTCATCTGATTGAGAGAACTCTTCAGTGTGGACAGATTCCTGTACATAGTATTTACACGGTCTGCAGGCACCTTATCGGTGCCGATAGTCACCGTCATATAACTCTGGGTGACCTTGAGAGTTGAATCCCAAGTCGGCTCAAAGACTGCCCATTCATACTCTACATTATTAGAGAGTTTCAGCAACTGTTTTTCATTGTCGGTCATAGACTGTTCGGTCATCTTTTTCTCAACCGCACTGTTGATAGCATTCTGCATTTCAACAGAATAAGTGATTGACACTTTTTTATTGGTGTCGAAAAACACCCCGGAATACTCCGTCATTATCGAACTGTACAGTTCCTGCACTTCAGCATAGGTGTGCTTTTCTGCACAGCCCACAAAGGATGCCGCCGAGAGAAATATACTCAGAATCATAGTGAAAATTGCAACTTTTTTAAACTTCATACTACGCCTCCCCAAAGCCAAACAAGCCACTTATCAGCAACAGTTTTTCCTTAAGTGCCGGAGAAAGGCTATTGGCATATTCCACTTTATTCACTGCTCCCATAAATCCTGATTTATCTGACTCAGTCAGTTGGGCATATACCTCCACAAACTGCGCCTGTATGTTTTCGGTTATAATCTGGTTGGCAAAATCTAAGGCTTCCTCGTTTTCAAAACTAACCAGTGCCGCAGTTAAATCTCCACTTGCCATACTTTTTTCACTAGGGGTTAAGTCGGCCGAATTCAGCACTGTATCGACAAGTTGAGACTGCCGAAAGATGACATCCAACATACTATATTTTAGCGAATACTCAACCTCTCCGCCCAGGCAGTTCTGTACCACAAAAGGCACTAATAGTTGGTTGGTTTCGGTGAGTTTGTGCGTCAGCGCCAGCAGTTTGTCCTGGATTATTACCAGTTGTGCCTGCAGAGAAGAAGTGCTCGCCCCGGCTGCCTTAGTGCGCAAAAATTCCTCGATGCTGGTCACTATCTCAGCCTGCGCCCCGGTATATTTACGGATACTGCTCGCTAACTCGCTCACCCCTTCAGTGGATTGGTTAAAGTAGAGTTCAGGTGCAAATTGTTCAAATATCGCCCGGCTTGCCGTATAAAACTGGTAGTTCTGGGTGAATTTAGACTCGCCCTGATTGACCTGTGCAAAGTTGTAGAGTTCGCCGTCCTCTTCCATTTTCTCGTCCAGATATATGGTATGGCTGCTTCTCACTTGGTCATTGTAGGCATAGAAAGCCGCAAGGGTATTTGTGCCGCTGGTAGCGATGAAATATATCCCTACCCCAACCGCTGCAGCAAGCACCAATCCTAAGAAAATTCTTAGCAGAATTACAAAAGTGCTAGTGGAGTCCACTTTTTTTTCTTTTTCCATAATAACCTCTTCTATAGAAATTTTACCAAAAATCCTGCCTTATGTCAATAGAAAAGGGGAAAACCTTCCCCTAAATCCGCAGGTATTTTTCCAGGTCAAAAAAACTCCAAGGCTTATTTCCCACCGGAGGGAAACAACGAAAAGTCATATTTTTGCCTGTAGTTGGGTGCACTAGCCTGAGTTCAGCAAGGTAGAGGGCAGTGTTGGTGTTCTTCGCCAGACTATCTCCGCCATAGAGTTTGTCGCCGAAGACCGGTGCGCCGTTATCAAACAGCACAAAGCGAACCTCTTCAGGATGAATCAATCCGCCGGACACTCTTATCAAACTGAGTGTCTTGACAGCCTCCAGTAAACTGATTTGATTTTCAATCCGGATAGAGCCGTGAGTAAACTGTGGAATATGCGCCAGGCGGGAGGCAGAGGGGTCGTGTGCAACAAAGTTTGTAACGACATTATTACGCTCTTTTGTCTTGCCCACACAGATAGCATAAAATCTTGCCTGCAGTTCTCCATCCTCGCACTGTTGTTTAAGCCGTTGTACCGCCTTGCTGGACAGCGCAAACAATGTTATGCCGCCTGCCAAAGTGTCCAGCAGGAAGATCGGTTCCAGGAAAGAATCCTTTTTGCCGTCTTCCTTTAATTGTTTTCGGAGATCGGCAGCAAAGGAATCCATATCGACATTCTGCGGCTTAGCCACCACCAGTATGTGATTATCCATAAAGAGTAAATCTTTCATTATTTCACCTTTTTAAGTTCAAATTTAACTGATGTTCCATTGATATCCACCGACTCAACCCCGGCGGAAACACTGCCCGGTATGATAGCATCTGCTAGCACCACTCTGGCAATTTCATCCTTGGTCTTTTCTATTATCTCAGCGATAGCACTGTCGCCCTCAAAGATGACCTCAATACGGTCCTCCACTTCAAAGCCGCAATCTTTGCGCAGATTCTGCACCTTGCTGATAATCTCCCGCATATGACCTTCCAGTATTAGTTGCTCGGTCAGTGTAGTATCGAGAATGACGGTAACCCCAAAATTGGAAGCAGCACTAAAACTCGGCTTGCTCTCAGTATAGACCAGAACATCCTCCAACCCTAGTTCGATATCCCCGGCTACTTTAACCTTCCCTCCACGCTGCAGTTTGCCAACTACTAAAGAGGTGTTACAACTCTCCAGGAACTGTCTTATCTCACCCAGCCGGCGTCCATACTTCGGACCCAGGGTTTTGAGTTGAGGTTTGAGTTGGAAACTGAGATATTTCTCCGGGTCACGGATAAATTCAACCGCTTTGACATTTATATCATCAGCGATGATTTTTAGTTCTTCTTCGGTTAAATCAAACTTGCTTACACTATGCACCAGCAACCGAGCAAGCGGTTGACGAGTCTTCAGATTAGTTCCGGCACGGGCAGCACGGGCAAGGTCGACGATAGTGCGAACATCCTGCATCTGCTTCTCCAGTTGGGCATCTACAAAGCCCCGGCTCACTTTAGGGAAGTCGCAGAGATGAACACTCTCCTTTTCCTTGGACAGGTTCCGGAATATATCCTCCGCCAGAAAGGGTGCAATCGGAGCCATAAGTTTTGCCACAGTCACCAGAACGGTGTAGAGCGTTTCAAAAGCGGCGGTCTTGTCTTCATTTTCGCCATCCACCCAGAACCGCTCCCGACAGCGACGGACATACCAGTTAGAGAGCCCCTCGACAAACTGCTCGATTTCACGGGCAGACTGAGTCCAGTTGTATTCATCCATTTTGGTGGTTACGCTGGCAATCAGTGAATTTAACTGACTGAGAATCCACTTGTCCATAGTGGAGAGTTTAAGTTCTTTGAGCGGATTTTTTCCTCCCTGGAACTTGTCTATATTGGCATACAGCACAAAGAAAGCATAGACATTCCACAGTGTGCTAATCACTTTACGCTGAACCTCTAAAAGGGCATCCTCACTAAAGGATACATTTTGCCAGGGCATAGAGTTTGAGGCAAAAAACCATCGGAAAGAGTCGGCGCCAAAGCGGTGGCAGATATCTCCTGCATCCACGGCATTCCCCAAACTCTTACTCATCTTATTGCCATTTTTGTCCAGCACCAAGCCGTTGACCACACAGTTTTTATATGGTGTCTTATTGAATAGCACCGTGCTTATCGCCTGCAGCGAGTGAAACCAGCCACGGGTCTGGTCATAGCCCTCTATAATGAAGTCTGCAACCTGACGCTTTTTAAAAATTTCTTTATTTTCAAAAGGATAATGCAATTGAGCAAAGGGCATTGCTCCGCTTTCATACCACACATCAATGACCTGCGGTACCCTGCTCATCACCTCACCACACTCACAGGGAATAGTCACGGCATCTACCCATGGACGGTGCAGTTCAAAGTCGCCTTTATATCCACTGAGTTCCTGGAGTTCTTTCTTGCTCCCGACCGCTATTTTTTTGCCACATTTAGGGCAGACCCAGATATTCAGCGGAGTTGACCAATAGCGATCACGGGAGAGGTTCCAGTCTCTCTCGTTTGCTAAAAAGTTGCCCATTCGTCCATCTTTAATGTTGTCCGGGTACCATTTCACCTGATTATTGTTTGCAGTAAGTTCTTTTCTGAAGTTGGACATTGTGATGAACCAGCCCTCTCTCGCATAGTACATAAGCGGGCTTTTGCAGCGCCAGCAGTGTGGATAGTCGTGTTCATACTTCGTCTCTCGGAGCACCGCACCCCGCTTTTTGAGGTCCTCGATAATCATATCGTTTGCAATGCGGTGATGTATGCCGGCATACTCTTTCATCTCTTTTTTAAAATTTCCAGCCTCATCCACCAACTGAATAAAAGGCAGATCGAAAGTTTTCCCCACCTCATAGTCGTCCTCGCCGAAAGCAGGCGCAATATGCACAATACCACTTCCGTCGGTCAGTGTAACAAAGTCCGCTGAGGTCACAACCCAGCCCTTTTTGCCGTCTGCCAGTTTCTGAACATCACTCCATAAAGGCAGATACTCAGTGCCTGTCAATTCTTTTCCCTTGACCGTTTTAATAGTCTTGAACTCCTCAAACAGTTTTGGTACCAAAGTGGTTGCCAGTATATAACGAGTGCCGTCCACATCCACCGTGCTGTAGTCCCGCTCCGGATTTACACATAGCGCCACATTGCTCGGCAGTGTCCAAGGCGTGGTAGTCCATGCCACAAAGAAGGTGTTTGGCTGATTCTTCACCTCAAACTTAACATAGATGGTGCGGTCTGTCACCTTCTCGTAGCCTTGTGATACCTCGTGCTCAGCAAGTGAAGTTCCACATCGGGCGCAATAAGGTGCTACCCGATAGCCCTTTACCAAAAGCCCGCGGTCGAACATCTCTTTAAGAGACCACCAGACACTCTCAATATAGTTTTCGTGATAGGTAAAATATGCGTTGTCCATATCCACCCAAAAACCGATAGTTCGTGATACCTGCCGCCACTCTTTTTCATAAATATTCAGCATCTCTTTGCACTTATTGATAAAGTTTTCCATGCCAAAAACTTCCAACTCTTGCTTGTTTTTGATATTGAGATCTTTCTCAGCCCTCAATTCAACCGGCAGTCCGTGAGTGTCCCAGCCCGCTCTGCGTTCCACTAAAAAACCCCTCATAGTGCGATAACGCAGTACAATATCCTTGAAGACCCTGTTCATACAGTGCCCTATATGCGGCATACCGTTTAATCCCGGAGGCCCCTCAAAGAAGACAAAGGGCTTGCAATTTCTGCGCCCCTCTACGCTCTTTTTGAAGATATCTTTTTCCTCCCAGAAAGCCAGAATCTTTTTGTCCAACTCGGGCAGATTCAGTTTGGGCTCAACTTTCTTATACATTTTTATTCATAGTCCTCTATTATTTTATTTAAATCCATAATGTCTGCGCCGGTTACAATTCCCAGAACCTTCTCCCTCGCTCCACCATTTTTTGTTATGATTATTGCCAACATTCTTCGGTTTTTGAAGAATATATCAATGGCTTCCTGGATAGTAAGGTGTTCATCTCTTATACAGTAGATACGGTCAAGGTCTGTTGGGTCCAACGCCTCCATAATGGTAGTTTCAGACAAAAAGGTGTCAATACCCTTGTTATTTCTGAGTTGTTCACCCACTTTGATGAGTAACTGGGTAGGCGTTGCAATACCCTTGATAGAGTTGTCTGAATAGACCGGCAGCGTTTTAAAGCCTGTTTCGGAAAAGATTTTGGCTATGTTACCCAGAGGTGTTTCTCCCTCCACCACCAGCACATTTCGCTTAGTTATTGCATCAATTACCAACGGCGGGCGGGATATTACCTTTGCTATCTTTTCCATTTCATAGGTCACATCATCGTGCGGCTCAGCAATTATATAATCCTCGTTGCTGTTGTGAATTATAGCGTTGCGGAGGCGGGCATAGTCTATGAGTTTGTCCTCATAGCGTCTCACCACACTGTTTATAGACACAGTGCGGCGAATCATATCCGAAAAGGTCATATTTCGTTTGAAATTATAGACTGAGCGGATAGTCTGGTCAATCATGTTATATGCATTGATAAAACGAATTGCATTACTTTTTGAATTGTCAATAATCATCTCTTTTCCTCACTTTGTTTCAAAGTTTAGCATAATTTTGAAAAAAAGACAATTTAATTGAGCGATTTTTTAACAAATTAGGTTGCAAACTTGCAAATCTTAGTGTATAATTATAATGCTGTGCTAAATGGGGAGCTAGCGGTGCCCTGTAACCCGCAATCCGCTATAGCGGGGTTGACCAGTCATCTAGGGAAATTTCTGTTTTGGCAAGTGTCCTCTTTCGGATGCTGAGAGCAAGGTCTTGTGCAATTGTGCGCTGTGAATTATGTCAGGGTCGGAAGACAGCAGCATTAAGCAGATTGTTCGATGTGCCATAAGGTTGCCTTGCTGGAGTTCTAAAGTTGAAAACTACTGAGATAGAATTTCACAAAATGACCGCACAGTTTTTTTAAAAGCAAAAGAGCCGAAAGGCTCTTTTTTCATTTCCATAAGTTTAGGCAGAATTTAACACTCAACCCGATGCCTCTTTCACTCTCCATAGATGAAGAGGTTTTTTCTATTCTTTAATTATAGGTTTCGGTGAAACTGACGGCGTTCGACATATGGCAACCTCTTCCTATTCCTGAGTTTTTAATTTAAGAAAGCCAACTTGGTTAGGTAATCTTCGCTCAACGCCTGAATCCTCCTCGAAAAATTTTAGTTTAAAAAACCGGAGAAAACTACTCCACCGTTACACTTTTTGCCAGATTGCGAGGTTTATCCGGATTCAGCCCCCTGCGTTCGCAGCACAAAAGTGCAAGTTCCTGAAGTGGTTTTATAAGAACAAAGGGCATCAGAATATCTTTGGTTTTAGGCAGTAAAACAGTGCAATCTGCATACTGCCGGAGTTCCTCAAACTGAGTGAAGAGCACCACCTTGGCTCCACGGGATTTGATTTCATTGATGACATTTAGCATTTTATCTTTCAACTCACTTTGGGTTGCCAACACCAAAACATAACTCTTCCGGGAGATAAGGGCAAGGCTCCCGTGCTTAAGTTCACCACCGGAAAAAGCATCACAATGTATATAACTGACCTCTTTGAGTTTCAGTGCCGCCTCATGTGCCAGATAATAGTCCAGCCCTCTGCCTGTAAAGTACAGACTTTGCTGCTTAGACAGTGCAGGAACAACCCGTGAGAGCGCCGCTTCACTGCTCCAGCCATCCAGCAGCGTTGCGGTGTCTTTAAGTTCTTTGATACTGAATTTCACTGTGCGTTTTTTTAGTTTTGCGAAGAGTTTTATCATGCAATACAACGCCGCCAGTTGAGCGACATATGCTTTGGTGGACGGCACTGCAATCTCCGGTCCCGCAAGAGTGGGCACTACAAAATCCGCCAGTTGGCTTATACGGCTGCCCGGCACATTGGTAATTGCAATGCAGTACGCACCTTTACTTTTCGCCAACTCTAGGCTTGCCAGTGTCTCCGCTGTCTCACCGCTCTGGCTTATAAAAATACACAGACTGCGATCATCCACAATAGGCTTTTTATAGATAAATTCGCTGGCAAAATCCAGGCTAACCGGCAGCCGAACATCCCTCTCCAGTAAAAATTTTGCCACCATACCAGCGTGGAGTGCGGTGCCACATGCAACAATATGTATTCCAGATGAATTTTCCAACTTTTTTACAGGAATCTGCGATAGTAACTTGCTCTTCTCTAAATACTGTACAGTGTGCAGAAGAGCGGTGCTATCCTGAGCAATTTCTTTCTGCATAAAGGTCTTATAGTTGCCCTTTTCCACCTCTTCCAGTGTGATATCCACTTCCACCGGCGTCTTTATACTGGGATTCATATCCAAATCAAAGATTTTCACTTCGTCAGCGCTAACTACCCCGATTTCCAGGTCGCTCAAGTATATGACTCGGTTGGTATGTTCCAGAACAGCCGGAGCATCGCTCGCTACAAAGTTTTCTTCTCTTCCGCACCCAACTATGAGCGGACTTTTGTTTTTAGCGATAAAAATATTCTCTGGCAAATGCTCCAGCACCAGAGCAAAGGCAAAGGCGCCCTTTATCTTTCTACAGACAGCGGCAAGCGTCTGCAGCACCTCGGCTTCGGTAGCATTTTCAGGTAGGAGTTTGCTGATGAGATGCGCCACCACCTCGGTATCGGTCTGCGACCGAAAACGAACTCCGGGCAGTTCCTCTTTCAGTTGAGCATAGTTCTCGATTATGCCATTATGTACCAGCGCAAGAGTGTTTGCCTCGTTGGTATGAGGGTGTGCGTTGATACTGGTTGGTTTACCATGAGTTGCCCAGCGTATATGTCCTATCCCGCAGGTGGCACAAAGCATCTTCTTTTTCATCTTTTCCCTCAGAACGCTAAGATACCCTTCACTCTTCTCCAACACCAGCCCGCCGCTCTGCAGCAACACCACCCCCGCCGAGTCATAGCCTCGGTACTCCAGCCGTTCCAGCGAGTCCAATACAATATCCTTTGCCAGCCTGTTGCCGACATAACCAGTCAGACCACACATATATCTTCCCTCCATTCCGATATGTATTTATATATGTTCTCCAACGATTTTTGTTTCTCAGGACTAGTGGAGACCAGCGTCACCCTGCCGCCTTTTTCGTTCTGCAGTTTTAGTAGCCCCAGACACTCTTTCAAATGCTTGGCTATGCCGAAATTTCCGTGAAATAGACTGCACTTGTCGCCCAGAATCTGCTTTATGGCACCCTGCACCAGCACATAGTGGGTACAGCCCAGCACCACGGCATCAAAATAATTATGGTATGGACTCAATTTTTCCACCAGGAAATTATGTATTATCTGCGGGTTACTGGCATATTTTTCATCTATCAGCCTGGCAAGATCAGGCAAGGCGCATAGCGTGATATCGGTCGGGTACTTCATCTTAAAGAGTTTAACCACTTTATTATATTTCAGGGTCAGCGCAGTGCCCAGCACTAAAATTCGTTTCAGTCCAGCCTGGACGGGCGGACGGATTGCCGGTTCGGCTCCTATGACCACCAGTTCGGGGAAGTTTTTCCTCACTTCGGAGACACCTACCGCAGTAGCAGTGTTGCACGCAAGCACAATGCTCTTAGGTTGAAACTGTGCGCAAAACTCATCAATTCGCTCCAGTACTATGTCCCGAACCTGTGCCTTGCTTTTATCGCCGTATGGGCTGTTGGCGAAATCTGCACAATAGATAAAATCCTCTTTAGGTAAGAGGTGTTGTGCCTGAATTAGAGTGGTAAGGCCGCCAATTCCACTGTCTAGAAACAAATTGCCCGCATTCTTTTTTTCCTGCATCTTCATATCCTGTTAGTATATGTTTCAGCAATAATCCTGGTAACCTGTTCCGTGGACAGCAAGGTTTAGTGCCCTGCTTATAGTCCGTGCACAACGGTTTATATAGAGGTCGACATCCTTAGGTGCAAAGACAGTCTTCGCCCATTGGCTTTCCTCGTTTTCGGAGATTGCAAAGCCGGTCGTCATCATAGGAACGCCCAAGGCAATGACCGGCACTCCCAGGGTGTGGTTGTTCAGTTTTCTTATATTATTTCCAACCCCGGCTCCAGGGCTGATGCCGCTGTCTGCCATCTGAAAACTACAGCCCAGACGGCTGGGACTGCTGGCGGTCAGGGTGTCTATGGCGATGATGATATCGGGTTTGATACGAGCACAGGTGCCTGTTATGATATCAAAGGATGCTATGCCGGTGCAGCCCCCTACCCCTGGAATTAACACACACAGCCTGCCAAGTTCGCAGGCAAGTTCTTCTGGAACTCTCTCAGTCACCAGCAGTTCCCGGGCAACCGCTACCCCCAGACTGTCAGCCACCATACCCTCATTGCCCAGCCCAACCACCATTATCAGCGGCTTGTCTGATTTAGTGTTGGCAGCAATAAAGGCTTTAAGGCTCTCAGCGAGTTTTTTCGCTACATAGTCGGACACATGCCTGAGGTGTGCCAGAAGACGGCTGCAGTTTATGGTGGTATAATGCCCTACCGCCTTGCCCAGACGCCTGGCTGCAGCCTGGTTCGGGATATCGAACTCAAACTTCTCCAGCCCGAATTTTCCCCTCCATACCAATTTGCCAAAGTCCATTTCTCCGCTGGCGCTCAGTGCCTCATCCGCCAAACCGGAATAAAATTCAGATATTTTTTTACTCATTTATAAATTATTTACAAAAAAACGCTAAATAACTCTTGCCTTTAGCGAAATTTTATGTTAAACTATTTTCAAATCTTTGTAAGGAGAAAAACTAAGTGGCAAACATTAAATCGCAGGAAAAGAGAAACATTACTAACGAGCAGAAGCACCAGGCTAATAAATCCAAAAAAAGCCGTATTGCAACCGCCGTTCGTTCCTATCGTGCTCTTATTACAAAATCTGAGTTGGATAACGCTGAGGCTAAACTTAACGAAATCTACAGTTTGATTGACCGTGCACGCCTGGACAATGTGTATCATCTCAACACAGCAAGTCGCAAAAAAGCTGCCTTAGCAAAATTGCTAACCGAAGCAAAAAGAGCAAAATAAGAGGCAGACCAGCCTCTTTTTAAATGGGGGTGTGAAATGAAACTTATAATCAACGCCGACGACTTCGGGCTTTCCAAAAGTGTCAATGACGGAATTGAACTCTGTCTTAATAATGGCTATGCAACTAGTGCAAGCCTTTTAATGAATGCCGATTTTTCTGAAGATGCCGTGGCTCGTATTAAAAAAAATGGTTTTAAAAACATAGGCATTCACCTCAATATAACCTATGGTGTTCCCCTTTCGCCTGCATCTCAGGTCAGAAGTTTAGTAGATGGCGATGGCAAATTCCGCTATATGTGCTCTATGCCTTTCTATGCCAAATATAAGGATGCCAAACTTGAGTTGAGGGCTCAGATTGAAAAATTTCTGTCCTTTGGCCTTATCCCCTCACACCTGGATCACCGCCACTTCTTCCATGCCTCCGCCGATGTCTACCGAGCCTATCTGGAACTCGCTCAGGAGTACAACCTGCCAATTCGTTCGGCAAACGCCAGTTTGGTGCAGATAGCGCAGTCTATGGGCATCCCCACCCCGGACTACTTTGCCGGTGACTTTCACGACTATTCTCACACCGTGGAAACCATACGAGAAGTGGTTCAAAGTTTCCGTGAAAAGGATTTAGTGGTTGAGATGTACACCCTGCCCGGCTTTGTCGACCAGTTTACCCGAACGCAGACCAATTACCTTGCTCGGGAAGAAGAACTGGAAGCGCTGCAGGAGGCACTAGAAACCGGCGCCTACCGCAAGGTAGACTTGATAGATTTCAATAGTTTGAAAAAATAATACCCTGCACGCAGCATAATGTAAAGGGGTAGAATTATCGCTAATAAAGATACTTCTTATCCAGCGAGCGATAGCCGATTGCCTCTGCTAAGTGGCTGAACTTGATATCCTCTGAGTTATCCAGGTCGGCTATAGTTCGGGCTACTTTGAGAATCCTGTTGTAGGCGCGGGCGCTGAGGTGCAGGTTATCAAAAGCCGCCTCAATCAGCCGTTCACACTCGGCATCGAGTTCGCAGTATGCTAGGGTCTCAGCGCTGGTCATCTTAGAGTTAGAAAAGTGATTGCTCCCAGCAAAGCGCTGGAGTTGAATAGACCGTGCAGCATCTACCCTCTTCTTGATATCTGCACTGCTTTCTTCCTTCTTGTCTTTTTCGGTCAACTCCTCATATGCCACATCATCCACATGGACATGCAGGTCAATTCTATCCATAAGAGGGCCGCTGAGTTTGCTTATGTATTTATGTATGGTAGTAGGGGTGCATCGGCACTCCCTTTTTTTACTGCCAAAATTGCCACAGGGACAGGGGTTCATGCTGGCTACCATCATAAACGCTGCCGGGTACTCAATGGTCTGGTTTGCCCTGGCTATAGTGATGACTGAGTCCTCCAGCGGCTGGCGCAGCGTTTCAATGCTGTGACGGGTGTATTCCGGCAACTCATCCAAAAACAGCACCCCGTTGTGTGCCATACTTATCTCGCCAGGCTTACTGTTTTTCCCTCCACCGGTCAGCGCAATAGTGCTACTGGTGTGGTGAGGCGAACGGAAAGGGCGATGTGAGACAATCCCCTCCATAGAATCCAAAATTCCAGCAATACTGTGAATTTTGGTGACCTCAAGTGCCTCTTCAAAGGTCAGGTCGGGTAAAATGGCGGGCAAGCATCGTGCCAGCATAGTCTTTCCTGCGCCAGGAGGGCCGATCATCAAAATGTTGTGCCCGCCAGCAGCGGCTATTTCCAGCGCACGCTTTGCCGCACGCTGACCTCGCACAAAGGAAAAATCACTTGCCGATTTACTCTCTGTCTGCACCTGGGAAAAATCCCGTTTAGAAACTGGTGCCAAATCCAGTTTGCCGTTCAGAAAGGAGACGAGTTGCCACAAATTCTCCACCGCAAACACCTCAATTCCATTTATAAAACTAGCCTCAGCAGCGTTTGCCTTGGGAATTATAATCTTCTTATGCCCCAGTGAACGGGCAGTTATAAGAGCGGGCAGCACTCCATTGAGCCGCCGCACTGAGCCGTCCAGCGACAGTTCACCGATAAAGGTGAAATCGTTCAGTTTCTCGCATAATATCTCGCTGACACAGCAGAGCAGCCCCACCGCAATAGGCAGGTCGTACATAGGTCCCTCTTTTTTGATATCTGCAGGCGCCAAGTTTATGGTGACCCGTGTCATCGGAAATTTCAGATTACTGTTTTTAATAGCGCTGCGGATACGGTCCTTGCTCTCCTTGATACTAGCATCCGGCAGCCCCACAGTGTCCACCTTAGGCAGCCCGGCATTGATATCCACCTCCACTTGAACCTCATATCCCTTGATTCCGACCAGTCCCAAACTTTTAACTTTTGCTAACATTTTTCCTCCCCAAAAAACTATTAGTTTCTTTATAGCATATAAAAAAAAGAAAAGCAAGCGAATCTAGAAATTTTGTTCGAGAGTTTTTGTCCATTTTTGTGTCTAAAATCAACCCAAACTATGCGCAAAACTAAAAAATAGGGCTTGCATAGTACCGGCAATGTTTGCATAAACAAAAAAGGCACTCAGCCCTCCAATCTTAAACTATGCCGTACTCCTGCATATAAAAAAGGGGGGCTTTGCCTAATGTCTGCCAATGCTAAAAAACACTGGAGCATCTATCCCAGCACTCACCCAACTCAAAAACCACCCTGAGCACTAAAAAAGCCTGCTCAGCGAGCAGGCTTTTATTTATTTGCGACTTCTCTTTCGGGCCGCTTCACTTTTCTTTTTGCGTTTAACACTAGGTTTTTCGTATGCCTCACGCTTGCGAAGGTCGCCAATGATTCCATCTTTCTGGCACTTGCGTTTAAAACGCTTGAGTGCGCTGTCAATGTTTTCATCTTTACCAACAACAACCATTGTCATAAAATCTCACCACCTTTCGCTCAATATGTAGAAATATTATATCACATTGATTTACAAAAATCAACCACAATTTTTAAATTTTTGTAACTTTTAGCCGATTTTCGGTCCCAGGCGCTGACCTCCCAATATATGAATATGCAGGTGCTGCACCTGTTGCCCTCCGTCCTCGCCCTGGTTTATAATCAGACGATAGCCATTTTCCAGTCCCAACTGCTCTTTAAGTTGTGGGATTTTAACCAGAATTTTTCGCACCACTTCCAAGCCGTCCTCTGCCTGTTCCAGTCGGGCGTAGTGCTCTTTAGGAATCGCCAGATAATGCAATTTTGCCACTGGATGAATATCTTTTATTATAAAAAAATCATCGTCCTGGTAAACAAAATCGGTCGGGATTTCCCCCTTGCCAATCTTGCAGAAAATACAATCCATCATCTTTTTAGTCTCCTTTTTTAATCGCTGCCGGATTCCCCGGCATTTTTATATTCTATAGGGCTTGCCTTTTTCTTCAAATTTTTGTTCCCAGCAAACCATCCCGGAATTTTTCGATGATTTTCACCACGACAAATTCATCAGGCTTGCAGTCCTCGCCCTTAACATAGACCTTACTGTAGTTTGCGCTATGCCCTACACGGAAGCTGTCCACCTCCTGCTCGCAGAGCACTTCGTGCACCGTTCCCAGTTGTTTCTCCAAAAAATTCTGATGTAACTGAGCTGCCAGTGCGGTCACTTCATTTATACGCTTTTTGATTACCTCAGGCGCCACCTGTTCCCTTTTGGCAGCCACGGTTCCCTGGCGTTTAGAGTATGGAAAAATGTGCATTTCTGCAAAGTTTGCCTGTATTATGGTCTGCAGGGTCTGAGTCCAGTTCTCGTCGGATTCACCCGGGAAGCCCACAATCAAATCAGTGGTGACAGCCGCATCCGGAAAAGCCTGGCGAATCATCCGCACTTTTTCCAAATATTCCGCCGAACTATACTTCCGGTTCATATCGCTGAGGGTGGCATCACAGCCGCTCTGCATACTCAGGTGAAAATGTGGGCAAAAGTTCGGCATAGCCCTGAGTGCCTGCAGAAATTCCGGAGTTATAATATTCATCTCCATAGAACTAAACCTTATACGGGCATTTATGTTAGAGAGCGATTCTACCAGGCTTATCAGACTCATATCTATGTCCTGTCCCCAGGCTGATATATTTATGCCGGTGAGGACAATCTCCTTGCTGACCTTTGCCAGGCTAAAAGCCTCCACTACAATATTCTCCAGCCCACGGCTGCGGCTGCGCCCCCGAATAAAAGGAATAAGACAATAGGCACAAAAGTTATTGCACCCGTCCTGAATTTTTAGATAACTGCGTGTCCGGTTCTTCTTCGGAGTGTCCATCTCCTCAAAATCGTAGGGCGGATCCAAAATGAAACAACCCTGCTGATCCAGCATATCCGCCAGCCACTGCTTGCCACTACTACCAATCACCAGCGCAACATTTGGCTTGCCTTGAAAGTTAGCACTGTTATTCTGGCTGGCACAGCCGCACACAAATATTCTGGCATCGGGCGATATCTTGGAAATCTTAGCGAGCATCTGACGGGATTTCCGCTCGGCTTCGTTGGTCACCGCACAGGTAGATAGTATGTAGAGGTCGGCGGGCTCCAACTTAGTTGTTATATCGTGACCGCGTCCAGCCAAGGTCTGCGCCAGGCTATCGGACTCATATTGGTTGACCTTGCATCCCAGGGTCATCATTGCAATCTTCATCTCTTCCACTCTCCAAATTCGTAAATAATAGCGCTACAGAGCGCAAGTGCCGCCGTTTCTCCCCGTAATATATTACTGCCGAGCGAAATCGGTTGGGCTCCTATTTTGATAAAACTGTCCACCTCTTCTTGAGAGAAACCTCCCTCACTGCCCACAATCAAAGCAGTTGGAAGTGTCCTGTCAAGTGCCTGCAAAACCTCTTTGGCATCCTGAGTACTGTTTTCAAAAGCCAGCACAATCTGTGGAAAAGCCCGAAGTTTTTCCAGCACCTGTTCCAGAGTCTGTACCTCAGCAATCTGCATAATACCAGCACGCCCGCTTTGCTTGCACGCCTCAATCACTATCCGTTCAAAGCGCTCCAACTTGTTTTGCCCGGGCTTCACTGTTACAAACTGGCTGGTGAAAGGCACCAACTCCTTTATGTTTAACTCAGTGCACTTCTGCACCACAAAATCCATATGCTCGCCCTTCAGAATCGCCTGAAACAGCGTGATTGGAGGGCAATTATCCCCTATTTTTTTTCTCTTTAAAATCTCTGCAACTGTCTTGTTTTTGTCTATGGTGAGAATACGACATTCCAACTCTTCACCGCTATCGCTGCTCAGCATAATGTTCTCGCCCTGACTCAGCCGCAGTACCCGGGACAAATGGATATGCTCGGCACCTGAAAGTGTCGCACGGGTATCCTCTATATCGCTTGTTTTAACAAAAAATCGTCTTGCCATAAAATCCTCTACTTTTTATTTTAACAGATTTAGAGTTAAAAAGCAAGAAAAATCAGCGGTGTTTGTCTGAGATTAGAAGTGCAAAGAGAACTATCTGCCTCGATACTGTTTTTTAAAAAACCACTGATTTTAGCATTTTTTAATATAAAAACCACCCTTTTGGGTGGTTTTTTCTACAGATTTTTAACCTGCTCCTGGAATTTCTTATATTCATTAAAATTTGCTGAGGTAAATTCCTGAGCGAACATTCGCACACGCTCTGCCGTCTTTTTGTCCATGCCGTGCGGAAGTTCCACATTGACCTTGACAAACATATCACCTCGTCCCGACTTATTCAGTTGTCTGATGCCCTTGCCCTTAAGTTTAAGCACAGTGCCGGGCTGAGTGTTCTCCGGAATATTTAACTCCAGTTTTCCCTCCAAACTAGGAATAATGACCTTACCTCCAAGCATAGCGGTGGTAAAAGGCAGCGGTAAATCGAGATGCACATCAAAGCCTTCCCTCCCCAGCATTTTATGTGGCTGCACTCGTACCAAAATTTGCAAATCGCCATTCGGTCCGCCACGAGTCCCCACATCGCCATAGCCTCGCAAGGTCATCACCTGGCCGTCTTCTATTCCGGCAGGGACATCCACTGTGATAGTGCTGTTGGTACGAGCCGAACCCTTGCCGTTGCAATGCTCACATTTCTGCCTGATTATTTTTCCGGTGCCGTTACATTTCTTACACGGTCCGATATTTTCAATCCGCCCAAACAGGGTATTCTGAACATATCTCACCTGACCGCTTCCACCACATTCCGGGCAGACGCTGTACTCAGTACCCGCCTTCGCCCCGGTGCCCTTACAGTGTTCGCACTCCTGAGTGCGCACCAGACCTATATTCTTCTTCACACCAAAAGCAGCCTCTTCAAAACTGAGGGTTATAGTGGTTGTAATAGTGTTACCAATAGTTGCACCACCGGCACGCTGCCCCCCTCCGAAGCCGGAGAACATACTGAAGATATCTTCAAAGCCGCCGGCACCAAACCCGGAGAAGCCACCCTGACCGCCCCCGGCTCCGCTAAAGAAGTCCTTTGGGTCTGCACTGCCGAACTGGTCATAGTTAGACTTCTTCTGAGCGTCGCTCAAAACCTCATACGCTTCATTTATCTCTTTAAATTTTGAAGCACTTTCAGCGTTGTTTTTATTGAGGTCGGGATGATGCTTTTTTGCAAGTTTACGGTAGGCACTTTTTATCTCCTCAGCACTGGCGTTCTTGTCTACCCCCAGTGTTTCATAGTAATTCTTTGCCACTTTTGCCATCTCCTAATTTTTATTCTGTCTGGTCTGCGTTTTTAATGTCGTCTGGCTTAACTTCAACTTCAGGACCGGTTGCGCTCTCTGGCTTTTTCTCACTCTGGTAGAGTTTACTCACAATGGGATCGCTCTCTTTAGTAAGTTCTTCCAGTGCTTTTTGCACTTCCTCTTTGCTGTCCTTTTTGAACTCTTCTTTAGCCTTTGCAATAGATTCTTCCAGTTTTTTCTTGTCTTCCTCGGTTATCTTGTCGCCGTTCTCTCTCAGAGTTTTCTCCAGTGCAAACACAATGGAGTCTGCGTGGTTCTTCAAATCTACCACTTCACGACGCTTTTTGTCTTCCTCGGCATACTTCTCAGCATCCTTAACCGCCTGATTGATTTCATCGTCTTTCAGGTTAGAACTGGAGGTTATAACAACGCTCTGTTCCTTGCCGGTTCCTAAATCCTTTGCCGAAACATGCACAATACCGTTTACATCAATATCGAAGGCTACCTCAATCTGTGGCACGCCACGAGGCGCTGGAGGAAGGTCGGTCAGACTGAAACGACCCAGGGTCTTGTTTGAACTTGCAAACTCTCTTTCGCCCTGCAATACATGGATATCCACTCCTGGCTGGTTGTCGCTAGCGGTAGAGAATACCTGACTCTTCTTAGTAGGAATAGTGGTGTTGCGTTCAATCAATTTAGTGAATACTCCGCCCAGTGTCTCAATTCCCAATGAAAGCGGGGTAACATCTAGCAATAGCACATCCTTGACATCGCCTGCCAGCACTCCACCTTGAATTGCTGCACCGATTGCCACGCACTCATCCGGGTTGATACCCTTAAATCCTTCTTTGCCGGCGAACTTTTTAACCGCTTCGCCAACTGCTGGGATACGGGTACTTCCACCCACCAAAATAACTTTGTCGATGTTCTCCTTGGTTAGTTTTGAATCTTTTAATGCCTCTTCGCTGAGAGTGATAGTCTTCTTTACCAAATCGGCGGTCAGATCATCAAACTTAGCACGGGTGAGGTCGAACTCCAGGTGCTTTGGACCATTTGCATCTGCCGTTATAAAGGGCAGACTTATAGTAGTCTTGGTAGTAGCAGAAAGGTCAATCTTCGCCTTTTCAGCGGCCTCTTTGAGTCGCTGCATAGCGCTGCGGTCGCTGGTGAGGTCAATGCCGTTCTGTGCCTTAAACTCTTTGGTCAACAGGTTGATGATACGGTCATCAAAGTCGTCACCGCCCAGACGGTTGTTTCCCTTGGTCGCCAAAACTTCAAATACGCCGTCTCCGATTTCCAGAACGGACACATCGAAAGTTCCGCCACCTAAGTCAAAAACTAGCAGTTTTTGGTTGGTGTTCTCTGCCTTGTCCAAACCGTATGCAAGTGCCGCTGCGGTAGGCTCGTTGATAATACGCATTACCTCGAGTCCGGCAATTTTGCCGGCATCCTTAGTTGCCTGGCGCTGGCTGTCTGTGAAATAAGCCGGTACTGTAATAACCGCCTTAGTTACCTTTTGCCCGAGGTATGCCTCGGCATCAG
The DNA here is from genome assembly GCA_964367965.1 of uncultured Christensenella sp. Taxonomy (GTDB): domain Bacteria; phylum Bacillota; class Clostridia; order Christensenellales; family UBA1242; genus UBA7584. The sequence continues at coordinate 5,009 of CAYIZA010000012.1, read as the reverse complement.
TCTTCAGTTTGGTAAGTATAAGCGCTGAAATCTCCTGAGGTGAGTAGGACTTATTGTCAATCTTGACCTTATAGTCCGAGCCCATCTCCCTCTTAATACTTGCAACAGTGTGTTGTGGGTTTGCCACCGCCTGACGCTTTGCAACCTGTCCTACCAGGCGCTCTCCGTCCTTAGTAAAAGCAACCACACTTGGGGTTGTTCTTGATCCCTCAGCGTTTGCAATAACGACAGGCTCTCCGCCCTCCATAACTGCAACACATGAGTTTGTTGTTCCTAAATCAATACCAATAATTTTTGCCATAATATTTATTCTCCTTATAAATTTTTTGTTTTTTATAGTCACGCAAATCACTTTGCGATTCTAACTGTACTGTATCGAATAACTCCGCCCGGCGAATTAAAGCCTCGCTGGAGTTCCTCAATAATTATTCCGCTCGCCTTATCTTTGACTTCTTCAGACATTATTGCGTTGTGCAAATTAGGGTCAAACATCTCGCCGCAGGCTGCAATCGGGGTGATTTCCATTTCCTTTAGCCCTGCCAAATAAGCCCGTTCCACCATTTCCAGCCCTTTCCTAATCTGCTCGTCCTCCACCGTCTTGAGTGCGCTCACCATAGCATCGTAAGAGACTAAAAGAATCTTCACGGCATCTGCCACTCCTCGCTTATAACTCTCTTCTTCCGATTTAGAGTTACGCTTGCGAAAGTTTTCAAAATCCGCCTGCAACTGTTGCAGCATCCGAGTCAGTGCAATACTGTTCTCTTTTTCCAACTGCAACTTGAGGTTGAGATCCTGGGGCGGATGTAGATCGCCACCCTCCGGCACCTCGGGGTCATAGGATGCATCCAGCGGAGGCGAAGTTCTATTCTTCACTTCCTGAAACGGTGTTTCTTCTACTTCCTTTTCTTTTTTTGACATCTTTTCCTCCTTTTTGAGTGGTATTGGTCAGCCGTTTGAGATTTTCAAACTCCCCTACCACAAATTTTAGCGCTCCTGCAATTCTGGCATAATCCATCCTCTGTGGCCCTATAATGCCAATACTTGCAATGCTTTCGCCGTCGACCTGATAGTCCGCCTGTGCGATAGTGCAATCATGCAAATCCTCCAGCGGAATCTCGGCACCGATTTTGAATGATACATCGGCACTGTCTTCGCCTAAAATCTGTCCGATTTCATTTGCGTTGTGCAGTATGTCCACCACTCGTTTTGCCCGCTCTGGGTCGCTGTATTCCGGCGTATTCAACAGTTTAATCTCGCCGCTCGATGCCACCTTACCGCTCCGGTTTATGGTTTCAATGAGCCTGGTCAGAGTGCTAATGAGGGTTTCGAAAATGCCTTTGAATTCCTGTAGTTCAGCGTTCATATCTGCCTTGTGAGCGGATATATTCTTTATCATATCGGCAACGGTGTGGTCAAAGAAAGTCTGAGTTAAAAAGTTGCCTGCATCCACAAAGGTCTGCGTTGGAATAGTCGGGTCGGCATCCATATTGTTGTTTATAACTCCACTGTTGGTTTCAATCAAAATCAGTGCCTGACCGGTCAAAAGCGGTATTATCTTAATGTTTTTAATTACCAACTTTTCAAAGCCTTTGATCATAACCACAGTTGGATAGTTAGTCGCCTTGCTGACCACGGCAGCGATTTCGCTTACCATGTCGCCCAGGTATACCGTACGCCGCTCAAACAGTGTGTGGATTTCGTCCAGCATATGTTTGTCCAGTGGAATATCGCACATAAGTGAGTTCACATAGAATCGATAGCCCTTGCTGGTCGGCACTCTACCTCCCGAGGTGTGCAACTGTCTAAGAAAGCCCATAGCCTCCAGCGCACTGAGTTCGTTACGAAGAGTCGCCGTGCTCAGATTCTCCGAGCATCGGTTCTTAATAGCGCTGCTGGTTATAGGACTCGCCTGCTGAATATAGTCCTCCACCGCACTCAACAGTATTTGAGTCTTTCGCTGACTAAGTTTCATTTCATCCGGCTTATACACACTCACCCTCCTGCTAGCATTTATTCTGCCCGTTTGTTAGCACTCTCATTCAGAGATTGCCAATATTATAACACTAGTCTATGAGGTTGTCAACTGTTTAGTGACAAAAATTTACTCAAATTTAAAAATTTTTTATTTTTGTTTTTTTCGACCCAAATTTGATTTACTTTAATAGTGCACCGATAGAAACAACTGGGTTGATTGGATGCCGACTTGCTAAGGAGCGCTGTTTATAGCGGAGATATTATGCAGTATACTTTTATTGATTTCTCCCCCTACAAAAAAACACCACTTTTGTGGTGTTTTTGCCTTGTATTTGTACTAACCGCAAATGCTCTTTTTTATCTTCTTAATTTTTTCGGCTATTTCGGTAACTTCTGCTAAAAGTTCTTCATATTTTTTCTCGCTCTCTTGCATTTCCTTTTCAATCTCTTTTTGCTCTTTGGCGGAAGCCTTTTGAACTCTTTGCATTATTCCAAATTTTTCATTTTCCAACTCTGCAAGAGCATTGCGTTTTTCGTCTAATTTTAATTGAGCATTTCTTAAAAGTTCTTTATCGTTCATATCCTACTCTCCTTTACATTTTTGCCTGGCTTCCATCAAAGCCCCATAGCAATGTTCTGTCTTTTTTTTGAGGAAGTTCAAATCTAGGCATTTCTTTTTGAACAAATGTCCGAGACATATTTAATATGTCCTGCCATTCTTTTGTATTTACCCTTTCTTTAGGAGAGTGCATTTCATACACCCCCGTGCTTACACTCACACAACACACTTTTCCGCCGACTCGGGCATTGCTTAAAAATGTAATGTCTGTGGGATAACTTGGAGATTCAAAAGACAGCCCGGTGTTTTTTGCAATAAACTTTTTGAATTCTTTGGTACCGTCCGCTGCTGAAAAATCAAATATATTCCCCCGGTCAGTATCGAACTCTAGTAAAAAGTTCGAGTCGTTTATTTCCTTATAGATTTCGGGATGTTCTTTAATTAAAAACTGTGCTCCGATAGCCATTCCCCGTTCACTTGCTTCTTCGCCATCTGTGAGCAAAATATTGTGTCCGCTATTTGCAAGAAGCCATAAAATGGCACAGCCCGCTCGACAATCGCCGCCTATTCCGACACGACTATCTTTCCCTACAAACCACTCCTCGCCATTATTTATTACTGAAACAATTTCTTGTTTTATTGGCGGATTTGTTATGAATACCGTGTCTGCGTGTGCAATTAAAGTAATTCTATCTGAGCGTGTACCACGCTTAAATAAAAACCGCTGTCCTGGAAGTTTCCCTGTGAAAAGTTCTGCCCCTTCCTGTGTTTGAAACTTCTCAAACACCTTGTCCGCACTCTCCAGTGGGAGCGACAAAAATTCTCTTAAAACTTCGATATCTGATTGTTTCATTTTAAAACTCCCTCTTATGTGCGTTTGCAAGAGTTGCCTCATTTATATCTTCCTGAGCAGCATCTAATGTCTCAGTGATTTTGGTTGAAATGTCCTTTGTTTTCTTATCGTAAGTCGCAAGTAAAAACTGGGATGATGTTGCATCAGAGTATCCTGAATAGTCCCTATGTTTTGCGACTGGCTTTTTTTCCGGATTTCCAAAGCGTTCTTTGTAGTAATCATACAACCTTTTGTTATCTACTTCATCGTCCAAATATCCCGTGCCTAGAGTAACTCTTTCAACAACAGTTCCCTTTTGGTTCATCCCCATAATGATTGCCTTCGCAGAATCTGCAACAGCATTCAAAAACGCATCCACCGATATGCTGGAGTCTTTCTTTTTCATTTCTTTTATTACTTTTGTAGGAATCTCAATATTATCAAAACACACCGTTTTTGTTTGTGGGTCATACCAAATGTATGCCTGCCCTAAAATTCTTGTATCTCCGGTTTCTTTGCCGTGTTCATCTTTAATACTTTCTTCAAAAACCAAAAAGCCTGCGTTTGGATTTGTATAGCCATCATCAACACAACTTGCACCCAAACTTCTGTCATTACTCCATGTCATACAGCAGTTTGTTATGTCACCTAAGGCGAAACCAAGTGGATCAGGTAACGGAACTCCCTCTGCATCCAAAATGTTTTCATCCTGTTTTTTAAGCAAACGATATGTAATGCAGTCAGCCTGCTTTGATTTATCCGCTGCTATATAAAAAACATCTTTAATAGTTTTGGCTTTGTTATAGACTTCCTGCATTTCATCGAATTGATCTTGAGTGTATCCATACCTTGCAACCGTTTCGGCAAGAAGTTCATTCCCTTCTTCCACATACTCATACTCAACATCTAGGCAATTTTCTGCCACGAATTTTGGTGATAGACGTGCATTTTCCTCGTTAGTATTGACTACTCGATTAGGATAACTTTTAAGGATTCTTTCAAAACTGTTATGGGCTGAGCATAGATAGTCATCAGGATCCATTAACTCGCCGTCTTCATCTTTTAGTCTAAAATTCATAAAGTCGGCGTTATGCCTATAGTATTTCATAAAAAACTGCGCAAAAACAGGATTATATGCCCCATGCAATGTCAACTTAGCAAATCTTTTGTGGATATCGTTAGCCGCACTTAGAGGCTTATATTCCGGATGATTTGATTTTGAGATGACATGGTCTAACATATACGCAAATGCTTCTTCACTTTGCCCTTGGTTTTCTGAAAATCCGCCAATAGCGTAGTATATTTTCATAAGGTCGGTTAGCGAGTTTGTTTTTTCAAGCCCTTCTAAAGTATCGAAACCAAGTGTTTTGACCAATTTGCCCCATCTTTGGTTATTTGAATTCAAAAAATAGTTTTCCATCTGCGAAGATGGAAATGTTTCAATTGTATATTCAGGTGGTATGAATTTTATCTTACCACTTTCTCTCCAGTTCTTTAGGTTAATAAAGTTCTCTCGGTAATTCGTTGTTAAAAACTTTTTGGCATCTTCTAACTTATAATCAAATCTATACGCCGTTTCTTCAAGTTCGCTATCTTCTTGTCCGGAAAGAATAACATTCTCGCCGTCCTTGGTCACATAAATAA
>CAYIZA010000011.1:22408-27179 GCA_964367965.1 uncultured Christensenella sp. | reverse complement strand
TACCCTGGTTAGTTCCTGCAATTCCGCCGAAGTTCACATAACTGCTGGCGGACAGATTCAAGTTGAAGTCTGCACCGGCATTTACATAATTAACCGTTACATTCTTCACAATCATATTTGCTGTCACCAGCGAGAACAGCCCATAGTTTGCCGGGGCTGACTGATTGTCTGCTAAATTATTTTGCATACTCTTTATGTTGATTGTGTAGCCGTTGCCATCCAAACTGGCAATTTGAGTAGCCAAAGGCACCCAGTTCTCCAGTGTGAGGTCAGCCAGCAGGATATAGTGCTTGCCTGCCTCCATATCTTTAAATTCATCTTTGTCGTTGATTGGAATAGGGTGCTCCAGCGAGGTTCGCTGAGTGAAGTTCATTATCAGTTTGATTTCCGAAGTGACCAACCCACTGCCGTCCGGGTAGATATACAATTTGCCACTTGCATCAAATCCAAAGTTCAGACCCTTTAACACCAGGCTCTGGTCAGTGGCTCTTTTCAGAGGACAAACCTGGAAAAGATTGCCGTCAGGGAAAATGTTTGGTTCGGTTGAGTTTTTCCCGGTGTGTTGTAGGTAATAGTCCAGATTATCCGGAGCGCTGGTCGGCCTTGTCTCTTCTGCATATGAATTGTAAGTCTGCCCTTCCCAACTGTTGAGATTTTCTCTGCCCTCCTCGTCGGTGGTCAGATAGCCCCACGGGTTATAGTTATAGTTTTGCTTTTCGGTCACTGTGCCCGCTGAAATGGTGTAGCCAGTGCCCTCTATATCGCCATTAAAGTCCGGCTCGCCGCCACTTAAATTTACGAGTTTGCCGGTGCTTGGGTTGTAGGTGTATTCAGTGCCGCTTATGCTGACCTTGTTGCCCGAACTTATGGTATAAGTATACACACTTCCGCCTGCCGTAACAGTAACTATGTTGTCGCAAACCAGTATATTTGAAGTGGTGCCGTTCATCAATTTAAGCAGGTTGGTAAGCGCCGCCTGAACGGTGCTGTTCTCACTATTATAACTGACCAAATTTTCGTTAAAATCTATCTTCAGGTCGTACGCCGCCCCGTCATAGTAGGAGTAGTTCAGCACGCCGTTCTCCGCGCCCGATACCACAAAAGCCTGCCCCGACTTCAGCACAAAGTCCACAATCTGGAAGTCCATAGTCCTTGTAATAGTTCGTCGGTAGCCGTTCACAAACAGCACTCCCTGTGCAGTCACAGTGAACTTCTCGCCCACAATTCCCACCTGCACATATATAGTGCTGCCGTCGACTACAACCCGATAGCCCTTGCCGTCGATATCGCCGTTGAAGTCCGGTTCAATGTCGTTGTTTTTAATCTGATAAGTCTTAGTTTGACTATTATAACTGAGAAGGTACTCCACCCCTCCGATAGTAGTCTTATTGCCCGAATCTACCGTATATTTACCGCTGTTTTGATTGTAGTCGTTAGCGACAGTCAAATAGTATTGACCAGCCGACTCTATAACGCTTACCTTGCCGGTGGTGTTAAAGCCGTCTTTGCCGGCAACGGTCACAGTAATCTGGCTGAATTCACCAACTACACCAACATTGAGTTTGTTTCTATTTACCTCAGCAAGGCTAGTGCCGCCTGTTCCAACCGCAACAAACCCCACTCCGTCATCCTTGGTCGGGTAGTCCAGCGAAATATACGCCGAAGAATCCACCGTGATGACTTTGGTCTGCACATAATCCGAATAGCCGGCTCTTTTTATGGTTATGGTAACAGTAAAGGACGCCACCGAAGTTGAGGTGCTGGCAGTCAGAGTACGGAGCCAGAAAGTTCCGTCAAAACTGTACTTGTAAATGGTAACCACAGTTACCTCATCTATGATACTGACACTGTAGCCGCTGCCCGCCTCTTCACCGTTGAAGTCTGGCTCAGTGCCACTGTATGAGAGTTTACCAGTGCTTGGGTTGTAGGTGTACTCAATGCTGTTTATGGTAACCTTATTGCTCGAGTTTACAGTATAACTTCCGCCATCATCGTTGGACACCCGGGCAAGTGTAATTGAACCGTCCGAGTTGACAACGGTCTGTGCATATTGCATATATTTAGTAACAGTATTGCCAAATTCAACGCTGGTCTGAGCCACTCGCTGGTCAAAGGTGATCCTATCGTTGTTCGCCACACTGGAGGTCACGGTGATGCTATCGTAGTGAGAGAACTCCGGCGCAATCCTTATTCTCAACAGCCCCAGTTCGCCGGCGATAAGGGTATTGCCGGGACTTTCACCAGCATTCTTTAGGTAACTTCCCGGCCTGTCGGTGTTTACCATAAGTTCAGCATCAGCAAAGTGGACAATCTCAGTCCAGGTCACTGTTTGCGGAATAATTTGCAGGAATATTTTCTTTATTATCGCCTCGTTACCCTCTCTAGTGAAACTCTGAACGGTGATTCGGAATAGTTCATTTTGGGTAATCTGTGTCTTATAAAGGGTGGTGAGTCCAAAGCGGAATTGCTGATATACACTGCCCTCAGCATATTGGTAATCATCCTCAGTGAGAATATATTGCTCAGCGAAAAGTCCAGCATAGTTGATTTCTCTTACTGTTGTGTCTCCCTCTTTCTCATACCCTGTGAACACTACCTGCTCAAAGGTACCGTCTTGTTTTTGCCGCTCAATAATCACTGAGATGCCGTTAGCATGGTCGTCCGGCGAGTCGGTATAGAGAGTTACTGAGAACACCAAATCGGTTCCGCTTTCCAGCCTGTTTGGCTCCTCCTCGGTTCCGGCAGCATCGGTTGAAATGCTGGTCGCTCCGATATATACAGACAGGCTAAAGGACAGTTGCCTTTGCCAGAGCATTATCAGTTCTTCTTCAAGCGAGCCTGTGGTGGTATAATCATTATAAAAGGCGCTTATGAAGTAAGGAGTTATTGTGATATTTATTGGTGTAGTGGTTTTCGCACGAGCCAAAACCTCAGTAAAGTTGGAGCCGCTAATATAGATATATTCCCTTATATATTCCAGCCCACAGTCTGCAAACCTATACATTCCCACACTGAATTCAAAGTAGTTGCCGTTCCAAATAACACTTCCTTCCGGATAGAACTTTTGGAAGGTGGACTCAATGAGGCTGAGGTTGCTGTCGTCAGTCGGTATGGTGCTGTAGAAGGTAGCCACGCACATTTCCACAATGCTTTTGCGGCTCAGTGTAGTGCTAGCGTTGGTGCCGTCGTAGAAACTTTCACCGACAATGATTCTGTTGGAATCTTTGGTAAAGGTGAACTTTCCACTCTCATAAGTCACTGTGTAGCCCGAAATAAATTTGTTAAATATTGTGTTGAGAGTTGATAAGTTAGTAGCAAAATTGCCGGCGTTGTTGTCCTTTAAGTGCTGAATCTCAGCCCAGGCAATATCGTCGCTCTCCACTCTAAACGCTGCTTTAATGGTCAGAATAGCCAGATCCTTCACAGACATAGACTTGTCGGAGCCAATAGAAATCTTGCCGGATTGATCCAGGGTAAACATCAGCCCACCGCTGGAGAACTCTGTCGAATTGTTATCCATAAAGAACTCAGTAAACCACTGCGCCACACTGTCTATCTGCATACTGAGTTGTGTTTGCTGAAGAGTATAGCCGTCATCGAAGACCGGCTCAACATAGAGCCTTCCTGAAAGGCAAGTATATTCAACACCGCCTATCTCCACTTTATTGTCTGAAAGAGTGTACTCTCCGGTATAGCCGCCTGCGCTGACTGTCACTGTATTACCGGAAATACTGTAGCCATTGCCGGAGATATCTCCATTAAAGTCCGGCTCAGTATAGAGTTTGCCTGTGCTTGGGTCATAGGTGTAGATAACTCCGTCGATAGTAACCCTGTTTTTGGAGGTAACAATGTAGTCATCCTCTCCAACTTTCACGCTCTCACGGATAGAATTATCCTGGGTGTCACTGGTGATAATGTATCCCTTGCCGTCATCCTCTCCGTTAAAGTCAGGCTCAGCACCACTTGAATCAGTGAGTTTGCCGGTGCTTGGGTCATAGGTGTATGCAGTGCCGTCAATAGTTACCTTATTATCAGTTCCGATTTGTTTTGCCTCAGCGGCGCCGTCAATGGTCACATAGTAGGTAGTGCTTGGGCTGCTGTAATCCTGAGATTGATAGAGTAGCCACTCATCAAAGCCGTTTATTATATTTATTTGGAGTTTATCAAAAGCGGCGGAGTTCTGCAGGCAGGTTATAGTGATAATTGCAACCCCGGTACCCTTAAATCGAATTTGAGAAGTGCCCAGAGTTGCCCCCTGGATAATTTCAACAACATTTTGGTTACTGCTGGTAATCTGCACCCTCAGATTAGCGGCAATAATGCCGTCCGGGGTGGCACCAAAATCATAGAGGTCGCTGAGGTTGTAAACTCTGTCCACACTGTCCAGCAACACAAGCAGGTTTTTGGTGCTCTTTGTATTTTGTATTGCGCCGACTGTGCCCACGCCGTCTGTGCGGGTTTTTGCATTCAGCGAAAGTGAGGTTGGTATGTCAGGATATACCCCCCTTAAAATTGGCATACTGTTGTTAGTAGCCTCGCTCGGCATAGACCAGATATCGGTGAAGTTAAACCCGACAAAAGTGCTTTGGTTCTGCATCTCTTCCAGAGTAGCAAATCCGGTGGTTTCTAACTCGAATTGCCCAAGCACTACCACATTGGTTACGCTAGGCGCTGTTCCAGTCCCAAACAATGCAAACGCTGCCGAGCGGATTTGTGCCACATAGGAAGTAGTAATAGTAGTGTCCGCACCCACACTTCCTATAAATAATCC
>CAYIZA010000011.1:12152-22308 GCA_964367965.1 uncultured Christensenella sp. | reverse complement strand
GTGCCAGTGCTGAGAATATCTGCGACAGCACTTTCAGAATAGGAAATCACATAACTTTTCTCTATGTTGAAGTTCTCCAGGTAACCGGCGATACCTCCGATATGGGAGTTCGCAACATTGGTGTATATACTACTAGAGCCCTCAGTGCGTTCAAAGGCGTGGTAACTGCTGTTGGTTATATAGCCCTGTGGAATATAGGTGCACTCTACGCCGCCTATACTTACCTTATTATATGAAAGGGTGTAATTGCCAACATAGTCTCCTGTGCTTACTGTCACTATATTTCCAGAAACACTGTAACCTTTACCGTCAGCCTCGCCATTGAAGTCTGTCTCCGCTCCTGAAGCGTTAAATAGTTTACCTGTGTTTATTACACTGTTTTCTGCACGACCTACAATTCCACCCACATACTGCCCATTTCCAAGTTGCATAGAGGAAGTGCTGTTCGCTACTCCGCCGGTGCTATAAGCCACAATTCCGCCCACTGCATATGCACCAGTTGTGCGAATTTCGCCACTGGTATCTACATTGCCTATGCTGCCGGTACTGTACGCAACGGCGCCGCCGAGCATTGAGGTAGTACTGTTTATATTGCTGTTTTTAACAACCATATTGAGCACAACAGTGTTAGATGCTCCGGTCAGGTTGCCATCCAGTTTTCCCACCAGTCCGCCAAACTTAAGAATAATTGACTTTGAAGATTCAGCAACCTCGACATCCAAAATGGCACTTACCCCTGTCATAGTGCCAGTACTGGTCAGCCGTCCAACTGTTCCGAAGTACATAGAGGAGCCTTGCTGCTCTGCCAACACTTTAACGCCTTTTGCTGTCAGACTCACATTGTTAAGACTGCCCTGCAGTGTTCCAACCAGAAGCCCGTTATAGTTCTCAGAGAGAGCGTTGTTTTTAATCTGGAAGGAGGATGTTTCAAAGTTCACATTGAGAATTTGTCCGCCCTTACCTATGTTGCCGAAAATTCCGTAACTCGCTCCGTTTATTTCTTTGTCAATGTTCCAGCCAAACAGAGTTTGCGCTTTGATGCCCGGTTCCGGACTGTCTGTATCCATACCATAACTTACCAACTTTCCGGTGAACGGAGCATCATCGCTGCCGATTGGAGTCCAGGTGTTTTTTACCAGGTAGTTGTTCATATCTATGGTGTTCATCAGATAGAAGTTTTTGTCCAGTGAGGCTGGCTTGGCCATGGCAGCCACATCGGCGGCGGTATAGATTTTATAATAGACTGTCACGCCGTCCGCAACATAGATTTCCACTCTCTTTACCACATTTAAACTAGAAATAATATCTGGGTCTTTTATGTCTTCAGCAAAGGTGGTCATAGCATCCTGTGGCACAATATAGAGTACAGAATAGCCTGCCTTGATTGGCGCAAGGTAATATTTCCCGGTGCTGGCATCTTTCAGCAGTTTGACACTGTCGCTGGTGTTTTTATCCTGATCAACCTTAATTGCAGCATTGAAATTGGCATCAGCATTAAATATAATATACTCCACTTTAGGGTTGGTAGGTGCACCGGAGTTTGCGCTGACCGATATATTGAGTTCTTTGGCAAAATCCTTAACCTGTGCCAGGGTGTCACCCTCTGTGTACTCGCCCTTGCTGATATCAAAATAAATAGGGTCACTCTCACTGTAGCCGCCCAGTGTTATATTGGTAACCTGATTGATTTGAAGGATTTTAATGCTTATATCTTTAGTAAAAGTTCTGCCGTAGTCTTCTATGGTGACACGCACAGTAGCAGAGCCCTCATTGCTGGTGCTTGGATAAAACTGTCTGGCTTTGATAATCACAGATGCACCGGTTGGGCTTTCTATCGTTTCTCCCTCGGCATCCAAAAACTCAATATATTCTGAGCCCTTGATTATCTCCCACTTTGCAGCGGTTGCTTTTGTAGTGCTGCTGCCGCCAACTGCCCGCACTGTTAAATCAACGGTTTTCTGGCGATTGCTCTCATCATAGACGCTGCCCTTTTGGGTACCTACCGGAACATAGAACTCCATACTCTCCTGAGACAACTCAATAGAGGATATTGGCTTGTAGACAGTAACAGTAAAGGTCTGGGTGATTTCCCTCTCTATGAGTACTGGACTTGCGCCCGAGGTGTCCAGATAGTTGTATCTAAATTTCAAAGTAACCTCGGCAACACCGGCGTTGTAACTATACAGCGTGCTGGCCTTAATGTTGGTGGAATTTACCCTCAACTTTGCAATTGACTCATTTGTACTTGTGGAGGTAGCACTCAGAAGAGTTGCTCCAGCCGGGAATATGTTGTGCGAAATCGAGCCTATATTATTCGTTGGAAGGGTGACAGACGCCAGGGTCTTTCTGTTTGAATCCATAGCGTCATCCTTGAGTTGCGCTACAACCTGATCGCTAACCATTGCTGAGGTGGTTATAGTTCCCACCTGATAGCCCACTGTGATTGGAATTACTATAACAGCACCGGACGGAGAAACTAGCCGCACACTGGTCGTGCCGGCACTGTGTGCTCTAATAGTAATTTTACCCTCTACAATATTGCTGTCATCCACACTGGCAACCGCTGCGTTCAAACTGGACTGGTCTACCCATATGTTTGTCATTGATGCACCAGATGGCTCTACTGTAAAGAGAACCTCTTGCGAGTTGTTTATAACTGTTCCCTCGCCCACTTGCAGATAGACTGAGTTAGTGCTGCTTTCAAGTTGCTCAGAACCAACACTAAACCCGGTAACCCCAGGGCGGAATTCCAGCACCAGGTTTCGGGTCAGCGTTGCAAGGTTTTTGTTCTGTGCTGTTTTCATTGCACTGTTTGCCTTTGCTGTTACCTGTACCAGCAAATTTCCGCCGTCATTGGCACCGGTAAGAGTCAACCGGTCACCTGATTTAAAGGTGAGAATCGGGAAAGCGCCACTCACTGATTTAAGTGAGTAGTTGATGCCGGACTGGTCTGTGATTGTCAGATTATTTGCCAGGCTGGTGTTGTAGCCCTCTGCAACTATCTCTTTCACCTGAAGTTCGTACTCATCATAGCCCTCAGAGAATTGCCACAGGTCAATCTGCAGAGCGGCGCCGCTCTGGCTTCCGGTGTAATAGTTCAGCACGGTGACTGTTACATCACTGGTGCCTGACTCATTATTGATTAAAACTGCACGAGGCAGGTCAACCACCTTTACCAAAAGGGTTCGGGTAACTATCGGTGAGTTCTGGAAACCAGCAAAGGAAACCTGGAAGTTCACCAGCACTCCGTCAACACTCTCAGCAAGTCCGGTGATTTCAAAGAGGTCAGCGGTTGTTTTCTCAATCTTTAATGTCTTGTTTTGGGCAGGATTTACAAAACTGTAGTTATACTGCAAGAGAGACAAAGTCTCCGATGGTAATCCGGCATAAAACTGTACCTCGGCAAGGTTGGCGTTGGTGCTCTCCTGGTTTTTAAACAGAATCAGCGTTTCAATCTTTGCGTTTGCATCAACTGAGGCGCTATCGGTACGCTTAAGCCCGGCAATCTCACCCTGAATCTCTGGATACACCGTCAGAACAAATTCTGCCTGCAGTTCGGTGTTTTCAGGGTCGTTTTCGGAAAAAGCCTGGATAGTGAGTGAGGTTGCAACCGCGGTCTGCTTGTACATCTCTCCAGCATTATATTCCACATCGTTGATTTTAAATTTCATAGTCGGAGCGGCTGAATTGCTCGGAGTAAAGTCAAAGAAAGTGTAGGGATCCAGCACAAAGTCCTGCCGCATAAAGATTGCTATAGTGCTGGTGAGGTCTGGCTTAACGCTAAGACTGGAGGCAACCTCCAGAACTTCTACAAATATTCGCTTGCTCAACTTGTTGTTTTCCAAGCTGATAATGTCCACAAAGGAACTGGTGCCAGATGAGGTTCGCCCCTGAGCCCGGATTTCCACAGTGTTTGTGCCAGAGTCAAAAGTGGTGGAGGCGATCACCCGGCTGGTATCGGAAGAAACAACCCGCACACCTCGGTTCACCGAGCCATCCCCGCCGCTTACAGTTACAGAAAGATGGGCAATACCCGCTGGTGTGAGGTCACCGCTTAAATCCCGCTCTACCGAAAGAGAGGTGGATAGAGTGCCGTCTTCAGCAACTGTGATGTCTTCACTCTCTATCTCAATCTTCATACCGTCCCGGGAGGAGCCACAGCCAACAAGTCCAAAAATAGAGATAACCCCTACAAATAAGACAATCAACAGTGTTTTTATCTTCCCTAATTTCATCCTGTGAAACTCCTATTTTTTATCTTGTGAAAAACTCACAATTTTATAACTGTTTTTCAAGCGTAATGTCTACGACTTTATTGTACAAATTTTTTAGGGTAAAAGTCAAACAAAATCAGAGTGTTTATATATTATTAAAATATATAAAAAAGGGGTCAAACCCCTCTTTTTGCCCTGTTGGCACTCAATTTGTATCCGTTTCTCTGTCCTGTGGAGCGTTTTTCCCTTTCTTTCTGACTATTTCCACTGTTAAATAAATTGTGTGTATGACTATCAATATCACATTCAACGCCCAGATTATAAGGGAATTTATCAAAACACCATAGGCAATAAAAATTGAGCAGCCCACAATACTTATGCTTCGGATAATTATTATATTTTTGAACAGAAACGCTATTAAAGCAAAGGCAGAGCCCACTAATCCTACTATTTCTGCTGATGCCATTTTTTCTCCTCATCCTGCTGGTTTATACTCTATGACAATCGTCTGAGTTTGCCAGCCTTAACTTGCAAGGTTTTTTTCAAAGAGTACCCAAGCATTTTGGGCAATTCAATAATTTTTATCCAGTTTTTAGGGCAAAAACTGCCCGCTTTTGTTTGTTTTTACTAATTCAATTTTTGGTTTAGGTAGTCTTCTAATCGGGCAATCTCCACCCGCTCCTGAGTCATAGAATCACGGTCTCGTACAGTTACCGCTCCGTCCTCCAGCGACTGGAAGTCAAAGGTCACACAGTATGGAGTGCCGATTTCATCCTGTCGACGATAGCGCTTGCCGATAGAGCCGGCGGTATCGAATTCGCAACGGAATTTTTTGGAAAGTTGGAGAAAGAGTTCCTGAGCCTGGTCGCTGAGTTTATTGCTCAGTGGCAGGACTGCCACCTTGATAGGTGCAAGTGCCGGATGAAAGTGCAGCACTGTTCGCTCCTCTTCGCCCTCCAGTTTTTCCACCTCATAGGCAGAGCACAGCACTGCCAGCAACATTCTGTCCACTCCGACCGACGGCTCCACAACATATGGAATAAACTTCTCGTTGGTGAACGGGTCGGTGTAACTCATATCCTGTCCGCTGGCGTTCTGGTGCTGAGTTAAATCATAGTTGGTACGGTTGGCAATGCCCCAAAGTTCGCCCCAGCCAAAGGGAAATTCAAACTCAATATCGGTGGTTGCCTCTGAATAGAAGACTAACTCCTCTTTGTCGTGGTCACGGAGGCGGAGTTTTTCTGCGCTGACGCCCAGGGCAGTCAGGAAGTCAAAACACTTGGCACGATAGTAGACAAACCACTTTTCAACCTCATCAGGGTGGCAGAAGAATTCCAACTCCATCTGCTCAAATTCCCGCACACGAAAGATAAAGTTGCCCGGGGTTATTTCGTTCCGGAAACTCTTGCCCACCTGACCGATTCCCAGCGGAAGTTTACTGCGCATAGAGCGAGCCACATTCTTAAAGTTTACAAATATGCCGGCAGCAGTCTCCGGACGGAGAAAGAGTTCGCTCTGCTTGTCTTCGGTAACGCCCTGAAAGGTCTTGAACATAAGATTAAACTTACGAATCGGAGTAAAGTCCACCTTGCCGCAAACCGGGCAAGGAATCTTATTCTCCGCTACAAAAGCCTCCAGTTCTCTGTCTGTCAGTGCCTCTATGGAGAAGTCCAACTTTTTCTTGTTCTGAAACAGCCACTCCTCAACTAATTTATCCGCCCGCACCCGGGATTTGCAGGAACGGCAGTCCATAAGCGGGTCGGAAAAACCGTCCAGGTGTCCGCTCGCTTTCCACACAGCAGAGTTCATTAAAATGGCACTGTCCAGCCCCACATTATTAGGTTCGCTCTCTATAAAAGCCTTCCACCACGCTCTTTTAATATTGTTTTTAAGTTCTACGCCCAGCGGACCATAATCCCAGGTGTTGGAGAGTCCGCCATAGATTTCACTCCCGGCAAAGATAAAGCCCCTGTTTTTGCAAAGGGCAACCAATTCTGTCATCGTCAATTTGCTCATACTAACCTCACTTGTGGCAAATTATAGCACAGTCAACGCCGAAAGGCAAGGAATTCAGCGGGCTATCTAAAAAAAATTACGCAAAAAAAGGGCGCCTGATAACGCCCTCTTCAACTTTTTTTTATTCCTTATCGGCATCTCGGATAGTCAGTGAGATGCGGTTTTTAGTCAGGTCAATGCTTAAGATTTTCACCTTGACCCGGTCGCCCACAGTGAGTTCTTCGCTCGGATGCTTAATAAAGCGGTCGCAGATTTGTGAAATGTGAACCAACCCGTCTTGATGCACTCCTATGTCCACAAAGGCGCCAAAGTCAATGACATTTCGCACCACGCCACTGAGAACCATACCAGGCTTGAGGTCTTCAATACTCAACAAGTCGCCCCGAAGTTCGGTAGGGGGCAAACTGTCCCGGATATCCCGTCCTGGCTTTTGCAGTTCGGATATAATATCCAGCAGGGTTGGCACACCAACTCCGCACTCCGCCGCTACTTTTTCTGCGCCCCTGGACTCAATGGCTGCCGGAAGTACGGCGAGCCGCCCTTCCTTTATTGCAGCCTCATCGATATTGAAAAGTTTCAACAATTTTTCCACCGCAACATAACTCTCCGGATGCACCGAGGTGTTGTCTAGGATATTTTTAGCGTTGGGAATCCGCAGGAATCCGGCACACTGCTCAAAGGCTTTATCGCCTAATTTGGGAACCTTAGTCAACTCGGTGCGGGTCTTAAATTCTCCGTTTTTGGCACGGTATTCTGAGATACTCTTAGCAATGGCAGTATTCAGTCCGCTGACCCGACTCATCAGCGGAACGCTGGCAGTGTTGAGGTCAACACCCACACTGTTTACACTCTCTTCCACCACGCCCTCCAGCACTTCGCTCAGGCGTTTCTGCGGCATATCGTGCTGATACTGCCCAACTCCGATAGACTTCGGGTCAATCTTAATCAGTTCGGCAAGCGGGTCCTGCAGTCTTCGTGCAATGCTGACCGCACTGCGGATACTTACATCAAACTGAGGAAACTCCTCCGCACCCAACTTGCTGGCAGAGTACACACTGGCGCCCGCCTCGTTTACCATAGCATACTGCACAGGCACCTTGAGGCTGTGAATAAGTTTCACGACAAATATTTCCGCCTCTTTGCTGGCAGTGCCGTTTCCAATAGCGATTGTGTCCACCTTGTTTTTATATATCAGATGAGTCAACGCACTGATTGACTCCTCTACCTTGTTCTGAGGCGGAGTCGGATAGACCACCCCGGAATCCAGTACATTTCCGCCACTGTCTATAACTGCAATCTTGCAGCCCGTTCTATAGGCTGGGTCGACTGCCATAATAACCTTGCCCTTAAGAGGGGGCTGCAACAGCAACGGCTTGAGATTGACCTCAAACATTTTAATCGCCTGCTCGCTCGCAACCTCAGTGAGGGTGGTTCGGAACTCACGCTCCAGCGACGGCACTAACAATCGGCTAAAGCCGTCTTTGACACTCTCCACCACAAAGGTTTGAACATCCAAATCACCTTTGAGAATCACCACTTTTTTGTTTTTTGCTTTAGACTGTTTTTTGTCATTTTCCTGCTCTTTTTCGCCGCTTTGCCGCTGATTTATGCCGGATTGCTCCATATTTTTGCAATTTACATTGCCTTTTACAAACTGCTTAAACAAGGTATTTAGAGTTTTTTCCAAGCCCTCCTCAGAGATATTAAAGGAGACTTTCAGCGCATCTTCTTTTTCCCCACGGTTGATTGCAAGCACTCGGTGCGCTGGCATAGTGGAACACTTTTCAGTGTAGTCTTTATAGGTCTCAAAGACTTTTTTCTCATCGGCATCCGGCTTCCATTCGGTGGCGATTTTCATATCATACCACAGTATCTCACGCACCCGTTTTCGTGCCTCGGTATCGTCCGCCACAATCTCGGCGATGATATCACTAGCGCCCTGCAGTGCAGACTCGGCATCAGCAATTCCCTTTTCGGCATCCACAAATTTTTGCGCTTCTTCCAGCAGATTAAGCCCGCTCGCCTGTCGCAGAATTAGATCAGCCAGGGGCTGCAGCCCAGCAGCAATGGCAACTGAGGCACGGGTCTTCCGCTTTGGACGGAAAGGTCGGTAGATATCCTCCACTTCGGTTACAGTCACCGCCGCATCAATCTGTTTTTGGAGTTCTTCGGTCAGATTACCCTGCTCGGTGAGAAGTTTGATAACCTCTTCTTTTCTTTTATTGAGATTGCGGAGTTGATTCAAAGCATCGGCAAAATTTCTGATAGTCTGGTCGTCGCAACTGCCGTGCAACTCCTTTCGGTATCGTGCTATAAAGGGTACAGTGCAGCCCTCATCCAGCAGTGTTATGATATTCTCGGCATAGTTCTCCCTCAGGCTGAATTTCTGCGCCAGTACATTGGCAATGTTCATCTTTTTACTTCCTTTTCTGTTTATGTTCTAATTATAATGGTTTTTCACGGCGAAAGTCAAGTAATTTTTCCGGCAGTGGATTATCGGGTTGTTTTTTATGGCATTACAGACATTTTCGGGATTTGAAAAGGTGGGCGGGGGCCAACTTCCCAAACCTCCGCCAGGGTGCCTGTGCGCCAAAACAAACTCACCTTTATATCATTATTCAAAAGAGTAGACTGCCTTTTTGCCCAAAATTGCTTGCCAAAGTCTGGCTTTTTTGGCATACTAATAAAAGAGGTGATTTTTTATGAAGATTAAAATAACAACAGACAGTGCATGTGATTTGAGCCCAGAACTTATTAAGAAATATAACATAGGTATACGCCCGGTGAATGTCAGCGTGGGCGACCAGGATTTTCTGGATGGCGTTAATATAACCACCGACCAGCTTTTTGAACTGATCGATAAGACTGGAGTACTCTCTAAAAGTGCGGCCGGAAACCCTGCCCAGTTCGAGGAGTTTTTTAAAGAACAACTGGCGAGCGACGGCGGCTATGATTACATTATCCATATTGCAATATCCACCGAACTCAGTTGTCTGGGCTCCAACGCACAGATAGCATCCCAAGAGTTCGACAATAAGGTTTTTGTGATTGATGGGCGTGCGCTCTCCACCGGAACCGGACTGCAACTACTCTATGCCTGCGACCTGGTGAAAAAGGGGCTGTCTGCCGAGGATATCTATGAGAAGGTGCTGGCTCGCCGTGATTCTGTTCAGACCTCCTTTATTTTGGACAACCTGAACTACCTGCACAAGGGCGGCCGCTGTAATCTTATGTCGCTGATAAGTGCAAGATTTTTGTCCATAAAACCGGTGTTGCTGATGAAAGATGGCAAACTGGGCGTAACCAAAAAACTTGTTGGAAAGTTTAGTTCCAATGTGATGAAATATGTGGAATATATCCTGTCCACCTTTAATACTCCAGATAAAACTCGGGTGTTTCTGACCTACACCACCCTGGAACCAGCTCTGATAGAGGAGATTAAAAAGCGCCTACAGCAAGTCTTCAAAGAGGTGCTGGTGACCCGTGCCGGCTGCACTGTGGCAACACACTGCGGGCGAAACACTGTGGGTATACTGTACTACAACGACGGAAAATAATTAAAATTAAGAAAGAACAGACCGGAAGGTTTGTGAGCCTGGACTGGTTTTTTGATTAAGCGTTTGGTTAATTAGTGAAAAGAACCCAAACAAAAGAGGGCTGGCTGGAAGGTTTGTTGTAAGATATTTATAGAAAAAAAGAGGGTGACCCTCTTTTTTTCTCTGTTTTTTCAGTTTGGAAACAGTGCTTTTAGTATTAGTTTGTAAACAGTACTTTAGTAAATGAAAATGCTTTGTTTGTTTTCTCTCTCTGCTTTTAAGTTCGGAAACCGCACCTTTGAAGTCTTTGTTGTTCGGTTTTAAAGCAGATTATGTCAACACACTCCGCCCCTGAAAACCTTAAAACTCTTATTCCTCAGAATCCTCATC
>CAYIZA010000011.1:0-12052 GCA_964367965.1 uncultured Christensenella sp. | reverse complement strand
TCGCTGTCCAACTCTTCTTCGCCGTCGTCATCCTCATCTATTATTTCTTCATCTTCGATTTCCGGGTCCTCATCTTCGGCAGCGGACAAATCTTCAGCCAGTTCTTCTTCAGTAATCTCGTCAAAGTCTGGGTTTTCCGGCACTGTTTTAGTACCTTTCTCAAAATCTTCCAACACCATAACTCCGTCCACATTTTTCTGGACAGATTGCACCTCTTTGGCAACCTCCTCTACATCAATCGGAGTTTCCTCCTCTTCCGGTGGAATGGTCGCCACAGACACTATACTGTTGCCTGCACGCAGTTTCATCATACGAACACCCATAGCGGTGCGGCTCAACAGTCTCAGCGAACCTGTGTTGGTTCTTATAGTGGTACCAGTGTTAGTGATCAGCAGTATGTCATCGCCGATATTGATTTGGTTCACACCTATTACAGGTCCGGTCTTATCTGTCAGTTTACCGGCACTGAGTCCTATACCGCCACGGGATTGTCTGCGGTAATTTTCAATCTTTACACGCTTTCCAAAACCCTGCTCGGTAATGGTCAGAATCTCAGCACCCTCACGAACTACGCTCATATCAACCAGTTTGGCGCCGTCCAAAAGCCTCATAGCCCTTACACCATGCGCTCCACGACCCATTGCACGGACATTCTTCTCGCTGAAGCGTATACATTTGCCGTTGGTGGATGCAATCAATATGTCGTTTTCGCCGTTGCTTATCTGAACACTGATGAGTTCGTCGCCCTCATCCAGCACAATGGCTTTTTTGCCGACTTTCATAATACGGTCAAACTCTTCTATTGGGGTCTTTTTAATAAAGCCGTTTCGGGTTGCCATAATCAGGAATTGTTTCTGCTCCGACTTCTCTGATGATTTGCAGATTACTGCGGTGGACTGTTCATCCTGGTCTATCTGCAGTAGGTTGACAATGGCACGACCCTTGCTCACCCGACTGCTTTCAGGCACCTCATATGTCTTGATAGAAAACACTCTGCCACGGTTGGTAAAGAACAGCAAGTTGTCGTGGGTGTTTGCTATAAATAGTTTGTTTACAAAGTCTGAGTCCTTGGTCTTGTGTGCCGCTATTCCTACACCGCCACGGTTCTGCGCCTTATACTCAGACACCGCCATTCGTTTGATATAGCCCTGGTTGGTCATACTCACCACCATATCTTCACGGGCAATCAAATCCTCTAAGTCAATACTGCCCACATCGTGCGAAATCTGTGTGCGGCGGGGAGTGCTGTACTTCTCTTTAATCTCCAGCAATTCTTTGGCTATTATACTCAAAATCTTGTTCGGGCTGGCAATAATGCTCTCCATTTCAGCACAGAAAGCCTGCAACTCAGCAAGTTCGGTCTCAAGTTTATTTGCCTCCAGGGCGGTCAGTCGTACCAGTCTCATATCCAGAATAGCGTTTGCCTGCTTTTCGGAAAGACTGAGTTCAGCCTGCAATTTTTCCATAGCCTCGGCTCGCTCCTTACTGGAACGGATAATTTTTACCACACGCTCGATTCCGCCCAAAGCAATCACCAGTCCATCTACTATGTGTGCCCGTTCTTTTGCTTTTTCCAAATCGAATACCGACCGGCGCAATATAATCTGCTTCTGGTGTTCCAGATAGTAGAAAAGCATCTCCTTGAGGTTTAAAACTTTTGGTTCGCCGTTCACCAGCGACAGGAATATTATGCCGCTACTGGTCTGAAGTTGACTGTGTTTGTATAGCAGGTTTAAAACTACTTGCGGATTGGCGTCCCGCTTAATGTCTATAACGACACGCATCCCCTCTCTGTCACTCTCCTCTTTAAGGTCTGCAATGCCCTCAATCTTCTTGTCTTTAACCAGTGAGGCAATCTGCATTATTAAATCGGACTTATTGACCTGGTACGGAATCTCGCTCACCACAATGCGCATTCTCTTCTCATCTTCCTCAATCTCGCACTTAGCGCGGGTTATAACCTTGCCCCGACCGGTCTTGTATGCCTGGCGGATGCCCATACGCCCCATAATAATACCGCCGGTTGGAAAGTCCGGCGCACGCACATAGTTCATCAATTCATCGATATCTATATCAGGATTATTGATAAGTGCAATAACGCCGTCGATGACCTCGCCGAGGTTGTGGGGAGGAATACTGGTCGCCATACCCACCGCAATACCGTCTGCACCGTTTACCAGTAGGTTAGGGTAGCGAGCCGGCAGCACAGTTGGCTGCATAAGGGTATCGTCAAAGTTAGGGGAAAAATCCACACACTCCTTGTCTATATCCCGCAGTAACTCGCCGGCAATTTTGCTCAGCCGAGCCTCAGTATACCTTTGCGCCGCAGCCGGGTCACCGTCAACACTTCCGAAGTTTCCGTGACCGTCCACCAGTGGCACCTGCATAGTGAAATCCTGAGCCAGGCGTACCAACGCATCATAGACCGCACTGTCTCCGTGCGGGTGATATTTACCCAGCACATCGCCGACAATACGGGCACACTTACGGTGCGGTTTCTCATTGAAAAGACCAAGTTCGCTCATAGAATATAATATGCGGCGGTGCACCGGCTTTAGTCCATCACGCACATCGGGAATAGCCCGAGATACATTGACTGCCATAGCATAGGCGATGAAACTCTTTTTCATCTCATCTACCACCGGCACCTTTATTGTCTTTGTTTCTTTTAAAATAATTTCTTCTTTTTCCATTTTCTACTCCTTAACTGATCAGACATCCAGGTCTTTTACCAGGGTTGCGTTTTTCTCTATAAATTCACGGCGGAGTTCCGGGCGATCCCCCATTAAAATAGTGAATATTTCATCCGCCTCGAAAGCATCCTCCAGCGTGACCTGTAACAAGGTGCGTGTCTCCGGGTTCATAGTGGTATTCCAAAGTTGGTCGGCGTTCATCTCTCCCAGACCTTTATAGCGCTGCAGTTCCATACCTTTACGCCCGAATTCGTTCATATATTTTTCCAGATCCTCGTCGTTATAGAAATAACGCACCACATTGCCCCGGGCTACCTTATAGAGCGGAGGCTGGGCGATATATACATGCCCATTCTCGATGAGTGGTTTCATAAAACGATAAAAGAAGGTGAGCATAAGAATCCGTATGTGACTGCCGTCGACATCGGCATCGGTCATACAGATAATCTTGTCATAGCGAAGTTTGCTCTCATCGAACTCTTCACTTATACCACAACCAAAGGCTGTTATCATCGCTTTGATTTCATTGTTTTCAAGTATTCGTGGGAGCCTTGCCTTTTCCACATTCAAAATCTTACCTCGGAGAGGTAAAATCGCCTGAAATTTTCGGTCACGACCCTGTTTAGCGGTGCCGCCGGCACTATCGCCCTCCACAATGTAGATTTCACACTCCTGAGCAATTTTAGAGGTACAATCCGCCAGTTTGCCTGGCAATGCCGTACTCTCTAGAATACCCTTGCGCCGGGTGAGTTCCCGGGCAGAACGAGCGGCCTCTCTTGCCCTTTGAGCGGTTACACAGCGCAGCACCAGTTCTTTAGCGGCTGTTGGGTTTTCCTCCAGAAAAGCGCCAAAGTCCTCCTGCATCACTTTTTCCACATAAGTTCGCATCTCGGAGTTGCCCAGTTTAGTCTTAGTCTGCCCTTCAAACTGCGGCTCGGTCAGTTTAACACTCACAATAGCGCAGATACCCTCCCGGACATCCTCGCCGGAGAGTTTTTCATTCTCCTTGAGTATTTTATTGTTCTGTCCATAGTCGTTGATCAGTTTGGTCAGCGAGTTTTTAAATCCCACCAGGTGGGTGCCGCCCTCTTCAGTGTTTATATTGTTGGCATAGGCGTGTATGATTTCACTGTAGCCGTCATTATACTGAAAACAGATTTCCACCTGATAATTCTCTGCCACCTTGTTGATATAGATTGGCTTTTCAAATAACACCTCTCTACCCCGATTGAGGAAGTCCATAAACTCGATGATTCCGCCCTCAAAATGGAAGGTGTCCTTACGTTCCCGCCCGATGCGCTCATCGGCAAGGGCGATAGTCAACCCACGGTTCAGAAAGGCAATCTCTTTAAACCGTGTCCTCAGCGCTTCATAGTTGAAGTCGACATTTTCGAATATTTCAGTATCTGGTAAAAAAGTCACACGGGTTCCGGTTTCTTTAGTGGAGCCCACCACTGTCAACTCGTTTTGTGGGATACCACGGGCATAATCCTGGTGAAAAATTTTACCGTTCTGCTTCACCTGAACCTCCAACTTAGAGGAAAGTGCATTTACCACACTTAAACCCACGCCGTGAAGTCCGCCGCTTATCTTATAACTGTTGCCGCCGAACTTTCCGCCGGCGTGAAGTTTGGTAAGCACCACCTCGACCGCGCTCTTGTGCTCAGTCTTATGCATACCTGTTGGAATACCCCTGCCGTTGTCCTGAACGCTGCAACTGCCGTCGCTATAAATAGTTACCTCAACCAGGTTACAAAACCCGGCAAGCGCCTCATCAATACTGTTATCCACAATCTCTATAATGAGGTGTTGTAAACCTCGCTCGTCGGTAGAACCTATATACATACCCGGGCGCTTACGCACTGGATCCAAACCCTCCAGAACCTGGATTTCACTTTCATCATAATTTTTTTCTGTCATCTTTTTGTGTCCTTTTATTTTCTAATTTTATTTCACCATCTCTCACCAAAAATCGGGTACAAGGTCGTTCAAAGTCAAGGTGAGTGCAGGTCATAATGCATTGTATCTCATCAAACAGCCCCAACAGTTTTTGCTGACGAGTGCTGTCCAACTCACTGAGGACATCGTCCAACAGCAGCACCGGATAACTACCATATTCTTCCTTTAAAATCTCCAGTTCTGCTAGTTTGAGTGCTAGAGTAGCGGTGCGCTGCTGCCCTTGGCTGCCGGTCTTCCTTAAATCCTGCCCGTTGACTTTAATTAGGAAGTCATCGTTGTGCACACCAAAGGTTGTATAGCCCAAAGCAAGGTCTCGTTCCAGCGCTTTTTTAAGCCCTGTCAGATAGAGGTCACGCAGTTCAGTATAGGGCAGGTCGGTTTGTGAAAAACTTTCATAGGCAACTGTCAGGTTTTCCTTCTGTGAGGACAGCATTGCCTGTTTCTCGTTGGCAATCCGCTCCAGAACAGTGATAAAACGAAACCGGTCCGAAAAGAGTTTTGCCCCTACCTCGGCCAATTGCTCATCCCAGACCGGGAGTTGCTCACTGAGTTTTGGCGGTCGTGCTTTCAAAAGGTGGTTGCGCTGATTTATCAGCCGCTGGAAGGTCTGCAGGTTTTTAAGGTACTCCTTTTTTAGTTGGCAGTTTATGATATCCACAAAGCGGCGCCGTCTGGCAGGCCCGCCCTGAATTAACTCCAGTTCGTCAGGCGAAAAGTACACGCTCCCGAAATTTCCCACCACATCGCTCAACTTGGCTAGTTTGTTATCATCTAGAAAAAAATTCTTGCCGGCGGGCTCCAAAGTGGCGCTCAGCGTCTGTCTTACCCGTGTTCGGGAAAAAGTGATTTTTAACTGCGCATGCTTTTGATTGAAGTTAATACATTCCTGGTCACGCCGGGTTCGGGGACTGCGCCCGATGGTGGTAAAATAGATTGCCTCCAAAGTGTTTGTCTTCCCCTGTGCGTTATCACCATATAGCACATTTAAGCCGGGTGAAAAATCAATTTTTTGTGTCTTGAGGTTGCGAAAATTTTCAACCTGCAGGCTATTTATCTCCAATCGCAAACTCCCCTTAAAAATTATAAAAAACAAGTGTTTTCCACACTGTAAAAAGTATACCAAATTACACTTGTAAAAGCAAGGATAAAACGCTCTTTTCTCACTTTTTTTATAATTAAAAATTTTGTCTTTTAAAAGCGGAAAAAGGCTATACTTAAGCCTTTCTCAATCTAAAGGAAAGAAAAATTAAGTGCTTCTTCCCAGTGTTTTCCAGAGATGAAAATTATCGGTCAATCATTTATTTTTTCTTCAATCCCGCTGATCAATTTTTCCACATCTTCATTGGTCTTTATAAGGTCAATAACCTTGTCCCGGGCATGTATAGCAGTAGTGTGGTCACGGTTGAAAATCTTACTTATAGCGATCAGTGGAATATTGAGTTTTTTCCACATCAGATAGATACAAATCTGCCTTGGCTCTACTAATTCTTTGGTGCGTTTTTTACCTAACAATTCTTCCTTAGAAATATTAAATTTTGTACGCACGGCATCGATGATTTTATCGGCAGTAACCACTCTGCCAGCATAGATATCCAACTCGTGCGACTTGGAAAAAACCTCCTGCACAACTTCTTTATCTACCTTTTCTTTTCCGTTCAGATTAGCGAAAAAGTAAAGTTTACTCAACACTCCCTCAATCTCCCGGATATTGAATTTCTCGAATTTTTCAGAGAGTAGCGGAATCACACTTTCATCAAACTGATAGCCCTCGAGTTCTATTTTTTTCTCAATTATAAGAATTCGGGTTGCAAAATCAGGCTTTTGAATATCCTGCACAAAACCACTTCCAAAGCGGGAGCGCAGCCGCTCTTCCAGTTCAGCAATCTCTTTTGGTGGACGGTCACTGGATATAATTATCTGCTTTCCCAACTGATATAAATCGTTAAAAGTGTGGAAAAATTCCTCCTGAACCACCTTTTTATTGCTGATAAACTGAATATCATCAATCAGTAAAACATCTACTGTGCGGTATTTCTTCCGAAACTCAATAGTGCCTTTTTCTTTGCCATATTTAAGGGTGTCTATAAAATTGTTGGTGAAAGTTTCACATGGCGCATACACAATCTTCACCTGCCCTTTACGCTGTTTCCAGATAAAATTTCCGATAGCGTGTAAAAGGTGGGTTTTACCCAAACCAACCCCTCCGTAGATAAAGAGCGGGTTAAACCGCACACCAGGATTCTCTGCTACCGCCCTGGCAGCAGCATATATCATCTGGTTAGTGGTACCAACCACAAAGTTCTCAAAGGTATATTTGGGATTGAAAGGATTTTCGTTCACCGCCTCATTAGTCACAGCATCCGGGAGTGGCTCGCCAGCCGCTTTATCCAAAAGCCCGTGCTCTTTTATATAT
Organism: uncultured Christensenella sp.; assembly: GCA_964367965.1. Taxonomy (GTDB): domain Bacteria; phylum Bacillota; class Clostridia; order Christensenellales; family UBA1242; genus UBA7584. The sequence goes on along the minus strand of CAYIZA010000011.1, from coordinate 4,987 downwards.
GCCTCACGGTCAGCATCCAGAATAAAATCAAACTTTTCCAACTTAAAACTCTTTACAATTCCGTCCGACAGCGCTTTGTTATAAACACGCAACACAGTATCCCGGGTCATCTCGTTCGGAGCCACCAACACCAACTTGTTGTCCACAATATGAATCGGTTTTATTTTTTTAAACCACAAATCTAACCCAACAGCGCTGATAGAATCCTCAAGATCGCTCAGAACTTCCGCCCAACGGTTGTCTAAAAAGTTTTGCATATCTTCTCCTCTCGCTGTATTTAAGCAAAGAATATCATCCAATTTTTCAAAAGTCAAGCACAGGTGACATTTTTTAATTGATTAATTCGTACAAGAAATTACCCATTTTGACCACTTACCCCCACTTTTCCAACACTTTACCCACACAAATTCACAGTTAAGAACAATGTTATCCACCATTAATATCCACTTATCCACATTTAACATTTTCTATGTAAACCTCTAAAAATAAAAGGTTTAGAGATAGTTAGTGGGGTATTTATCCACTTATCCACACCCCCTACTAATAATACTTCTATTAAATAATAAAAATAAAATATCATTGTAACTCTTAAAAAATATTCTACTAATTACTGTCTAAATCTTGAATTTTTTTAATAGTTATGATATACTTAAAGCATAAAAGAATACAGGAGAGGAACTATGAAATTTACTTGTCAGGGTCTAGAATTGGCGGATGCAGTGCTGAAAGTAGTCAAGGCGGCAGCAGTCAGAACCACTAACCCGATACTGGAATGTATAAAACTAACCGCTGAGGATGATAAACTCACTCTTATGTGCACTGACTTAGAACTCACTATCATAAAAAGCATTAAAGCGGATGTGAAAATTGAGGGAAAAACAGTGATTCCGGCAAAATTCTTTGCTGAGTTTGCACGAAAGATCAGTAGCGAGCAGATAAATTTCACTCTTAAAGACAATAATATTATGGAAATTCTATATAGCGGCAACACTGGAGTTATTCAATGCCAGAGCGCAGAGGAATTTCCTGAGCCGAAAAACCTGGAAAAACCCGACCGTTTTGAGATAAAAAGCAATGACCTTAAAGATTTAGTTACTAAAGCCAGCGTAGCAGTTGCTCAGGATGACTCCCGACCTATGTTGCGAGGCATACTCTTAGAGATTAATGAAAAAGAGTTGCTCGGCGTGTCGTTGGACGGTGTCCGTATGGCGGTAATAAAAAAGAAAGTTTTATCCGCCTCTAGTGAGTTGGGAATAATTGTCACCGCCCGTAGTTTATTAGAAATTGTTAAATTATTGCCCGAAAATGATGAAAAAATCGAGATTTTAACGCAAAAAAACCACTTAATGATAAATTTAGGCGACACAACACTCATCACCAGGCTGCTTGGACACCGTGCTGATTTTGTGTCTTACAACCAAATTATACCCTCAGAATTTAAGACCGGGATTGTAATTAATCGTCAATTTTTGTATGACACTATTGAGCGTGCCAGTCTATTGAGTCGGGTAGAACGCAATCATATCATCAAACTCACAATAAAAAACAATAATTTAGTTATAAATTCTGAAAGCGAGTTGGGCAATATTACTGAAAATATTAAAACAGAGCAGCACGGCGAGGATTTAGTTATAGACTTTAACGGCAGGCTTATTCTGGATAGTTTACATGTGATAAATGATGAATTTATTAAAATTCAATTCTGTGGAGTTATGAGCCCGGGTATTATTACTCCGGCGAACGGTGACGAATATCTCTACTTAATATTACCACTAAGAGTTTAAAGAGGAAAATTTCCTCTTTTTATTTTGTTCTCACTTGACAACCCACTAACTCTATAGTATAATAACATTACAGTATTTAACTGACAATACGAGTTTAGCAAGGGGAGTAAAAAACACCATGAAAAGAACCTATCAACCAAAGAAGCGCCAGAGAAATAAAGTGCATGGTTTTCGTCAGAGAATGAAGACGACAGGCGGACAAAAGATATTAAAGCGTCGCCGAGCAAGAGGTCGCAAAAAACTTACTGTTTAAAGGTAATAAGAAATGCTGCCACAAAAAAATAGATTAAGAAAACGAAAAGAGTTTGCCTACATACATCGAAACGGTACTAAAATTCATTCAAAAAACCTAAGTTTAACCTATACTTCCAGTAAATTCACTATAACTCGAGTTGGTTTTGTGGTTAGTAATAAAGTGGGAAATGCCGTAGTGCGCAACCAGGTTAAACGCAGAATGAGAGAAGTTGTCAGACAACAATTAAATAAGATGCGAACTCATCAGAATCTCGTCTTTATCGCACACCCGTCCATTGTGGAGTGCGATTTTTCTAATATAAAGGACGAAATCACCCAAGTTCTTCTTCGAGGAAGTCTTCTAAATGAATAAATTTGTCTGGATTTTAACCGCCCCAATTCGCTACCTTTGTATTTCCTTAATCTACTTCTATAAAATTTTTATCAGTCCGCTTTCCGCCAGTGTGTGCAGATACCAACCCACCTGCTCCACCTACACCCTCATAGCCATCCAAAGATTTGGAGTTATCCATGGAGGGTATTTAGGCGTAAAAAGAATATTACGGTGCACACCTAAACATATGGCAGGAGTAGACCCTGTGCCGGATAATTTGAGCGGAAATCTTAAGTTTTTAGTATAAAATTAGTTAAAATTGTGAAAAAATCATCATTTTTTAATAAAAAAGATGAAAAAAGCATTTTTATATAAAAAATAAAAAAGGAGAGTAAAATGTTAATCACCCAAATTGCCAACTGGACAGTAGATATGTGGAGCCCAATCATCGGACTGTTTAACTTTGTTCCAGACTTCGGTTGGATGATAATTCTATTCACGGTATGTCTAAAATTACTTTTAAGTCCGTTGGACTTCTGGCAGCGAAAGGTATCACGGGCTAGTGCGATGAAACAAGAAGTTTTAAAGCCGGAGTTGATGAAGTTACAAAAGAAATTTGCCAACAACCGCCAGATGCTGAATCAAAAGACGCAGGAACTATACAAAAGAGAAAACTTTAATATGCTCGGTTCTTGTATGAGTATGTTGGTCAATATGGTTCTGACGCTGTTCATCTTCATTACTTTATTCTATGCCCTTATGGGTGTGGCGCAAGTAAATATTGCCAACCAGTACACCGAACTACAGAACAAATATAATGAAGAGTTTAAAACTAAATTTAGCCTTACCACTGATGCTGAAGTGGCAGATGAAGAACAGGATTTATGGACTGCCGCCAAAACAAGTGCTGAGGCGGAACTGAGAGATGAAGCGTTAGCGCAGGCGGAAGAAGAGTTAGGTTCTGAGGCGACTCCGGAGCAACTTGCGGAACGGGCCGATGCAATTTATAGTGAATACACCGACACACAAAAATACAATAAAACAATTAAAATATACAGTGAAAATGCTAGTATTCAAACAATTCAGCAAGCAGTGTTAGCGGAATATGAGAATATTCGTGAGGGGTGGCTTTGGATTTCTAGTGTTTGGAGACCAGACACCAACGCCAGCGCTTTCCCAAGTTATGCAGATTATGTCAACCTCTCCAATTTCTACAGTTCAGAGGAGTACCAGGCAGCGCTAACTTTATTGGGCGACCCGACTGAGGCAGAAATTACCGAACTCAAGCAGGGTTTCCTTGATAAATACAACTTTGTTACCTATGAGGTTCAAAAACTTTATCAGGGCGGAAATGGTTACTTTATATTAGTTATTCTGGCAGCGCTAGTGACCTTCATATCTATAACAATCTCACAGCGCCAGACCACTAAGAAAAAAGATCCAAACGCACCGCCGCAGCCAGGTATGAATGCCACCAAGATTATGAAATTTATACTGCCGGCAATGATGGTAATATTCACAATCAGTTACAGTGCAGCGTTTGCAATCTATATCGTGACCAACTCTCTTATGGCTACCTTGCTATCCTTTGTGTTCCTTAAATATTTTGAGCACAAGGAGAAGAAACCAAAGATCGATATTTCCGACAAGCCAGCCAGCACTCAAACTCGACCAAGCGGCAGGCCAGACTACAGCAGATAAGGAGAAATAAAATGAAGAGTATTGAAGCAGTAGGAAAAAATATTGAAGAAGCAATCGAGCAGGGACTTAAAGTATTAAATCTTACCAGAACCGATGTCGATATTAAAATTTTATCCAAGGGCGGCTGGTTCTCAAAAGCCCGGGTGCTATTGACTCAGACTGAAGAGGTTGAATCCAAAAAAGTAAAGCCCGAATCTAAGGCTGAGGTTAATCAGGAAAGTAAAATTGAACCAAAAAAAGAACCCAAAAGCGAACCTAAAACCGAACCCAAACCGGTAAAAAATGTAGAAAAAACTATCAAAATTGAAGAAAAAAGCGAAAAAACAGCCCGAAAACCTAAAATTTTGTGTGACCTAAATGTCGTTGAGGAAGACAGAAATGGCTCTGAGCGCTTTTTAGAAGGGGTCAAAAAGCCCAAATTTGAGCATATTGCCCAAGAAACACCGCAGGAATTCATTAAAATAGCAGAGGATTTCCTGCAAGGGCTGTTCCAACGGATTGGTATCGAGGCGGAAATAACCAATACCACCGAGGAGGGTTCTTCCGTTATTCAGATTTCTTCCCCATCCGCAAGTCTGATAATCGGAAAGCACGGTGAAACTATGCAATCCATACAGAGTATAATGAACTCGTTGGTGCGCTCCAGAATAGAGAGCGGCTCCTCCAGGATTCTGCTCGATGTTGAGAATTACCGTCAAAGACAGGTGGAAAAATTGCAATACCAGACTAAAAAAGCGATTGAACGATGCCTGCAAAACGCAAAGCCGATTTCTATGGATTATATGAATGCCTATGAGCGCCGAATAGCCCACGAGATTATAACTGAGGACGGCAGAGTGACTAGCGAAAGTTATGGAAAAGACCCTCGCCGATTTGTTAAGATTTTCATAAAATAGCAAAAAGACTAGCAAAAGTAGTAAAAAGACTAGCAAAA
>CAYIZA010000010.1:24485-27367 GCA_964367965.1 uncultured Christensenella sp. | reverse complement strand
TCTTCTCAAAAATCAAAAAAACTCCCAAATTTTCACGAAAAAAGGTATAATTTCGATTTAAATTCTGCAAATTAGTGATATGTTAATAATTTTGTTCAGAGTTATGATTGTATACCTGCTGGTGCTGTTCTATCTCCGTATAATGGGGAAGAGGCAACTGGGTGAGATGCAGCCATTTGAGTTGGTTATTACTCTTATAATTGCGGATATCGCTACCCTGCCGATGACCCAGAACAGCATGCCGCTGCTCTTCAGTCTGATTCCGCTCACCACCATTGTGGTGCTGCACTTCATTGTGTCTTTTCTATCCCGCAAGAGTATACGGATGCGCCGTGTTATCAACGGCAAGCCGGTCATTGTGGTTTCGCCGGACGGAGTGCAATTCGACGAACTGCGGGAGTTGAATATGAACTTTGACGACTTGATGCAGGGACTTCGGGGTTGCAACTACTACCGTGTGGAGGATGTGCAGTATGCCATTGTGGAGACAAATGGCTCTATGAGTGTGATTCCAAAATCGGAGAACTCCCCGGTTGTCAACCAGGATTTAAATATCAGCCTGCCTCAGGCGAGTTTGCCTCTCATCATTGTGGCAGCGGGTAAGATTTTAGGGGAGAACCTCAAGATTGCCGGTATAGACCAGCAGTTTATAGATGAAAGGCTTAAAGAGGTTAAACTCAAGGAGAACGGCGAGGTTTTGTTATTCACTCTGGATGGCAACGGGCAGGTGTTTATACAGCCGAAGCAGGGGGAGGGTCAGAAACTCCAGACCAGTTACAGAGGAGAGGGTAAATGGTAAAAAGAGTTTGGGTGATTCTGGCGCTCCTGGTGGTTCTGGTAACCGGGGTGATATTAGAACAAATATATACCGACCAGACCTATGGCACTATGGATACTCAGGTGCAGGAGTTGCACTCGGCTATCCTGGAGGGCGATTTGGAGAGCAGTAGGGAGATAGCGGATGCCTTGGATAAATATTGGGCAGAACGGGAGGTTGTGGCAAGTCTGCTGGTGGACTATAGGGATATTGAGCAGATTGGGCGCCAGATTGTGCTAGTAAAAGCGCATCTCAACAACGATGACCTGGAACTGGCAAAGGTGGAAAGCACCCTGCTGAAACACATTATAGACACCTATCGTAAGACCATCGGCTTTGACTGGCAGAATATAGTTTGATGCAAATAAATTAGGGGAAAACATCAAAATTAAGGCAAAATCTCAAAATTAGGGGAAAATATCAAAAAAAGGAGTGATTTTTCACCCTTTTTTGTTAAAAAACAGAGGTTTTATAGAGGTTGGTGGGGTTGTGGTGGAGGAGAGATAAAGGATTTAGTTTTTTTGGGGTAGAGGAGTGAGGACGGGCTTGCACGAGGGTTGCGTTTTTTAGGTTTTTCATCAGAGGATTGCTGGGTGAAAGTGTGCAAGGGATTTGGATTTTTTGCTTAAGTGGGCGACCGGCGGGGCAAGGGGCTTAACTCAAGGCTCTGCCTTGAGTTGAAGAAAAAGGGCGGCGTACTTTTTTAGACAATCGCCGCCGCCCTTTTTCTTCAGTGCACGCAGTGCACAAGCCCCTTGCCCACTCTTCCCACCAACCCCTGTTTTCCGTTTAAGCTCTCCCCCCAAAAAAGCACTGTTTTATCTCATTTAAAAAATCCCTAAAGATACTTGTTTTTTTTATTTAACTTTGATAAACTCAAGTTATAAAAAGCAAGGAGGGGGAAGTTATGTGCACACAAAGCCTTGCCGTAAGCATCAGCGCTCTTTTTTCCTCAAAAACGGAGGCGCTTGACCAGCACGCCATTAAAACACATAAAAAGGCCGATTGCCGGTCTTTTATTGGTGTTGGGCGGGTTGTAAATTCGCGCTAGTTCGAACCCGGAGTTATCCACTTATGCAGAGGACCTTGAAAGCCAGCCTAATTAAGTAAAAAAGGCATCAAAACAGCGATATAATCTAAAATGAAAAATCCATAAAATAACGCCACAATCCAAATGCAAAAAAATGGAAAAACTACACAAGATAAAAAGGGAGAAAGAGGATGCACTCTCAAGTTAAAGTTTTTATGGCTTTCATAACACCTATTTTGCTGATAGCCTTGCTGGCAGCAGTCTTTTCTCCCTTTCTCCCGCAGATAAACTCCAGTTATGAGGGGACAGGGCACGACAAAAACAACACTCCTCTTGCCGCCGCATCGGTGTGGGATGGTACTAATGCAATGCCTAGCGGCGCCGGCACTGAGGCGAGTCCCTACTTAATTTCCAGCGCAGCCAACCTTGCCTGGCTCAGCGCCAACTCTACTTCGGGAAGCGGCAAATATTACAGACAGACTGTGGATATCGATTTAAATAACCGGGCGTGGACACCGATTAACCATACGATGGCAACACCCATTTACTACTACGACGGCGGTAATTTTTCTATCAGCAATTTGTCTGTAAATTCAACCGTCGCTAATACAGGATTGTTTGGGCGTATTAAAGATGGATATATCAGAAACACTCATATTGCAAGCGGCTCTGTTGAACAAACAACCAACTCAAGCCACTTCACCGGCGGATTGATAGGGTTTGCAACTAATGTGGAAATAACAAACTGCAGCAATGCAGCGACGGTGTCTTCTATCGCCGTTCACACCGGTGGAATTGTGGGATTTCCAACTAATAATACAAAACTAACAAACTGCACCAACACAGGAGCGGTATCTGGCAGTTATGACACCGGCGGGGTTAGTGGAAGGGCGGACAATGTGGAACTAATAAATTGTACCAATACAGGAGCGGTATCTGGAAGTAGTAGTACGGGCGGAATTGTGGGATATTCAAGTAATGTCGTAAAACTAACAAACTGTAGCAACACAGGGGAAGTGTCTTCCAATGGTTCAT
>CAYIZA010000010.1:21041-24385 GCA_964367965.1 uncultured Christensenella sp. | reverse complement strand
GTCGTAAAACTAACAAACTGTAGCAACACAGGGGAAGTGTCTTCCAATGGTTCATCCGTTGGCGGAATTGTCGGACGCCTGCAGAGTTCCGGAGAAACGACCCCTTGGGTTCTGTCCGGGTGTGCTAATGATGGAAATGTAAGTGCCACCGAAATGTATGCCGGTGGTATTGCGGGTTACATATCGGGTAGAGCAGGAACAATTGAAAAATGCAGCAACACCGGGGATATTTCTGCACCAAGTTTGAGGGCTGGTGGAATAGTGGGGTGGACGACTGCGGACGATGGTTTAACTGTTATTAGAGAATGTCGTAATGAGGGGAGTATTTATGTTCTAAATGGCAACGACTGCGGTGGAATTGCTGGTAGAGCGGACAATGCTGAATTTTATTACTGTTATAACAAGGGAGCAGTGTCCGCCCATAGTACCGCTGGTGGAATCGCAGGTTCTACTTTCCAGTCTGTTCTCATAGAGAACTCCTTTAATAGCGCAAATGTAAATGTTAGTGCAGCCAGTGCGGGGGGTATTGTTGGGTGTTCGGGAGGTTCTGTTATCAGGCAGTGTTATAACTCGGGTAACATATCAGATACCGGTGTCGGAATACAGGTGGGAGGGATTTTAGGAATCTTCCATAATGACCAGTATGAGACTGCAAGCACCTGTTTGGTGGAGGAGTGTTTCAGTTTTGGACGGGTCGGAGGGGCTGGGTATGGTGTTGGCGGAGTAGTTGGTCTTATTGGCGATCTGAACATAACCAGTGCCACTGTACAAAACTGTTTTTATAACACCGATACAGTGGGGAGTGTAAACCCTCCGTCTGCTGCAGTTGGACTAAATTATTTTGGTGAGGGAGTAGGGGTTACAAACACCCTTGGGATTACTTTCATACAGATGAAGAGTCCCTCAAACGGCACTCTGCCGACAGGATTGACCGGTTTTACCGCAAGCAACTGGTGGCTGGTAAACGGTTCCTACCCGACACTGAGGTGGTTTGCTTCAATCGAGTTGGAGATTATATAGGTTGGAATAAAAAAAGGGGGAACTCCCTTTTTTTAGAGTGTGTTGTTGACGATTTTATCAAGGTGCGAATAGCGGTAACTCCCCTTTTTTTGAAGAGTGCTGGGGGGGAGGGGTTCACTAAAGAGTAAAAAGACTATACAATCAGTGCAAAAAACGCCGCTCTTCATCTGCCAAGTAACTCAGCGACGGGCTCAGGTACTTTTTCAATCTATTTTCTCACCTGGCTAGCGTCGGTGTCTACCAGATATTTAGAAGACAACCCCTGAGTGCTGCAGGGGCGGCAGGAAGGATTACCCGGTGGCTGAGGTGGCATAGGATTGAGTTCCACCAGTATAGTATCCTCGCCAATCTTGCAGATATTGTGATAGGAAATAAAAATATCTTCCCGTCGGCGGAAGATGCTGCATACATTACGGGTGCCGGGCACCACTATACCCAGCACTTTGGCGGTGTGAAGGTCGAAAATGAGGTCGACAATATGCCCCAACTTTCGTCCGTCCACCAGGTTCACCACAATTTTTGACCGCAGTTCGCTGTAGCTTATCTCCATATAGTCCCCCGAAAAAACACAAAAGCGCTACTATTTTATATGAAAAAAGTATAAAATAAATTACTTTGCCCTCGTTTACTTTACTTATTTTTCGCTTTCTGTTATATTAAACTAATAGAAGAGGTGGATTTATGAGATGTGTTTTTTGTGGATATGAAGACAGCAAGGTCATCGATTCAAGGACAAATGAACAGGTGACCTCGGTGAGGCGTCGCCGTGAATGCCCTAAGTGCGGCAAGAGGTTTACTACCTTTGAAGTGTATGAAACAATCCCTGTTATGGTGATAAAAAAGGACGGCAGCCTCCAGTCTTTCGACCGTGAGAAAATCCGCCGGGGTTTAGTGAAGGCGTGTGAAAAAAGATCGGTTACTATGGCGCAGATTGATGAAATTGTAAACCAGGTGGAGAAAGGCATATACAACAGCCTAGTGCAGGAAGTTCCATCCAAACAGATTGGTGAAGCGGTGATGAACGCCATAAAAGAGGTGGATGAGGTGGCCTATGTGCGTTTTGCCTCGGTATACCGACAGTTCCACGATGTTGAAAACTTTATGGAATTGCTCAATAACCTCAAAAAATAAATAAATTAAAAGACCGGAACCCTGGTCTTTTTAATTTAACACCAGCCTGGCGAAAGTTGCAAATTCAAATAAGATTGAAAGAGCAGCAATCTTCCATTTAAAACAAATTTTTTCATTTTTGCCATAGCACTTCAGTATAATAGTGTATGATTCAGTTAGTTAAAATAGCGCTTGGAAAGACTATCCGGATTGCCGAAGTGCTGGCGCCCTTTTCGCTCCGCAGGCGTCTTTTTGAGTTGGGTTTTTGTGTGGGGCAGTGTGTTACAGTGCTTAAACTTTCGCCCTTTGGGCGCACTATGTTGGTCTCCGTCCGTGGCGTGGTGGTGGCGCTGAAACACGAGGTAGCGAAAAACATACTCTGTGAGGAGGGTGTAAATGCAGACTATTGCCCTGGTAGGTAATCCAAATGTTGGAAAGACTGCTATTTTCAATGCACTTACCCAGAGTTTTCAGCATGTAGGAAACTGGCACGGGGTCACTGTGGATGCCAAATCGGCAGTTGCGCAGTTTAATCTCACCACTTTTAAAGTGGTAGACTTGCCCGGCACCTATTCACTTTCCCCCATGAGCGATGAGGAGGTCGTTACCTCTCGGTTTGTGCTGGAGAATCCCGATGCCATTTTTATAAATGTAGTCGATATCAACGCACTAAAAAAGGGCTTAAATCTCACTATGCAACTGCTGGAGTTGGGGGTGCGGATGGTGCTTGCCATAAATTTTGCCCGGGGCAAAACAAAACTCACTGACCAACTCGGAGATGCTCTGAAAATACCGGTATTAGAATTGGACGGCAGGGATAAAAAGCAGGTACAAAACCTGCTGGAGCGGTGCAGTCGTGAAGTGGCGCCAGCACCGCCACCTGCTTACCTCAACAAGACAAGATTCGCAGATGCACTGCGGTTGATGCAGGATGCAAATATCAGCCAAAACCGCTCTTTCAGCGCTGTAAAAGCAATAGAGGGCGATTCGGAGTTCCTGGCAACGCTGAGGCTCACAGAACTGCAACGAAAACGGCTGGAGGGATACACCAGTTCCACCGACCTGAACCAGTTGCGGTTTGATTTTATAGACCAACTCACAGTGCAGTCTCAGCGATCTTCGCCCTATGGCTGGCATCGGGCGGACAAAATTATCCTCAACAAATTTCTGGCGATGCCTATATTCCTTATCATTATGTGTACCATTTTCTTTCT